>CAZFQP010000054.1:0-1806 GCA_964520505.1 uncultured Candidatus Saccharibacteria bacterium | reverse complement strand
CAATGTCTTTGGCTTCTTTTAAGCCCAAACCGGTGACTTCGCGGACAACTTTAATCACGTTAATCTTGTTGGCACCGGCTTCGGCTAATTCAACTGTGAATTCGGTCTTTTCTTCCACAGCGGCGGCGCCGGCTCCGGCGGCGGCACCCATCATCATTGGGGCAGCGGCGGAAACGCCAAATTTTTCTTCTAATACTTTTACTAATTCAGACAGCTCAATGGCTGTGAGTTTTTCAACCGCGTCCACAATCGCTTTAAACTTTTCCGGGACAACGGTAGTCTTTGTCTCTTCTGACATAAGGATTACCTTTCATGTAAGCATCTAATCATATTAACATTTTAGCATTAGCCAAATTGTTAATATGTTTAAATGTTAGTATGTTAAAATGATAAATTGATAAAATGTTTTTAGGCAGCAACCGGAGCGGCTGGCGCCACAGCTTCGCTGACAGTTTCGCCCATTTTCTCTGCGCGAGCTTTTAAAACTCTGGCAAAGGCGGACACTGGACCGTTTAACACGGACATAAACTGAGCGCGGAGCTGATCTTTGCTCGGCAAGTCGGCGAGCGCGGTAATTTCCGCTTTGCTCAACATCTTGCCTTCTACAACCCCTTCCAACATGGAAAAGGTTTTTATGTCTTTCATTAAACCTTTAATGATTCTAGCGGCAACGGTTTCGTCGTCCTGGGAAACAGACAAAATTACGGGTTCTTTATAGTCTACGGTAGCAGCGGCAATGCCGTTGGCTTCCATGGCTTTCTTTACCAACGGAATTTTGTATACTTTGGAAAAGACTTTTTCCTTGCGCAGGGAATTTCTAAAGGTATCCATATCTTTTACTGTTGTTCCTCTATAAGAAGTAATAACAATAGACTTAGCACCTTTAAGTTTCTCGGTGAGTTCGGTTAAATCTTTTTCCTTTTGTGATTTTAATTTAGCCATAATATATTCTGATTTACTGATGGAACGAATCTACAGATAACTAGAGATTCGCTCTCTCGACCTTTAATTATTAAATATCCTTTATAAAACAAAAACTCGGGTTTTCCCGAGTGATCTCCTATAAGCTAATAGCCAGAAGCTATAAGCTAGTTAGGTGCTCCTCGGTGGGCTTACCGCACAAGTACGGATTATGATCAAATTGATCGCCAACTGTCTTTGGATATTTAGTTAATAGGATTATACCAGAACCCTTAAATTTCGTCAAATTGTTGGGGTTTATATCTGTAGGTATCTGTAAATCTGTATAAATCCGTAAATCTGCATTTACTACCCCATAATAAACTTCGGCAAATAAGCCAACATTGCCACTAACTCGCGCAAATAGTAAAAAGCCAGTTCGGAATTTTTATAATACACCGGGCTTGGCGAACTCCAATACACCGGGCCAAAACCATCACGCTTGGCCATAATTACCGCGCGCGCCAAATGGTATTCATCGCTTACTATAATTAAACTTTTACCTGAACCAATTTTGGCTTTGGTATTTTTTAAATTCTCATAAGTAGAATGGGATTCTTCTTCCAAAATCAGCGGCACCGGACCGGTCGCTTTGCTTTCAATAACTTTTCGCATATACCCTGCCTCGGAAATATCTTTGTCGGAAATTCTGCCGCCGGACAGCACCATAACTTTGGCGTCCCCTGCTTCATACAACCGCAAACCCTCTAAACTTCTATTATATAGAGCCGGGGTATTTATAGCCGCGCCCAAAACCACAATGGCATCCGCAGATTTTATGGCAGGCCGATATAAACCAAAAAATCCAACCACAGCTAAATCTAAAAGCAGCAGGCTAAAAGCCGC
>CAZFQP010000053.1:0-1812 GCA_964520505.1 uncultured Candidatus Saccharibacteria bacterium | reverse complement strand
ACCTCTCTCCCTCATCCGACCTGCGGTCACCTTCTCCCGCAAGGGGAGAAGGAAATATGTTGAACCTTCTGGTTCATCTTAAGATGACCGGACAATTTATTTTTGAAGATAAAAAACTTCGCCGCATCACAGGAGGGGAGTACCGCTTGCTTAATCGCCCAACCGCGCCAAAAGTTTTGCTGCCCTCCAAGCATACCCATGTGATTTTTTATTTTACAGACGGAAGCGTTTTGTATTTTAACGACACGCGAAAGTTTGGTTATATAAAATTAGTGGCCGACGGTGAGCTCGATCAAGTTAGAGAATTAAAAGAATATGGGCCGGAGCCTTTAGATAAAAAGTTTACTCCGGAAGTATTTGTTGCAGCCATAAAAAAACGCAGGCATAGTCCGGTTAAACTGGCATTAATGGACCCGAAAGTTGTTGCGGGGATCGGCAACATTTATTCCGATGAGATTCTTTTTCACGCCGGTGTTGTGCCGTCGAGATCTGTTATATCATTAAGCAATAAAGAACTATCAACAGTTTATAAATGGATAAAGCCGATACTAATTAAAGGCATACAAGCTAAAGGTTCCAGCGTGGGAGATTTTGTGCGGACAGACGGCAGTTGGGGGACAATGGGCAAATATCATTTTGTTTACGGCCGCGCTAAGCAGAAATGCAAAAAATGCGGGAGTATTATCCAGAGTCTGAAAATGGGCGGAAGAACCGCGAGTTATTGCCCTGGGTGCCAAAGATAGAATTACCTGCCCGCCATCTGCTGGAGCTTCAGGCGACTGCAGGCGGGAGAATTAGGAATTAAGGTAAAGAAAAAATGAGAATGCCCGCCCCGACGCTTGGCGCGTGGGGCGGGCATTGTGCTAGTCAATGTTGAGAGCTTTGAGCATCTCCCACGACTTTTTGATCATCGTTGTTCTCTGTTCCAAGAGCGACTTGAGCCTCATGTGCGCCCTTGCAACGTCTTCGATTGAGCACCCTTCAAGTCTCGGGTTCGCCTCCAGGCAGGCTAGTAGCCGGTGGTATTTGAAAAGCAACTCAATTGAGTAGGCGTTAGCCGCCGCTATGTGGGTGAGCCCTAACTCACAGGCCACGGCTTGTTCATGAGCCGTCCAAAAAGTCAATCGCTTGCTATCCCACATTCGCATAAGCGAATTTATTTGCTCCTTAATGGTCTTGCCGGGGATTGGGACTGTGTCGAATGGTTCGGCTATTGGGAACATTTCTGATTGGTATTGAAAACATACCAGTCTGAGTTTTTGGGTTCGAGCAAGCAGGAGTACCCTTGTGGCCCTTCCGTTGGACGAAGTCCTCAGAACTACATGGCTAGCCAAGTAGTCGGCCAACCACTCCGCGCATTCGGGGTAGTAATCTTGCATATATCCTCCAGTTGCCTAGGCATCGGTGCCGTCGGCTATGGTTTTGGTTTTTGCCCTCTTGGGCTATAGAAATATAGGCTTTATGGCTTTTTTTGTCAATGTGGTAAAATAGCAGTAAGAGAGTTAAATAATTAATCGACTTTACGGATAGTTTGGCTTCGTAAGTTCGTAAAGTTTCGTACTTCGTAAAATATGGAAACAAATCAACTACAACAACAAAATAATCAGACAGCTCCAAATATGCCAACCGAGCAAGTGCTCGCGGAGATTTTAGAAAATACGCGCAAGACCAAAAATTATATGAAGTGGTCTTTATACATTACCATAGTGTTAGTTGTCTTGCCGCTGCTCGCCGCTTTGTTTATTGTGCCGTTTGCTATGCAAAGTTTAAGTTCTTCTTACGGGAGTTTGTTACAATAATTATTTATCCACT
>CAZFQP010000052.1:0-1878 GCA_964520505.1 uncultured Candidatus Saccharibacteria bacterium | reverse complement strand
AATTTATGACACAAGAAACCCCAGTGAAAGTTTTAAGCTTACTTGGAACCGCAATAGCTTCCTTGTTCTTTTTATTCGCGGTAACCGTAAGCAATGCCAGTTTTGAAAAAATGGAGACTCCATTCCCGGACACTTTTGCTCCGGCGAACGTAATGGCGATGTTAGACACAACCGCCAACTCCTATGCCAAATTCGTGGAAGTAAATTTGGTTAAACCCGGCCAGCAGGACTACGCGTTTTACGCGGACAATATTTCCTACTTGGCCGACGAGGTCGGTCCTGTCCTCTTAAGTGTTTCAGGCCTGCAGGGTTTGGCGGATGCCCAGGTGGCAGCCGCGAGCGCTCCCGGACAAGTGGCCGGCGCTTCAGATCAGATAGTGGTAAGCAAATACTATCCAAGCTCAGAAGGAGCATTTAGTATTTTTTATAAATAGCCCTATATAAGAAATTAGGAAAGGCAAAAATCGAAATAAATAACTTTCAAACTCCCGGCTGTGCCCCCGGGAGTTTTTTAAATGCTGAAATGTTAAAGGTTTAATATGACAAAGCTTTATATAGGAGCATATGTGTGGTAGACACGATAGGTGATCAAAGGTGGGACGTCGATTGACCATAATTCCTACTTTAAGATTTTTTTGTGGATATCTCTAGGTCGCATAATTATTTTTTTCAAAATCCCTAAGGTTTTGGGGGAGTTGTAAAAATCTATATATGGTATTACAATTAGAAATGTAAACACTATATCTAGTAGTAAACTGAATTTACAGAAATCAAGACAAAATACAAAAAAAGCCTAAAGACATAAATATATTGAAAATAAAGGCTTTTACATAGTTTTTGAACATAAACTTGTTACCCAAGGTGTATTAGATGCCCGCCAAAACCGAAAAAACCTTTTTTAATAACGAACTTTCACTCACTTTTAAAAGTATAATAATTTAATTAAAAAATAACTAATTTATTAAGGAGCATCTTTGAAGAATTAATCGACAGGCTAAAAAGTAGTCCTTAATTCTATCGAGATGATATACCGGGTATGCGTTGTCCAAATTGCCAATATGATGATACTAAGGTTTTAGATAGTCGGCCGGTAGACGAAGGCGATGCTATCCGCCGCAGGCGAGAGTGCGAGAAATGCGAGTTTAGGTTTAGCACTTACGAGGAAATAGAAATTTTAGGGCTGACGGTTATAAAGAAGGACGGTAGTAAACAAATGTTTTCCAAAGAGAAGTTAGACAGAGCCTTACGTCTTCCTTTGGACAAACGGCCTTGCAGCGAAGAGACTATGCGCAAACTCTTGTCGTCCATAGAAATCGACATTCAGCGCAAAGCCAAAGACGGGGAAATTAAAAGTTCGGAAATCGGTGAGATAGTTATGAAGAAGTTAAAAAAATCAGACAAGGTCGCGTATGTTCGTTTCGCGGCAGTATACAGGCAGTTTGAAGATGTGGATGAATTTAAAGAAGAGCTAAGTAGGTTGTAGATTTTACGAAGTACGAATTTATATCTGCCTACCGGCAGGCAGGCGAACATACGAATAATATTATCAATTAACATTGAAACAAAATTCTGATCAATTCTGGTCAATTTTGATCAATTCTGGACAATACCTATGCAATCCAAAGTCAACTTGCAAACCAGGACAGTTAACGGTCTTTCCGAACTCGGAGAGAAAATTTTCTTAGATCGCTACGCGGTCAAGGACGTAAAAAGAGAAACGCTGGCGGTCGGTGATACCGTGGTGGTTTTGGTAAATCCCAAAACCGGCCAACGGGAAATCGGCACCATAGAAAGCATTAACCGGGAAACCAGGGAAGTAAGCGTGCGCATGCGCGGGGGCGAGCTCGAGTACCGCGCCATTGAACACGTGGACAAACC
>CAZFQP010000051.1:0-1978 GCA_964520505.1 uncultured Candidatus Saccharibacteria bacterium | reverse complement strand
ATTTGCAAGAACACTATCCTGACATAGAAAGCTCGTCCATTGGCAACGAACCTTATCGCAAAGTGGTAATCAGACAAAAGAGATAATAAAAACCCCTTCCTTAAACCGAAGGGGTTTTAAATTAAAGCGGTGTTTATTATCTTCCAAACAAGGTCCGATTCGGGTCCGCTAGCACCTTAGAGTTTTCGTATGTATTTTTATAAGTTCCTTCAAAAGCACGGTGAGGATGCATACCGGAAATAATCGGAAAAGCATTGTTGGGGTTATCCATCATTTCCAAAATCAAATCATCATAAAGCGCTCCAAAAGCATAGCCAATACCGGAGGAGTCTTTGTCTATCCGCGGGTGGCTGGGTGTATAAGCGGCAAGAATATATTTAGGCGCAATACTGCTTTTAACAATATATTCTTTGCCTTCCCCAGATGCGTGTTGTGAATCGACCCAATGTTCTTTTTCAATGCCCTTGTCTATTATGAATGTAATAGGCTGTTCAAAATTATCCGTAACTTCTCTGTAAGTGCTTTGCTTGTCATCACGCATAAAGGTATAAAAATTTTCATCGTGCGGTGCTTTTTCTTCCGCCCTTTCCATGCTCCCATACTCTTCAATATATTCGTCTCTTAAACTTTGGTCTCTATCAATAGATCTTGTTATCCCGTTATTTACATAAGATTTGGCAATGTCCTGAAGCTGTTCTTTTGCTTCGCCTTCGTTGGAAAACTTGTGGCTGACATTTTGCCAGTGAACACTCATGGAATGATGGAAAAACCGGTTGCCATATTCAAAAGTCCATAATAATTGCAGGTGGTCTAATTTTTTTCTGGCAATTTTGGCGGCAACCTCTAATTTTTTTAAGGCATCTTGTTGTTCTTCTTCGGTAAAATTACTTCTGTCCGGAAAGTGTTTTTGAAGGTATAGGTCGGTTATTCTGGTTTCACCGTCAAAATATGATCTAAGCTCTTTGTAAAAATTATGTGCTTCGTTTTCCCTTTCCTCGATGTTTTTTGGTGTTTGTTTTCCAAGATCGATTTTTTTCTTTTTTGCAAAATCATATCTCCCATCTTTTTTTGCCCAGTACAAAGTAGCGTCACCAGATTTTGAATATTCTTCGTTCTTTTTCGTTATTCTGGCAAGTCTGTCGCGGTATTCTTGGTAATTAAAAAGTTCACTCATATTTTTATATTAAAGATAAAATTATCCAAAATACCATTGCCAGATCGTTTTTGAAATAAGGGTTATCTACCAAGCCTTGAAAAATAATCGCAAATAAAAATAAGGCCACACCAAGTTTAATGCTGTCATCCTGATCCCAATTTATCGGGAGAAGGATCTCTGTCTTAGTTTGAGATTTTTCACCTTTGGATGCGCTCCGACTTAACATGGTGCGGGAAAAGCGCAAGCCACGGTAAATTATAAGTCCAACAAGTCCTATAAAACCTATAAGTCCCAAAGCCCCGGTTTCTACCCAGAAATCTAAAAAGATATTGTGCGGGAAGTTGTGAGTGTCAGTTAGGCCGGGGTCGGTATTTAGCCTATTCCAGTTTTGGGAAAATCCGGTTAAGCCCAGACCAAGTATAGGCGATTCTTTTATGGCATTAATTCCGGTTTGCCATAGGGACAAACGCGAGACAGCGGACTTTTCGCCATAAAACGGCAGAGCAAAACGCCAGCGTAAGTTTGGGACACTGACAATAATAATTACAAGAATAATCACTATAACAGAAGCCAGTTGGCGAATTTTTTTGGTGGCGGCAAAAATTAAATAAACAAACATCGCCGCAGCTAGTCCGAGCCATCCTGCCCGCGAAAGCGACAATAGAAGGCCGACGGCACCCAGCACCCATAGAAGTAATTTTAAATTTAAAATTTTAAATTTAAAATTTTGAAAAATATCTGGGATTAAAAATGCGAGCAGGGGCGCGCACCATAGCGCGTAAAAGTTGGGGTGGATAAAAAAGCTCACGGCGCGTTTTGGTT
>CAZFQP010000050.1:0-2080 GCA_964520505.1 uncultured Candidatus Saccharibacteria bacterium | reverse complement strand
ATCATACCGCACTGTTCCCTGGCACCCGGACGACGATTCAACCCGCAGCCTCACCGCCACCATTCCCAGCTCAAGCCTTAACCCAACAGGCTTCTTGTTTGCAAACTACATGCCGGCAATCGGCCTGAAATTCTATGACAGGCTAATCGTCAGGACTGGTTTTGACTTCCAATACTCCCAGAAAACAAATGTCGGCGTGGGCAACGACGGGATTATTAGGGAGACGGAAATACACAGCAACACTTACTCGCGTCTTATGGGAGACTCACTGGTCTACTACGCCGTTCCCAGACCGCGTTTTAAGCCCTGGCCGATCCCGGTTCCTGAAATAGAAGTCCGCGTCTGGAAACGGTGTGGCTTCTTAGCCGGATACTGGCAGCGCAATGTGGCCTATGAGATCGAACGCGGGTACGACCGCTACGCGAACATGCAGCCGCTGGACAAAGTCCCCTTTGCCGACTTGGGAATCAAACACCCTTATGTTGGGATTAGGGTCGCTTGGGCTCCGGACGGAGACAACGCTCCATTTTTTGGCGTCGTTTTCACCGTTGGGCCGATGATTATGAACCCACAATTCGTCGCACAGGCACAAGGAACTCAAATTTTGGGTAAGACTCGCGGCCTAATGTTCAACGCGGCGTTTACCTTAGGAGGATCAGTAAAGAAAATTGTTAAATAACGCAGTTCCAACAAAAAGCAAACAGGGGCGAAGCCTTTCGGCTGAGCCCCTGTTGTCATATTAAAATAAAATTACAAGATTAAAAAAATCTTTTCCCTAACACAACTATGATTTCCACTATTATTAACACTGTATAAATCCGCACATTATATTTTGCCAGCCATTCAGGCAGGTAAATGTCAAAATTTGGTTTTCTATTTTCTGTATATTTCTCTGCGACCGTGGTCACCGGGCATTTCCAATTATTTGTTAGAATAATTATTATTTCCAAAAATATTAGCGATGCCGGGAGCCAAAACCATAAATCAAATCGGCCAATATAGGCAAAATAAAAAGCCATAAAATTGGACACGCTCATTACCACCCAAATAATTGTATGGATTGTTTTAACCAGTTTAAGCATAAATTAACTGCTTAATTTTTCTATTGCCGCGGGGACAGTGTTTACAAAAAAAGTTTGCCTACCGCGATTGCTCTCTATTATTAATGCTTTAAAGGCTTCGCTGGTAATGTTGGAAAAATCGCCGACAATGGCGCAACTAATGCCGTACTGGGAAAACTTTTGCAAAATTTGTCCGGCCAGGCCGGTACGCAATTCAAAAAAGTCAGGGTTAATATTTCCCCGGTGCAAAATAATTTTCTTTGGGGCAGGGATTTGTGGACTAGCCGCTAAATCTAAAGCATCTTGCATGGTATTTATACCAACGCCCTCAAATTCCACTTCCGCCACCTTCCCTCCCCCATTTTCGTGAATTGTAATTTTCATAAAGTTATTATATCACTGCCCTCTATATACAGACAAAAGAAAAAGCGCACGTCCAGTCCGAACGTACGCCCCAAAGTTAGTCCGAATGTATTACTCGGACAGCGTTAGTTTTACTTCCCCGATATCTTCATTTGATCGATTGTTTCGAGCAGGCAGCTTCCGTGCTGGTGCTGCCAGTTGTCCATCGGGCCGACAGCCACGCCCGTCGCCATGACGAACGCCAACGCGATGACTGCGACGCTGAAAACCACATTGCGGGCGATTGTGTTTTGGATGTAAGAGCCTAAAACAAAAGCCCCGAATCCCAAAAGAAAAACAACCAGTATCGCCCAAACGTGATGGTGCATATGCACCATCAAACGTGGGATTGCTAACATACTAATACCCACCTTTCTTTTTTTCTCTGATTTGGATTCAAAGACCCTTTAGTCTACCAAAAAAGCCCGTAAAAGTCCAGACCAAAAAATACGCGAGCCAAAGGCACGCGCATTTTTTAACTCAAGATTATTATTCTCTTTCCGCAAGCTCTTTTAATTTCTGCAAAGCTTCCGGCCACATTTTATTAAATTCTTCCGCCATGCTATCTTCCGAGTCCATATCTACTGTTAAAGTTGTAACTCCGTCTTTTTCCTCAA
>CAZFQP010000049.1:0-2851 GCA_964520505.1 uncultured Candidatus Saccharibacteria bacterium | reverse complement strand
ACGCTGGCCCAGGAGTTGAATCCATAGGACAGGAAGGCGCCGGCGGAAGTGTAGGCGCGGCGGGTACCTTCTGGAGAAATCATCCAGATGGTGCCGTCGGAGCTTTTAACGTTTGTACCGGCAGCGTGAGCCGCGGCCTGAGCCGCGAACGGAGCTACCAAGGACAAAGTCATAGCAACCGCAGAACCTACAGCAAAGATTTTCTTTGCAACAGAATTTTGCATTTTATAAATTTTCCTGTTTTTTCCGATATTCCCCCACGGACAAGCCGCGGAGTAAAGATTGATTATTCAATTGCGACAATCAATTATTCTCGGAAAAAATATTAATTAGTTTTACATCTTTTGCTGTTTTTAAAAAGAGCTCTAGAGATCTCTTGAAAAAAACTAGTCAACGAGATGCATTGGGTTATTTGCTAGCGACTAAACGCCGCTAAGATCGACCTAATAGCTTTCTCATTTTTCCCTTCGCCCTTTACGGGAGAAGGTGTCACCCTTTGGGTGACGGATGAGGGACAGCTACTACATAAGCAGCTTGCCGTTTTGGCAAACCGCCCAATTAATTTGCTTGAGTTGCGTGCGCCCTAGCGGACGCTTTAACCAACCCAAGGAGGGAAAAACTTAAACTTTCCCCTCTTCGGGCTTGTTTAGGATCTCTTACTTAGATTTGATTCTAACTAAAAGATAGCCTGCTTTTACTTTCAGGCTTCTAGAGGTTATAGTCCTAAAATTTACCAGATTTTAGGCGTTCAAGTATCAAGACGTAAGTAATAAAGGCTTTGTTACACTTAAATTAGTATATAACTTTTGCCCCTTTTAGCAAGCAAAAAGCCAGGAAAAAGTTATAATTTTTAGCTTATTTAAGCCTAAAAATAAGTTATACCCTTTTCCTGACTTTTTATATTTATCTGTGTATAAATTCAACCATCTTGTGGATAACAACAAATTACCTATAAATTTACTGTATTATAATATAATCCCAATAATTTGTCAAAGGCAAATTTGGACGATATCCCCTACTTTGTCTGCGGTTTGTTTAATTCCTCTTCGGCTTGCCCAGCAAAATCTATTAAAGTTGCAATATCTTGGGGGCTTAAAGTTCTCGGTTTAGTATCCTTAATGCACAAAACTCCAACCGGGAGGTTAGTTTTTCTGTCCTTTATAGCCATTCCCGCGTAAAACCTAATATAGGGGGCTCCTATTACCTGAGGGTTGTCCATAAACCGCTCATCCTTTAAAGTATCTTCGACAATAAATATATACTTGCTAAGCATGGCATGGCCGCAAAAAGACACTGCCCTGTCGGCTTGGTTAAAATTTAAGCCCTGGCAGGATTTAAACCACTCCCTATCGGCATCCATAATCGTAATAGTGGCTATGGGGACTTTAAAATATTCAATGGCAGCTTTAGTTACTTTATCAAACCGCTCTTCAGGCGGAGTATCTAAAATGTTAAAAGATTTAACAGCCGACAGTCTGGCCGCTTCATTGTCAGGTATTGGTGCTTTTTGCATAACTATATTTATTTAATTAATTACGGGTGTTTGTACACCCAAAAAAAACTGCACATCCCCTTGGTCATTTAAAATCGGGGATATTCTAATAATTGCCTCGTAAAGTTCGCCGTTTTTCTTTCTATTAGTCACCTTTTCCACAATAGCTCTTTTGTCCAATAAAATTGCTTTCCAAAGTTTTTTGTAAAATATTGCCGGCATCTGTTTTCCCCAAATGGCCGGGGTTTTACCTAAAACTTCTTGGATAGGATAACCGGAAACTTTCTCTACCTGGCTATTCACATATAAAATTATTCCTCTATTGTCTGTAATAAATATCTGTCGCTCATTGTCTTCAAATATGGAGTTTAATTTGCCACAACGTTCGCATTTAATTTCCAAACTAGCTTTATGAAAATAGTGTTTGCCTAATAATTTGCTACAAAGATTACAGCGATATTCCTGCCAAAAATCTTCTTTTTCAATTTTTTCTTTACGATTAGTCATAATATTTAAAAAACTCGGGGGACACTAAAAATAGTCCAACCGAGCTTCAAAGAGCTTCTATAGGTAAGATACCATAATTATGGTATCAAATTTTTTACTTTTTGTCATTATACATTATATTTTTCCCTTTTTGTGTATTGCTTTTATAGTCTTTAACTGGTAAAATCATTATTAGTCAATTAATAGTTGTCCCGGGCTGTAGTATACCGGTAGTACGTCTGCTTTGGGAGCAGATAGACTGGGTTCGATTCCCAGCAGCCCGACCAAAAGAAATTGCCCCACCTAGAAGGTGAGGCAATTTCTTTTGGTTTACGATGTTGGGAAATTCTCCAGTTTACCCCGTAATCACGAAGTGATCTTCGGGGCAGCCCGACCATTCGACTCGTTTTGTAAACAAAACCAACTTAAAAACCGCCACGGGGCGGTTTTTAAATTAACTAGATTTGTCTGATAACCTAACCACATACACTCCCCCGCTTTTTACTTGAATAAAGTCTTCCACCAGCCCTTGGTTCTTATAGTCAATTAAAATTGATTTTACTCCCGCCATTAATTTTCCGGTGCCAATTCCGCAAATAATTTTTACCGCTTCCTCCCCCGCCATAAACTGGGAATTTAAAAAACTTTCCAAAAGCGGCAAAGCCTGAAAAACAGCCAGACCATGCAAGTCTAACTGAGGAATAATTGCCGATTGGCTTAAATTCTCCGCCGCCATTGCCCACAAATCCTTGTCGCGCTCCGGCATAAAGTATATTTAATTAAACAAGTTTTTGTCCTTGGAAAGCTTTTTGATTAATTCAAAGGCTTCGTCGGCTGTGTCTACCAAATGGAATATTTCCAAATCTTCTTTAA
>CAZFQP010000048.1:0-2979 GCA_964520505.1 uncultured Candidatus Saccharibacteria bacterium | reverse complement strand
CGCACTGTTTTAAAATTTTTGGGTAATGGTTATGTCCGGTAATAACCAAATGTTGCAGAGGAGCTTTTAGTTTGATTAAATCCAAAATATCTCGCTCTTCCAACAAACCCACTTCCAGAGCAGAAATTATTTCGTCTAAAATTACCAGGTCGTATTCTTTGGAGGTGATTATTTCGCGCGCCCTTTCCACACCTTTTAGCGCGGCTCGAATATGAATGTCTTTTTCTTTTTTATCACCTAAGATCCCGACAAAGCCTAACCCCACTTGCTCGTTGTCGATTTTTCCGATACTGGAAGAATAACTTACATTATCAAAAAAATTAATTTCTGAGGAAATTGGCCATTCGCCTTCTTTAACTTTATCGTCGGTTTTATTTCCGGCTTTTACAAACTGCAAAATAAAAACATTTTTACCGTCCCCGGAAGCTCTCACGGCCATACCCATAGCCGCGGTGGTCTTGCCTTTCCCTGCGCCAATATAACAAATCACAAGCCCTTTCGGCTCGTCGGAAAATTTGGTGGGCATTTTTAATTTTGGTTTTTTTGTAATCATACCATTCCGAGTTTGACGAGGAATCCCTTATTTATTTTATTAAAACCCGCAAGCGACTCCTCTCCCGATAAATCGGGATCGGAGTGGTTATAATATTTCGCTATACAAATCTTTCCAAGTCGGATTCATTGTCTTAATTAAAGTTTCTTTCTTTTTTCTGCCCCATCCTTTAATTTCTTTTTCTCTTGCCAACGCCCCTTCAAAACTATCGCAAAGTTCATAATACACTAATTTATGACATTCGTATTTTCTGGTAAAACCGCGAACTACATCATTTTTATGCTCCCAAACACGTTTTACTAAATTAGTCGTAAAACCAGTATAAATAGTTCCACTTAAACTTGCCATTATATAAACAGCAAACTGAGAATTATTCATAAGGGATCCCTCGGATGCACTCGGGATGGTAACAGGCGGACGGCTGACATCAGCCGTCCGCCTTTGCTTGATACTTAGTAATTCTTTTCTGGCAATACAACCTCTCTCCGACTCTCCCCACGTCTTGGGGAGAGAGCCAATATCGTGCTTACGCGCTAGCCGCATTTAGAATATCCGCACCCTTCACACTTCTGACAGCCTTCGGCAAAGACCAACATATTGGCGCACATCGGGCAGACCGGAGAATTACCCAAATTTGCAATGGAAATCTTTTGCGTCTTTTTGTAAGTTAAATGGCCGTTAGATTTGATTTTATCTTCGCTAATAGTTTCTAATACCTTCTCTTCCAAAATTACGTCTGTCTCCAATTTAACCGCCGGAGCTTTCGGGACAGCCGGAGCTTCATTTTTTGCCGGCAGATCCAAAGCCATTTGTTTGTCGCCGCGCTTAATGTGCTTTTCCAAAATTTTGGCAATGGCATCGGGCAGAGAGTAAACCACACCGCCGTCGGAAAAACTTACGTCCGGTCCGCGAATGCCTTTAAGCTGGTCAATAATTTCTTCTATGGCAATGTTGGAACGAAGCGCCGTGGAAATCAGCCGGGTAATGGCCTCGGTTTGAGCGCCAAAGAAACCGCCGGCCTTGCCCATAGTCGCGAACACTTCAAACGGCCCTTGTTCGTCTTCGTTAATGGTAATAAACAAACTGCCGTAAGCTGTAGAAATTTTATAGGTCATCCCGTGCATTATTTGCGGGCGTTCGCGCGGCGCGATTTTTATTTGCAAGTTATCGCCGGAAACCGACATAACTTCTTTCGGTTGTGATTTAGCCGCTTTGTCGGTTGAAGATTCAGCTGCGTTCTGTTTGGCTTGCACCTGATCGGAAGCATCCTTGCCTAATTTTTTATGGTCAGTAGCTAAAATTTGCTCGTCACGGGAACCGTCTCGGTAAATTGTCCCACCCTTGCAGCCTAAGTCATACATTAAAGTGTAAAGCTGCTTGGTTTGTTCAATGGTGTAATCTTGGGGCGCGTTGCAGGTTTTGGAAATGGCGGAGTCGGTCCAGCGCTGCACCGCGGCCTGTACTCTTACGTGATCTTCCGGAGCCAAAGACATAGCAGTCACAAAATAGTCCGGCAATTCCTGTCCCGGGTGAGCATCTAACCAGTCTTGAGCCAATTTGATTTTTTCTTCGTGCACTCCCAGGCGAGATTTTCTAAAATATGTCCAGGAGAAAAACGGCTCAATGCCGGTGGAGGTGCCGACCATAGTGCCGACAGTGCCGGTAGGTGCCTGCGTCATTATAGTGACGTTGCGAATGCCATACTTGGCCACCAGGTCGCGAATATAGCTGGGCATATTTTTCATAAAGCCGCTCTGCAAAAACTTTTCCGCATTAAACTTGGAGAAGGAGCCTTTTTCACGAGCCAGTTCAACCGATGTCTCATAAGCGGTGACGGCAATGAACTGATATAGCTTGTCTATAAAATCCACGGCTTCTTCACTGCCATACTTCAAACCTTTGTAGATCATCATTTCCGCCAAACCAATTGTACCCATCCCTACTCGGCGTTCGGACAGTTGTTGTTCTTTATTCTCGTCAAAAAAATATGGGGTGGCATCTATAACGTTGTCTTGGAACCTAACCGCGTACTGGACGGTAGTCTTTAAATCATTCCACATTACTTCGCCGGTCTGCTTGTTGATATGTTTGGACAAATTTACGTGGCCCAAATTACAAACTCCCCAAGCCGGCAAGGGCTGTTCGCCGCACGGATTAGTGCAAGGCAAGTCGGCGTAATACCAGGAGTTAGAATAATAGTTAGCGCGATCGATAAAATACATTCCCGGCTCGGCACTGCTCCAGGCGGAAGAAATAATATTTTCCCAAATATCCACGGCGCGCACGGTCTTGTGTTTAATAACTTTGCCGCCGATTTCCTGCCAGCGCTTAATATTGCCGTCCCACTTTTCCGCGTACAGCGGATCGGAAGAGTCCGGAAAAATTAAATCCCAAGGCTTGTCTTGTTTAACCGCTTCCATAAAGTC
>CAZFQP010000047.1:0-3006 GCA_964520505.1 uncultured Candidatus Saccharibacteria bacterium | reverse complement strand
CTCTTTGGCAGGCGGTGCGGCCATTGGAAGGATCGGTAGCGGAATTGTAAACGTGGACAGAGCCGGCTTGGGGACCGCCTGGAGGACTGCCACAGACAATAGCTGCAGTGGGATTTTCCGTGGCATTAACTTGAGCAGAGTCCCCAATGGCATTGGTAGAGGCTACGGCATAGTTATGGCTGTTGGTGTCTCCGGGATCAAAGGTGTAAGACATTACGCTTCCGGTTTGGGAAGCCGGACTGCTGGCTGAACGGGTGGTAAGTAAACTGCCGTCTTTAAAGATTTTAAAGCCGGTTTCATCAGTGGAATTATCTGTCCAGACAACTGTGACTCTTTGGCAGGCGGTGCGGCCATTGGAAGGATCGGTAGCGGAATTGTAAACGTGAACAGAGCCGGGAAGAGGATCTCCTGGACCTGAAGCCGGAGATTGGGTAATACTTAAATTTTTTGTGGCCACCAATAACCCCGCAAAACGGTAGGATGGATCTGGGTTCGGGTCTACTGTATAGTAAACCTTGCCGTTTCCGGTGCCAGAAGAACCCGAAGTAATATGAACCCAGGGAGTGCCGGTTGTATAAGCACCCCAATCGCAGGAAGAATCCGTAATGACATCTATAGTGTAAGACCCTCCTTGACTAGGAACATCTTGGCTGGTGGGATTAATCGCATAATTACAACCGGGAGGATCCTGAGTTACTGTGTGAACTTGGAAATCTACAGAAATAGTACCGCTTCGGGCGGAAGATCCGTTATATGGATCAACCGAATATCCAACAGTGCCGTCGGTGGTTCCCGAATATCCGCTTGTAATATGCAGCCAGGAAACATTAGGGGTTGCGGCCCAAGGGCACGAAGAACCGGTATCAACCGCAAACGAACCATTGCCTCCGACGCTGCTAAAATTGCTGAACAACGGATTTAAAGCATATGTACAAACATCTGCCTGATGACCGGCGCTACATATGCCGGAATCACCCCCTCCATTACTACCCAAACATACCCAGGTGATAGAATTTCCCTGAGTCGGGAAATTATTATTGGGATTAAAATTAGCAGGAGTACCTTGGGCGCAAAAAGTATCGGAGCCAAAAGAATTGGCCGAAGGCGGATAGGATTGGTTGGCGCTACCACAAACGCCGGTAATACCGGAGCCGACGGAAGAATTAGCCGAACAGTTTGCGGTTGAGCCACTGCCAACGCAAGTCCAATTCCACGGCCCACTGCCGGTTACCGTAGTAGGACTGCCCGCGCTGCACAAATTAGTTGTTGGAGCCGCGCTAAACGTCTGGCCGTGGGCACTGCCGCAAACTCCGTTAACGACAGAAGGGCAAGCCGCTACCGTTATTCCGCCACTGGCATTTTTTGCTGATGGAATTAAGTTTGAACTGCCGACATTCTGCACCCAATAGAAATAAGTACCGGCCGAAACAATGTCTATTTCGCCGCCGGTCGTACTTCCCGCCGCGTAAGCTTTATTACTAATAATTTTTGTCGCTGCCGCAGGGTTATTGGAAGTATGACGATACAGGTTATATGCCGTTCCCCCATTTCTCCACCAAAATATCGAAGCAGTTCCGCAAGCATCGGAAGAGCCATCAACCCCAGAAGGGTCGCCAACGGAAGGAGGGTCCTGAGTTACAGTAAAAATTTTTCCGGCAATAATAATGGTTCCCGTACGAACTGTGGTACCCGTATAAGCATCAACCGAATAAACAACAGTTCCATTGCCTGACCAGGAAGCTCCGCTGGTCACATGAAGCCAAGGATCGTTTGGAACAGCAGTCCAATTGCAAGAAGAACCGGAAGCGGTAACGGTAACAGTTCCCGTCCCTCCGGCGGCTGTAAAATTATTAAATAAAGGGGATATGCTGTACGTACAAGGGCCGGAAGAAGAATTTGCCGAACAGTTTGCGTTTGTACTGTTGGCACCGCTGCCAACACAAGTCCAGTTCCATGGGCCGCTGCCGGTTACCGCGGAAGCCGTCCCGGCGCTGCACAAATTAGTAGTTGGAGCCGCACTAAGCGTCTGGCCGCTAGCGCTGCCGCAAGCACCATTTATTACATTTCCGGTATTGCAAAGGTAATCCGGAAAGCTGGTCTGATAATTCATGGTAAAGGGCTTGTCGACAATGCCTCCCGTGGCAACCGGCTGACAATTACATTTGTTATTTTCCGTACAATAACCGGTAGTGGCACCGTATCTCCCCTGCAATACTCCACCGGAACAATTATAAATATCGCGACAATAGCCGTTGTTTAAAGTGTCTGTTCTCACAAATGACGGCGAAGCGCAGGTAAAGGCATAATTCCAGGAATTATCTATTGGGACAAAAGTTCCGTTGTCCAGCCAATTTTGCTGACAAAGGCCGGTACAGTTTGGGTAGTGGGTACCGATGCTGGCAAAGCATTGGCTTCCCGAACATGAACCGGGACAATATAAGTTACAAATACTATTTATGCCATAGTCTCCGATGTAAACAGATGTACCATAATACGCATCCGTATTGTTTTGATTACACGTAGAACCATACATTTCCAAAGCCCATGCCTGATTTTGGTTAAAAAATAAAAACCAACCAAGAACCGGCAGCAAGAAAAAATACTTAACAAAATACCTTTTCATATATAAATTTTAATTTGTTTCAAATTTAATTACAAAACATACTAATTAATTTTAACACATTTTATTTAAATTGCAAAAATAAAATATGACCCAAAGACCCCGGCTTGCGCCATCCCGGCCAAGTGTCACAGAGTCTCATGTCATCCAAAGAGCCAAAAACCCATACCCACAGATTAACCGGATCCCGGGTATTTTTTACAGTCCTTCCACCTGCGCTAAATTAAAACAACCGCCTATCTTACTAATTAAGAATGGCGGTTGTTTTAATTGCTGTCTAGTTTTTATGGGATTTCCTTAACAATTGGTACTTTGGCTCCGGTATAAAACTGTATGAGAGGCGTATACCGAGCAGAGGGCAGAGTAGTTTGTATGGAGCCGTTGTT
>CAZFQP010000046.1:0-3159 GCA_964520505.1 uncultured Candidatus Saccharibacteria bacterium | reverse complement strand
AATCAGTCGCCGGAAGTTAAAACTCCAACTGCTGATGCGCTACCAAAAACGGTTGCTCCTGCGGTAAATGAAATTAAGTATCAGGGGGAAGAAGGAAAAAATGCTTTGGCTTTGCTTAAGGCCAAATACCAAGTAGAAACCAAAAGTTTCGGTTCAGCCGGAGAATTTGTAGAAAGCATAAACGGAATTAAGCCAGACAGTAAACATTTTTGGAAATTTTTTATAAACGGAAAATCCGCGAGTGTTGGCGCCAGCAGTTATGTTACCAAGAGCACAGATGTGCTGGAGTGGAAATTGGACGAGATTAAATAATGACGAATTTCAAATTTTCTGAACAAGGCAGATCTTTATGATAAATTTCAAATGAATAATCAACTTAATTAGAACAATTTCTTTATGGTTATCTATCTTATTATAATTTTAGCAGTTGCTTCCCGTTTTATTCCTCATATGCCTAACGTTGGGCTAATAACCGCATTGGCAATGTTTTCTGCTGCAAATATGGATTGGAAAAAAGCCGCAGGAATTACTTTGGCCGCCAGATTCATTAGCGACATTTATTTAGGTTTTTTTGCCTGGCCGTTAATGGTCGCGGTTTACGCTTCTCATTTGGTGGGAATTTTATTTGGCGTCTGGATTAAAAATCCAACATCTCCCCGTCCCTCCCCTTATGAGGGGAGGGTGCCCGCAGGGCGGGAGAGGTTGCAATATCGCGCGATAAAAATTATTGTCTCCTCCCTCGGCGCTTCCGCAATTTTCTTTTTGGTAACTAACTTTGCTTTTCTCTATGCCGAATATCCTCACAATTTTGCCGGAGTAATATTGGCATATGCCAACGGCCTGCCTTTCCTGCGCGGTACACTGGTTGGAGACTTAGGCTACGTGGTGGCGTTATTTGGAGGTTTGGCTATAGCTCAAAATTTCTCCAGTTTTAAATCCTACATCCTACATCTTACATCCTAAATCTTAAATCTACCTATGCAAAAAGGCGTAGACTATATTGGCAATAGCGTAGTTTATTTTTGCCATGACGGCAAAGGTAAATTTATTATGGGGAAAAGGTCAGCTCAAGCCCGCGACGAACAGGGACGTTGGGATATTGGCGGCGGGGGAGTAGAGTTGCACGACACCGTGGAAAATACATTGCGCAAGGAAATTAAGGAAGAATACTGTACCGATGTTTTGGGCTTTGAATTTTTAGGCTATCGCGATGTGCATCGCGAACATCAAGGAAAATTAACACATTGGCTGGCGTTGGATTTTAAAGTTTTGGTTGACCCGCAGCAAGTTAAAAATGGCGAACCGCACAAAATGGATGCCGTAGAGTGGTTTAGTTTGGACAATATGCCAAATATGGAAGAATCTCATTCCCAGTGGCCGGAATTTTTAAGGCTATATCGGCATCGGTTATGATTATAACTATAATTGTCCACCCAAACAGCAAGAAGCCTCGCGTGGAAAAAGACTTATTTGGCGGTCTGCACGTTTATGTTAACCAGCCGCCACTGGAAGGTAAAGCGAATAAAGCAGTAGTTGAAAGTTTGGCGGAACATTTTAAAGTTAGTAAATCTCGCGTGCTTCTCATCCGCGGAGAAAAATCTAAACTCAAAACTTTTGAAGTCAATGTCTAAGTCCAAAGTTTTTATTGGGATAGCCATAAGTTTTGCCGCCGGGGTGTTGGTAGCCTCGGCCATAAATTTGCCGAAAGAAGGTTTGTATTTAGTTTTGGCAGTATCAATAATTTTTTTTGCTTTGGCATTTGCCGGCAAAAATCAGCTCAGCACCTTAATGGCGCTGTTTTTATTTTGTTTTGTTTTAGGTTCAGTCCGTTTAAACGCGGCAATTAAAGAAAGCGAATTCGCCGGCAGTTTTGGCCAAACCGTTAATCTGGAAGGTTATGTGGCCGAAGAATCGGATGTCCGCGATGGCCGGCAGCTGCTGCATTTTTTGCCCAAAGACTATAGCCAAAAAATAATTGTTACCGTTTCCAATTACCAGGAATTTTTTTATGGGGATTTAATAACGGTCTCCGGCAAATTGGCCGAGCCAAAAAGTTTTAACGACTTTGATTACAAGGGTTATTTGGAGCGTTATAATGTTTACGCGCAAATGTCTTATCCCAAAGCGTTAATTTTAAAAAGCCATCGGCTCAATCCGATAAAAGAAAATTTGTTAAAAGTTAAAGCCGCATTTGTGAAGCGTTTGGCGCAGTTGTTTGCCGAGCCACAAAACAGTTTACTGTTAGGAATTTTAATAGGCGCGAAAAAAACTTTGCCGACAAACATTGTAGACAATTTTAACATTACCGGAACTTCCCACATTATTGCCGTTTCCGGTTTTAATATTACGATTATGATATACGCCTTGGCCAATTTGGCCAGAGTGTTCGGCCGACGGTTTAGTTTTTGGTTGACTTGTGGGGTGATTGCGGGTTTTGTAATAATTACCGGAGCTTCAGCTTCCGTAGTGCGCGCGGCTATTATGGGTTTTTTGTTGCTGCTATCTTTTAATATTGGCCGGCAGTATTCCGTGGTGCCGGCTTTATTTTTAGCCGCATTGCTTATGTTGGTAATTAACCCAAAAATTTTATTTTGGGACGTGGGTTTTCAGCTATCGTTTGCCGCCACACTGGGAATTATTTATTTTATGCCCGTGGCCGGAAAGCTCGCGGAGCGTTGGCCGGATGACTTGGGTATAAAAACTACGCTGCTTACAACCTTGTCCGCCATTGTGGCTACCTTGCCGCTTATTTTATTTGATTTTGGCCGCTTGAGTCTGGTAGCCCCGCTGGTTAATATTTTGGTTTTGCCGGCCGTGCCCGGCGCCATGCTTTTAGGGTTTTTAAGTACGCTGCCTTTTTTTGGCTCGGGGTTCGCTTTTGCGGCTAACATAATTTTGCTTTATATTTTAAAAATTACCGAATGGTTCGCCGGCCTGCGTTTTGCCAGTTTAAATGTTAAAATTTCCATTTATGTGTTTTGGCTTTTAGTCGCTATTGTCTTTGGTCTTTATTGGCTTTTGGCGCGTTTGGTCGCTAAATCTAACCGGGTTGAAAAAGAAAAACAGGTATGATAAAATAGCAAAAGCAAAGTAAATAGGGTCTATTGCCAAATGTCATTTTTGCCCAAAACGAGCTTGCTTGGTAAAATTTCCAAAAAA
>CAZFQP010000045.1:0-3330 GCA_964520505.1 uncultured Candidatus Saccharibacteria bacterium | reverse complement strand
TCTGCGATCTTTCAGTACTTCTGCCCACCAAACCACGCTGGTTAATAATCCGTCTACTCTTGTTTCCAAACTTGGATCAATTAACTTTCCTTCATTGTCAAAATATTTTTCTACCGGGCCAACCATTACTGTTTCGCGCATGGCCACAGCGCCAAAATTTTCAATAACTGTTCGCAGCTGTTCTATTACTCTAGCTCCGGCGACTCTGCCGTCGGAAACCCCAACCAAACCAAAAGCCTTTTTTTCAAATTCCAAATACAGCCAATCCAACGCGTTTTTTAAAACGGCAGGGTAGCCGTGATTGTATTCCGGCGTAACAATTATAAACGCGTCGGCCGCCCTGGCAATATTGCTCCACTTTTGCGCATTCTCGTTCGGATAGCCCTTTTTAAAATAAACAACAGGAACTGTTGGCCCGTTATAAAACGGCAAAGGCAGTTCTTTAAAATCAACCAATATCGATTCGTGACCGGCTGCCTGAACTTTTTCATGGACAAACTTAGCCACCGCCTCGCTTCTTCTGCCCTCGCGCACACTGCCTAAAATGACCGGGATATTTAACATAAAATTATTTTAATTTGTAAACTAATTATACTCTCTAATCAAAAAACTGTCCTTAAATTTTAAAGACAGTTTTTTGGTGCCCGAGGAGGGAGTCGAACCCTCATGCCCTTGCGGGCGCTACCACCTCAAGGTAGTGAGTCTGCCATTTCTCCACCCGGGCAAAAAATTCTAAAACAACTTACCAATTATACCTGCAATCAGTCTTATTTTCAAGGCCTTGATAATAAGCAACTTTAGGTATATACTGCCTCCAACTTAAAGGAGGCTCGATAAGCTGTAAAAAGCAAACTCGGACCTTCTTTTCAATTTCACGTGAAAGAGGTACATATAGTGGATTCCATATTGGAAGCAGCGCGAGAAAGAATTATTCTCCCACTGGACTACGGCAAGCTTTCGCAAGCGGTGGTCACGTTGGTGGAAACCCGCCACATCATTTCGGAATACAAAATCGGCCTTACGGCAATTACCGCCGGGTTTGCTCAGACCCTAGCTCAGATTGCCCACGAACTCGAAGCTTATGTAGGCTGGGATGGCAAATGGGACGACATCCCCGAAACGGTCAAAGGCGCGGCTGAGGCTTTGGGAAAACACGGCACTGCCAAATGGTGCAATGTTCACGCTTCTGCCGGAGCCAAATCTGTCGCGGCGGCTGTCAAAGCCTGTCACACGCTCTGCTCAATAAGAGTATACGGCGTGACAGTTCTTACCAGCATCGATCCGGATGAGTGCCTGTCCATCTTTGGCGATGAACCGAACGACAAGGTTCTGAAATTCGCCAACAATGTATTGGTCGAGCAAGGAGCCGACGGCGTCATCTGCTCGCCCAAGGAAGTTGAATTCCTCGGCCAATACCCGGAACTCAACAACCTGTGGAAAGTCACGCCCGGCGTTCGCCCTGTATGGGCAAGTGCCAATGACCAAAAACGCGTAATGACCCCGTTTGAGGCCATCCGTGCCGGCGCCGACTACCTCGTCATCGGCCGACCCATCACCCAACCACCGGCTGAAATCGGGACTCCCGAAAAAGCCGTAAACAAAATTGCGGAAGAGATGGCCGGTGCCATTGAGCTCCGCCTTGCCGATGGCACCTGGAAGGAAGACTAATATGCATCCACTCCTGCTCGATCTCAACAAGCTCGGCGGCTACTATCAATGCCCCGAGTCAGAAGACGGAAAACTACTCGGTCCTCTGGTCGGATACGCCGGCCGGTACACCGACAACGAAGGCAACCAGAAACAATATGTGGGCAAAGTGTACTTCAATTTTGCTCAAGGTGAACAAAACTGCGACTTTCGAGCAAACTGCGCGGACCTCCTGGTGGCACCTGTCCAGAAAGCATTCTACGAGGATACCATTGACTGTGTGATTGGACTTCCGATGGGAGGCATCATGCTGGCAGTAGAGCTCGGCGATTTGCTTTTATGTGATACGATCTTCGCGGAAAAGAAAATTCTTTCACTCGCCACGAAAACCGAAAGAAAAAAATCCCAGCTGGTGATTCAACGTCACAACCTGCCCAGAGAGAGCAGAGTTCTGTTGGTTGAAGACGTGGTCAACAACTTCAGCACCACTCAGGAAGCCATCGAGTTGTTGGAGCTTATGGACTGCGATGTGGTTGGCATTGCCTGCGCCATCAATCGCTCAGCAAACGACCACGTGCATCTGCTAAACCGCGTCTGGCCAGTTGCCAGTGTGGTTCATCAGCCCACCCAGCAGTTCCGACAGGACGATCCAGCCGTAGCCGAATACATCAAAGCCGGACAAATTGTCTGGAAGCCGAAAAACGAATGGGCTCGGCTACAAGCGGCCATGGAAGAACACTCAGACAATCTCTTGCTGGACGACATGTAATTACAGCACCCAACCAAACCAAGTGCCGCGCGAACCCAACCGGAACGCGCGGCACTTTTTCATTTATTTAATTTTTGTTAAACTAATTTTATGTCCACCAAATTCATCCGAAAAATTGAAAACTTTAAATGCGGCCATTGTGGCAAAAAAACCAAGGGCAATGGTTATACCAACCACTGTCCTAAGTGCCTATGGAGTAAACACGTAGACAATTATCCCGGAGACCGCGCTAACCCGTGCGGCGGATTAATGGAACCTGTTGGTTTGGAATTGGAAAAAGATGTTTATCATATTGTTCACAAATGCCAGACCTGCGGCATTACCGCCAGATGTAAAAGCGCGGCGGATGATGACATTAATGCGCTAACACTGCTCTCTGAAACTCTTGCCAAAAAGCTAATGTTTTGATATAGTATTCAAGCGATTCATTGAAAATTTGGGCGGTTAGCTCAGTCTTGCCCCGCTCTAATTCCCATAAATAATATTTATAGCAATAGGCAAGGATTGCACCAATCATAATCCTTAAAGTCAAACAAATTAGGGGAATTAGAGCGGGGTGAAGTTAGAGCCTGCCTACCGGCAAGGTAGGAGCCTCGTTTATTTACCCCATTATATTAGAGGGGCAATTAGCTCAGTGGTAGAGCACTTCCTTTACACGGAAGGGGCCGTAGGTTCAATCCCTACATTGCCCACCATATCTAATAGGGTACACCGAGGAGGCCACAGGCTCGCCCCGTAGAGATGCGGAACGCATATTCTACTGGGGTTCGAATCCTGCCTGCCCCGTAGACATGCTAAGCATGTTCTACCGGGGTATCGCCCACCAGGTGTAAAAGCCTACGTTACAAATTGTCATCGTGCCGCGGTAGCTCAGTGGTAGAGCAGACGCCTGAAGAGCGTCGTGTCGTCAGTTC
>CAZFQP010000044.1:0-3457 GCA_964520505.1 uncultured Candidatus Saccharibacteria bacterium | reverse complement strand
TCCCCTTCGCCGCTGCTGAATTGAGCGGGAAAATGGTCTGGCGTGGCGGTGTTAGTTTGGGTATTTAGTTTGCCCGGCGTTGGCGCCTGAGTTTCCGGTACCGGGTTATTTTGCTCCGGCTTGGAGGAGTTTGATTGCTCTTGATTTGTTTGGTCCGAGCTTGTATTTGACTGTTTGGAGCTATGGTTATACCAATAGTAACCTAAAGCTGCCAGCGGTAGGACAATAACTACCATCGCAATGATTTTTTTGGCCATAATTTTGTATTTTCCGCCCGTTTAAACCACTCGGGCTTAGTGCTATAATGTGTAAGTAATTATATCATATGAAATAAATCTCAAACGAAATGCGAAAAATCATTTTAGATGAACCCCGAACCAAAGCCAAAAAACGGGAAATAAAAAAACGTCCGCGGATGCAACTGCACGGCCGGTCTTTACTAATTCAAAAATCCCACGCCGGCAAAAAAATAACTGTAAGGTAATGCGTTTATCAAAGATAAAGGATAAAAGATTAAGGATAATTACCGTTATCGGCCCGACCGCCTCGGGCAAATCTGAACTGGCCGTGCAATTGGCCAAGCGTTTTAACGGCGAAATAATTTCCTGTGACAGCCGGCAAATTTATAAAGGAATGGACATCGGCACGGGAAAAGTGGCTGGCCATTGGGCCATGACCCCCTCTCCCCTGGCGAGGGGAGATGTCTTGAGTGCATCCGAAAGACAGAGAGGTCGAAGCAATAGCAATAAAATTGTTTATGTCTACAAATCCGTCCCCCACCATCTCATTGATTTCCAAAATCCTGCCCGCCAATATTCCGCGGCTCGCTTTCAGCGTGATGCTAAAAAAATTATTGCTGATATTTTAAAACGTGGACACTTGCCGATTCTTTGCGGCGGCACAATGCACTGGGTAGATGCCGTAGTTTACAATCAACCCCTGCCGGACGTAAAGCCAAATTTAAAACTTCGTGCGAGCTTAGAAAAACAATCCGCGGATGTTTTATTTAAGCGATTACTAAATCTCGATCCCGCTCGCGCCGCAAGCATAGATAAATTTAATAAAAGAAGATTAATCCGCGCCTTAGAAATTGTCATTACAACCGGCCGCCCCGTTCCCCCTCTCCCCTGGCGAGGGGAGATGTCGCGAATGCACCTGAGCGACAGAGAGGTTGATGATGGCGGTTACTCCGCTCTACTACTCGGCACCAATCTTCCGCAAAAAACTCTGTACCAAAAAATTGACAAGCGCCTCAAGGAAAGATTAAAACACGGGATGATTCAAGAAGTAAAAAATTTACATCTTGGCTCCCCCTCTCCCCTGGCGAGGGGAGATGTCTTGAGTGCATCCGAAAGACAGAGAGGTGGCAAAGCGCTAAGTTGGAAAAAGTTAGAATCCTTTGGCCTGGAATACAAATTCGTTTCATTATTCTTGCAAAAGAAAATATCCGAAGACGAACTTTTCACACAACTTTCTTTTGCCATTAAACACTATGCCAAAAGGCAAATGACCTGGTGGAAACGAAATAAAGAAATTATTTGGATTAAACCGGATATTGCAAAAGCTGCCAAGCTGACAAAAAAGTTTCTTGAAAAATAAGTCCAATTCGTCCAATAAGTCTTATAAGACCTATTTGTCTTATTCGACTTATCCGTCCTATAAGCCCATTTTGCCCAAAGTCGCTTTAAACTGGACTTGACAAAATCTCCAAAAAGGTGTATAATAATAGGTCTTAATAATGCACTCATCGTGCTTAATTAAGACCTATTTTGTTCTTTGTACAGTTTTAGGAGGATATTTTAAGAGAAGGAAAAGTTATTTTCCCTTGGGCAAGTTGTCTATAAATAATCATTTGTATTCAGCTTGTCCAAGGGAACCACTGCAGAGTTCCACTTGGTCGCACATCTCCCCGGCAACCCCGGAAAGGATATTACAATGAAGTCCATTTTTTCGTTCGTCATTCTGGCGACAATCGTCGCCAGCGGCCAGGAAACCCCGAAGAACATATGGCAAGCGCAAGAGCTTGCCAAGAAGATTTTTGAGAACCATCCGGGCAACAAGGGCCAAGCCGGCCGCTCCGCCGAAAACACGCAACTCGCGCTGGAAGAACCGTACGTGGTTCTCCGGAGCAACCTGGGCGAATTTTCCAATGCCTCACCGGCGGTGGAGATTCGGATGGACGTGGTTAAGGAGTATGCCAGCCCAGTGTTCGTCAGTACCCAGGTCTCCAAATGGACCGGCGCCGAGTACACCGTTCAAGGTTACGCCGTGCCCGAAGCCGGCCTGTACGGCGTCTTTGAAAAGATATCCGCACAGGCGACTTATGTCGCCTATCGGGCCAACTTCCCCGAAGCCGAATTTGGAGATACGTATATCTTCAGTTTGGCCGTCTTCGATCAAAGTACCGGACAGGTGATTCAACGGGCGTCCACTAGATTTATGGTAGGAGGCGACGGCTTCGGCCATCGCTCACCATACCACTTGGATGGAGCCGTGTACCAGAACGGCTACCTGTATCTCAAAGGTTCATTTAAACAAGTGCCCAAGGTCTGGATTCGGCTCGGCGACCCGCGAAGCAACTCAACAGGCGTGGTTGAGGGCAAGGTTGTCTCAGACAATCTTATCGTGGCCCCTCTCAATCTCCCAATGGTCAACAACTACGCGTTTCCATACGACGTAGTTCTGCACATCGGCGAGCTCGGGGAATCCTACACACTTCCGGGGGGTCTAAAGTTGGACACTCCAACGACACAGGCAATCCCTGCCCCGCCTCCGATCTCCACCCCGCAGAAATAACTTCTCCTCCTCATTCCTCCCGCCAACTGTGGCTGGAGATGAACACTTTGCGCCGGCGCTCGTCCTTAATTGGATGACGCCGGCGCTTTTGTTTTGTCTAATTTATTTTAAAGGCTTGATTTATTTAATAATTTTTATTACACTATCCTTTTGCTGTTTAGAAATCCACGCCAAAGGAGGCAAGATGGATATTTTTACCGCCACAGTTTTAGCTGTTGCTGCGACTGCCGGCAAGAGGATGGTGATTTTCCAGCCGAGTGGATTAAAGCAAATGGGAATTTTTTTCCTCTGCGAATCCCACTCTGTTTGGAAAGGAAATAAGGACCCCGAACGCGGAGAAGATATTTGGGTAAAAGGGTTGGAATATTGTCCCGGACCCGATATTTATCTGCCCGCAGCCGCCTACCCGATAGAGACGCGGATCCCCGACAACACCGAGCACCGCCCCTCGGTAATCAACGGCCAGGCCATTGTCATCACCCGTCAGCCCCGTACGGGCTACAAAACATAGCCGGGAAAACCGGCCAAGTACAAAAACGCCGCGACGATACAAAATCGTCGCGGCGTTCACTATTTTATTAGTCCAATAAATCTTATAGCTCTTACTGCAACTTTTTCTTAAGCAATTCATTAATCACTTGCGGGTTGCCTTTGCCTTTTA
>CAZFQP010000043.1:1959-4190 GCA_964520505.1 uncultured Candidatus Saccharibacteria bacterium | reverse complement strand
TATGCAAGACGACAAATGGCAGGAGTTAGTAGATACTGCCCAAAAACATTTTCAGTTTGTCACTGTAACTAAAGAAGATTTGGTTATGGACACGCAAGACGGGCCTGTAGTCCAGGGGACGCAGGATGTTTTAGAGTTTAAACATCCCACCGGCACACGCTATAGGCTAATTCGTGAGAATAAGCCGGTGGTGCTGGAAAAGAAGGAATTATTTTCGCACCGTGCCGGGCAATCGGCCCAGGCGCAGTATAAATTTTCGGCCACGGAATTTTCCCATAAGCTCAGGGTGTATAAGGAAGTTGACTTTGATGAGTGGGAGGAGATTACTTTAGACAGATTGGGATTGTAACGATTTTACGAAATACGAAAAAATTACGAACGTACGAACAAATACGTTTGAGTGTTGAAATTATTTCGTAAGTTCGTATAGTTTCGTACTTCGTAAATAATATGAAAAATCGGATTCTTTCAACATTAAAATTTTTTGACCTGCAAGATTACCCCTTGACGCTTTTGGAATTGCACAAGTTTTTAGTGGCCGATTGGCCAAATTTGAGGGAGCAAATGGACAGCCAGGGTGAACTTTTGGGTCAATTTTTTAAATCCGAACAAGAAAGCGTCAGCATAAATCAAATTTTAAAATGCCTGGATCAAGAGTGCATTGGCCAAGTGGAAAATGTTATGGGCTTTTATTGTTTGCCGGGCAGAAGACAAATTGTAGACACCCGACTAAATAATTATTTTTACGGCCTTCGCCGGGAAAAAATTATTAGGCGATACGCTTGGATTTTACGCCATATTCCGTTTGTCCGGGGCGCTGCCCTAGGCGGCAGCCAGGCTATGGGCTTGGCTAAGCCGGGTTCAGATATAGATTTATTCATAATCACCGAGGAGAATTTTTTGTGGCTGGCCAGAACTTTTGTCACGCTTTGCTTCCAACTCTTGGGCAACAGAAGGTACGGAAAAAAAATTGCCAATCGTTTTTGCCTTAACCATTATTTGGCTCGCCCGAAAGCCGTGGAAAAAGAACGGAATTTATACAAAGCCATGGAATACGGCAGGCTTAGGCCTTTGGTTGGCGGGAACAAAATTGAGGAGTTTAGAGCCAATAATTTGCAGTGGATGAAAGTATTTTTTCCTAATTTTGATATGGCAAAAACAACAGCGCAAAACCCGTCGGTGCTGCAAAAGATACTAGAGGCGGTTTTTAATACCGCCTTTGGCAGGTATATGGAAAAGAAATTGGAAGTTTGGCAGATTGCCAGAATTAAACAAGGTGATTTTATTTTTGTTACCTCAGAGGAGTTGTCGTTTCACCCGGAAAGTAAACATAAAATTTTATTGCAAGGGTTTTTTGAATTTCAAGAGCAGGTAAATCGGAAACCTGTAGAGGCGATACTTTAAATTGTAATTTTTACTGTCTTGGCTTATAGAGACATCTTGTAAATTTTTTAATTCAAACCCTGCGGCTAAAAATGCGTTTATTTGTTCCGGCAGGGTATAAAAATAGGAAACCAGTTTGCCGTCGCTCCAAGCGAAAGAGCGGTCTTTTTTTTGAGCAAAAAAATTATAAGGACGCAGTTTGAGCGAGGCAAATTTTCGGAAAATAAATCCCCACAGGCCGCATTTCCAGACACCCACCGGAAAACCGTAATAGGGGTTAACAATTGTGGCAATAAGTTTTCCGCCCGGTTTAAGCACGCGGAACAAATTTGCAAACGCGGTTTGTTGGTCGCTTAAGTCCAGCGCGGCCATGGAAAAAACTATAACGTCAAAGCTGTTATTTTCGTAAGGCAAGTTTTTAGTTAAGTCCGCAATCTGGAAATTAATTCCCGGAAAATGTTTTTTGGCGTAGTCAATTAGCGCCGGCGAGGCGTCGCAGGCATCCAACCGGTGGCCCATTTCCAGCAATTTTTTGGCCAGCCAGCCCGGTCCGCAGCCGGCATCTAAAATTTTTAAGTTTGAGCCGTCAAGCGCCGAGGTTATGGCATCGCCCTGCACTTGCTGAAAAATTTTCCCGTCCTCGGAATTAATAAATTCCAAGTAGCTGTTAGCGCCTTGGGCGAAAATATAGCTTTGAGTGCCGGAAGTGAGATTGTCCATAAGTTGCCGTAATTATAACATTTTTAGACCCTTGATAAGGCCTTAGCCTAATGATATTATATCACGGCAGAGGGGAATGGAGGGTAATTATCACTCAACTTGACAGAGTGATAAATTAAGCTATAATT
>CAZFQP010000043.1:0-1859 GCA_964520505.1 uncultured Candidatus Saccharibacteria bacterium | reverse complement strand
AATTAATTTATAATCCGAATTATCCAAAAGACTGCAATCCGAATAATCCAAAAAGGGTTAATTTGGGAGCATTCGGATATTAATTCGGAGTATTAGGATTATATTATGAGCAAAATAATCAAATATGGTTTTGATGCCAGACAGGCCATAAAGGCCGGAATAGATAAAGCGGCCGATGCCGTAAAAGTCACTTTAGGCCCTACCGGCAAAGCGGTAATTTTAGACAAAGGTTTTGGTAGTCCGACCATTACCGACGATGGTGTGACCGTGGCCAAAGACATCGAGCTGGAAGATAAATTTGAAAACGTCGGCGCTTCGTTAATTTCCGAAGTTGCCAACAAAACCAACGAGGCGGCCGGCGACGGTACCACCACCGCCACAGTGCTGGCGCAGAAAATGGTAGCCGAAGGTTTTGAAATGCTAAAAAGATATCCGACCCGCTCCAATGACTTAAAGCGCGGTATGGATAAAGCCTTAAAGTACGTGGTTGCCAAATTAAATGAAGTGAAAAAAGAAGTTAAAGGCAAGGCCGGGATTGAGCAAGTGGCCACCATTTCTTCTTTAGACCCGGAAGTCGGCAAGTTGATTGCCGAAGCCATGGAAGAAGTCGGCCATGACGGCGTAATTACCGTAGAAGAAGGCCAGACTATTGGTTTGGAAAAAGAAGTGGTTAAAGGAATGCGTTTTGATAAAGGTTTTGTCTCACCGTATATGGTTTCTAACGCCGAGCGGATGGAAGCGGTTTGGGATGACCCGTATATTTTAATTACCGACAAAAAAGTTTCCTCGGTGCAGGAAGTGTTGCCGCTTTTAGAAAAAGTGGCGCAAAGCGGCAAAAAAGATTTGGTAATAATTGCCGATGAAGTGGAAGGCGAAGCGCTAACGACTTTTGTGCTAAACAAATTGCGCGGCACATTTAATGTGTTGGCTGTTAAAGCCCCGGGCTTTGGCGATCGTCGCAAAGAAATGTTGCAGGACATTGCCGTGTTAACCGGAGCGACTGTTATTACAGAAGATTTAGGCTTGAAACTGGACAAAGCGGAAATTACCGACTTGGGACACGCTCGCAAAGTCATTGCCACCAAGGAATTTACCACCATTGTAGACGGCCAGGGCGATAAGGCGAAAATCGAGGAACGGGTAAACAAGATTAAAGCCGAATATAAAGAATCCACTTCCGATTTTGACAAAGAAAAATTGCAGGAACGCATGGCTCGCTTGGCCGGCGGCGTAGGCGTTATAAAAGTTGGTGCCTTTACTGAAACGGAAATGAAAGCCAAAAAGTTTAAAATTGAAGACGCGCTTAACGCCACCAAAGCGGCAGTGGAAGAGGGGATAGTGGCCGGCGGTGGAGCGGCTCTGGCGTGGATAGCTCCGGTGCTGGAGTTGGAAATAAACGAAGGTAAAACTTTTAGCGAATTTGAAAAGCACGGCGCCATGATAGTGCGCAAAGCTTTGGAAAATCCGATTCGCATAATTTCGGAAAATTCCGGAGTAGAACCAACTGGCATTATTGCTTACGTGCAAAAAGGCAAAGGCATTGCCGGGTACGATTTTACCAAATACGACGAAAAAGATTGGACTAGCGGCCAGAGAGCGGATATGATGGAAGCCGGCATTGTAGATCCGTTAAAAGTTACCCGTCTAGCTTTGGAAAATGCCGTGTCTATTGCTTCCACTTTGGTGACCACCGAAGCAATAGTGGTAGACAAGCCGGAACCTAAAACAGCCGAGCCTGCCCCGGGAGGAATGGGCGGCGGTATGGGCGGAATGTACTAGACCGCAGATGCGCTGATAAAAACAGATAACGCAGATTAAACCCCATCCCGAAAATTCGGGATGGGGTTTTGTGATATAAT
>CAZFQP010000042.1:0-4281 GCA_964520505.1 uncultured Candidatus Saccharibacteria bacterium | reverse complement strand
GCCGCGGTAGCTCAGTGGTAGAGCAGACGCCTGAAGAGCGTCGTGTCGTCAGTTCGATTCTGACTCGCGGCACCAGAAAATAAACTTGCCAAAAAACAAGAAAAATTGCTAGAATAGTATCTGAAAATATTTTGCGGCTATGGTTCAATGGTAGAACTTCTCCTTGCCATGGAGAGGATAGGGGTTCGATTCCCCTTAGCCGCTCCAAAAGAAATGACCTCATCTTTAGATGGGGTCTTTTCTTTTGCAAAGATCCGCATACAAAGACGACCTTCGTATGAGTTCGAACGGACATTAATAAAAAATGCTATAATTTAGGCAAATAATTGTTTAAAAATAAAATATGAAAATCTTTAGCGTTCAATCAAAAACAAGTTTAGTAATATGGAGCCTGCTCTTGGGAACCGTCTTTCTGTTTCTAGCATCATCTTTTGCTTTCCAGTACTCTCCCTATTGCATTGATGGTCCGTGTGGCTACAAAGTAGGCTGGCCCGTTCCTTTTGGTAAACTTTACAGCCAGCAAGCAGATGGGCCTGGACTTTCTGAATATGCCGACTTGATTCCTAAAAGCACGCTTCATTCAGGGACAACATTCAACGGAACATCCTTAACAATTTTACAAGTATCAGGCACTTCGGGTGACCATACTTACGTAAACGGATTAAGCCTACCGACTTCCCAATACTGGAACGTTCAACAATACTCTCTACTGCCATTTTTGATTAACTGGGCGGCGTGGTTCGTAATTATGTTGTTAGTTTTTTCCGCTTATAAAAAATATATTAAATTTAACGGTAGTGCCGTGATTGTTTTAAGTATTTTGTATTTTTTGTTTTCAGCCTTAGCTTTAGGCTGGCAATTTTATCAATCGAAGGCGGAAATGTATTACAATGGAAGCCAATTCGTCCCGTTCTTACTTATGATGTTGTTTTATCTAATTTCGCCGCTCGTCTCCGTTGGCATAATCTCCTCAAAGGGCTCCAGGAAAAGCCTGCTAATTTCCTCTCTAATTCTTCCGATTCCTTTTGTAGTTTATATGTTGCTTGAAGGAAATTCATTATACAACTACCTTGATATAATCAGCTCCTTGTTTATTTTGTATTTAATCGTTGTTAATTTTGCTCCTTTATCAGCATATTTTGTAAAAGGTAATAAAGCTGAAAGCGTTATGTAAACTTCTACATTGTTACTGTTTCCAATGTCAAATTTGCTAAATAAAACTCTCTGTGCAAAGCCGTATCTTGTCGCGAACTTCACATATCAAGGAGCGCCAAAAGAAATGACTTCATCTTTAGATGGAGTCTTTTCTTTTGCAAAGGTCCCCATACAAAGATAACCTTCGTATAATTTCATTTAAATAATAGTGCGTGGCGGGGTCGAACCAAAAGGAGTATAATAGGCTTAATTAAAAATCCAATATGAAAAAATTATTACTTGTGTTTCCAATTATCACTCTGTTAGCCGCTGGGTGCAACTCATCCCAACAGGCCACTACTCAAGCCCCTGTTGTCCAAAATACAAACGTTGCCCCAACGTCTACGCCTAACCAAACAAACTGGGCTACTTATACCAGTAACGAGTTAGGGCTGTCTTTCAAATATCCCACGGACTTGAAGGTATATCAGCAAGATGAAAGCAATATATTAATCAAAGCACCTTACGCCAACTCCGAACATTCATTGGTAGAAATTACAATGAGCATAAAAAAAATTAACCCAAAGCCCGAAACAGACAATGAAATAAACTTTAGGCTTCAGGGTAAAAAAATTCTCAGCACAGAAACCCATAATGGTTATAAAATTTTGCGGTTTGAGGGCGGCTCACAGTGCTACATTATCAACAATCAGGGGACGTTTTATGTCGGCGACTCATTAGACACTATCCCTTGGAAGGATATATTTCAAAAGGAAGGAGTATATCAAACCTACAGGTCAGAATTTGATGCCGTTAGAAATTCCATTGTTTTTAATTAAAATCAAATAATACCGTGGACCAATGTGGGGCAAAATAAAACAGCCAGCTAATGCCGTGCCGTGTCTACCAATAACTTTCTACCGCCTTATCCATTAAAGGCGGGCGCCAAAAATCCGCTACCTCCAGCTCAGCCTTAGTTCGAACTTCCAAAACCAAAAAGCTTCACCTGTGTGGTGGGGCTTTTTTCTTTTTGATATAATGTTAATATGAAAATTGCAATTATAGCCGCATCGGCATTAATAATTTTAGCTCTAAGTTCATACCTAATAAATCTGCAAAAACCTATGGTTAATATAGACGAAAAAACACAACAAAGAGCGATTAGCCTAGCGAGAGCGGAAATTCAAAAACACAAAACCAACTATTCAGATTACCAGTTAAGGGACATTCGCCCAATTGAGGGCCAGCCGGACAAATATTTTGTCAGATTCGAGCTTCCGGACACAGAAGATGCCAAAATTGAGATGATTATAGACACAAAAAGCGCACAAATAAGTGGGTATAAAGACCAATGGTCTTAAAATCGCCGGACAATAAAGAAAAGCGCGCCAACAAGACCACTAAAGACAAACAAAAAATCATTTGTAAAAAACCCTTATATTTAAAGGGTTTTTAAAATGCCAAAAACGGGCTGGCGCTTGAACAAAAAAAGGTTTTCCCTTATATCTAAGCCAGAAACAACCAAAAAAGGCTTGAAATTTCCCCCAAAAAGGAGTATAATACTTTTACAAGGTGCTACTTAGCACTTTTTGTGTTAATAAGCACTTTTAAGCAAATCCCTTATTTTATAGGGGGTGAGCCGCGACTGTCGTACCGACTAAATAAGACGAGCGGTACGGGTCAAACAGTCGTTCCTTAATAACAATACTTTTCCGGCCCCGCCGCTCTGGTGGGAAAGGAACAGGGGAGAAAGGAGTTTGATTTAAAGAATGAAAGCTCTTTCTACCTTGAAGTCTGCCATAGATCATAGCTCCTTTATCGGCATATTTGCTTTGATCTTGCTAGGTCCGGTTATAATGCCGCACTTAGCACTAGCTGCCGAGCTCCAGACTTCCGGGCAACAAGCTCAAGTTTTTGAAATCAAAGTTTCTGACTCAAATTTAGTCAATCAAACTTTTAAAACAAACGATAAATCTTTAAGCATCAGCACTATTGAAGAAAATGATCCGCTGGTAATTAAGTTAAAAGCCTACTTAGAAGATAACGGTTCTCCGCTTGGCGTTTACGCCGCGGAAATGGTAAAACTGCCGCAATGGCAAAGAGCCTTAGCCGTTAGCTACGTAGAAAGCCATATGGGTCTGTACTGTTTTGACAACAACTGTAGCGGTATTGGCGTAAAGCCGGGACATCCGTCTTGGCGCAAATATCCGACTAAGCTAGAATGGTTTAAAGATTTAAGTACTTTATTGGAAAAACCCATCTATAAAGAAAAATACACTACCTTCGCTAAAATGAAAGGCGTGTACGTTCAACCAGGAAGCGCTAATTGGGTAAACGGGGCGCAAAAGAAATATAATGAATTAATAGCCCTTACTGACGAGGCGGAACAAGAAAGACAAGAAATTGCTCAAAACCACGCTGCTAGCGTCTTAGCCCTCGCAACCTTTAAGTAATAGTTAAACCCCCGGCAACCCCGGGGGTTTTGTTTAGCCGGGGTATTGAAAAATCCTAAGATTTTGATTAAAATATAGAGGCTAACTTTTGGGCGCAGTGGCATGGTCGCCATTAGGAGCCTGTTAGTGAAGGTGTTTGGGACGGGCAAACTACAACAACGCAACCAGAAGCGAGGCGGTAAGAATGGAAAAGTTTTACAAAACCCTTGAACAGAGGCTGTTACTAAAAGTCAGATTTAAAGATTTATAATTACGGTGCAGTGGCGAAGTGGTAACGCGGCGGTCTGCAAAACCGCAATGCATGGGTTCGATTCCCATCTGCACCTCCACTTCTTCGCCAAGGCTACGAAGTGCAAGCATCACTAAGATTTGCTTTTGATATAAGGGATGCTTAATTAATAGCTGCGAAGAAGTGTCCTCCGAAGCTTTATGCGAAGGACGGACAAACTATCACACTAATTTTATGGATTAGATATTACCTCGTGAAAGTAAACAATCGATTTCTGTACAGCTGGAGCCGGTGTGGCGGAACTGGCATACGCTACTGACTTAAGATCAGTCGCCCGTAAGGGATTGTGGGTTCAACTCCCACCACCGGCACCATTTGTACAGAAAACTGTTAATATACACAAGTCGACAAAAAATTTGTTGACAAAGAAAAACTATGGGTGTAAATTATTTGTATTATTAATTT
>CAZFQP010000041.1:3016-4447 GCA_964520505.1 uncultured Candidatus Saccharibacteria bacterium | reverse complement strand
TTTTCAATCCTCCTACAGATTGTGCGTAATTGGAATTTTATAACAAAGCAAATTGTCTGTCAAATAAGGGAAATGGGGTTAAGTTCATTGACAAAGTCGGTTATTTTTAGTATTTTTTATTAACTCGTTAAGCTCCGAAAGTCAGAGGGGTTCGCGGGAAATCAACTTTAAGGAGAGGTAAGATGCAAAACACGGTGATAGTTATCAAGCGGCCTTGGATTAAATGGGTGGTGGCCGTTGGTGTGGTGATTGGCATCATTGTGGCCATGAACACAGGGTTCAACCCAAAGGCAGACCATCAGTTCACTGTCAGGGCCGTCCAGTTTGGTGTAGCCTTCTGGGTGTTGCTCGGGGTGGTAATCTATTCCACCAAAGGTGTGGAATTCAAACACGTCAAAGCGGCGAGCTCTGCTGAACAGGAACAATTTGACCCGGAACGGGAAAAACTAATCCTGCGGCAGCAGATTGCCAGTCGGGAGACGAGACCCCGACCCCGCTCGCTATCCAACCAATAGACTGCTGTTTTTTGTTCCTTCGCCGGGATAGCTAGCCGGCGGCGGAATTCCTTTGCGCGGCGCCGGAATGTTTACCGGCGCCGCTATTTTTATTTTATGGATGAAAGAAGTATAATAAGCAGGGGGAATGACAAATTTTAAATTTCAAATTTCAAATGACTGACAATCGTAAATTACCAAAACTAGCAATTTTTGACATAGACGGGACAATTTTCCGTTCGTCTTTGGTAATAGAATTAAGCCACGCGCTGGTGGGTGCCGGAATTTTTCCCGGTATTGCCAGAAAAGAAATTGCCAAGGAGTATTTAGCCTGGTTGGACAGAAAAGGAACTTACGAGGCTTACATAAATAAAGTGGTAAAAATTTACGTTCAGCATATTGCCGGCAAAAGTTTTGCCAAAGTAGACAAGGTGGCTAAGCAGGTAATAGCTTTTCAAAAAGACCGGACGTACAGGTTTACCAGGGATCTAATAAAAAAACTAAAAGCCGAACACTATATTTTAGCCGCCGTTTCCGGCTCGCCCTCATATATAGTAGAGGAGTATGCTAAAACCATAGGTTTTGATGTTTTTTTCGGCACGGAGTTGGAAGTTCTTGGCGGTAAATTTACGGGAAAAGTTAAAAATTTAGACTCGGCATTTAATAAAGCAAAGATAGTTAAGCGCCTGGCAAAAATTTATAACGCGGATTTACGTCAAAGTATGGCCGTAGGCGACACAGAGGGTGATATAAAAATGTTGTCTTTGGTCGGCTACCCAACTGCCTTTAACCCGAATTTATTATTGGCCAAGGCCGCCAAAAAAAGAAAATGGAAAATTATTTTGGAAAGAAAAGATGTAATATATAGAGTCGACAAGTTTGAAATATTAGAGTAATCAGAAGTCATACAATCCGAATACTGCAGATACTGCAATCC
>CAZFQP010000041.1:0-2916 GCA_964520505.1 uncultured Candidatus Saccharibacteria bacterium | reverse complement strand
CAGCCCGGGGTTTTTTATCGCGATTTTGAAACCGAAAGTTTAAAGCGCAATTTGCTTTTGCCTTGCTATACCGCTTCCAAAAGTTTAAACACCTTAGGCGGGATGGCGGCCAATAATTCCGCCGGGGAGAAATCTTTGGTTTACGGCCAAACCAAAGACTATATAGAAGAGTTAAAAGTAGTTTTGGCTGACGGTAATGAATATACACTTAAAGAATTAAATAATAGCGAATTAGAAGATAAGCTTAAACTAACGGGGTTTGAGGGCGAAATATATCGCAAAGTTTTTCGTTTGGTTAATGATAATTATGAACTAATCAAGCAAGCTAAACCGACTACATCTAAAAATTCAGCAGGTTACTTGCTGTGGGAAGTTTGGAATAAAAAAACTTTTAACCTGGCCAAATTATTTGCCGGCTCGCAAGGAACTTTAGGGTTGATTACGGAAATAAAATTTCGTTTGGTCAAGCCCAGGCCAAAAAATCGCCTGCTGGTAATTTTTTTAAAGGATTTAAACAAATTGGGTGATATAGTGGCAACGGTGACCAAGCATCGGCCGGAAACTTTTGAAAGTTTTGACGACCATACGTTTAAATTGGCTATGCGGTTTTTGCCGGATATGATAAAAAAATTAAAAGGCGGCTTATTTTCTTTGGGCTTAAAATTTTTACCCGAGTTGTGGATGACGCTAACCGGAGGCGTGCCAAAGTTAATACTGATTGCCGAATTTACGGGAGACGATGATGGGGAAATTTTAAAAATTACAGAAGCCGCGCAAAAAGAAATTACCGAAACTTTTGGAATAAAAACGCATATTACCAAAACTCCCCAGGAGTCGGAAAAGTATTGGGTCATTCGCCGCGAGAGTTTTAACCTGCTTCGCCAGCATAGCCGGGGTCTTTCCACCGCGCCTTTTATAGATGATATTGTGGTCCACCCGGCACAGCTGCCGCAATTTTTGCCTGAGCTGCAAACTATTTTAAACCGCTATCCGTCCTTAATTTATACCATTGCCGGGCATATGGGCGATGCTAATTTTCACATTATCCCGTTAATGGATTTAAGACGCGCGGACCAGCGGATGATAATTCCCAAATTAGCCAGAGAGGTTTACGATCTGGTCATTAAGTATAAAGGGTCAATTACCGCCGAGCATAATGACGGCCTAATTCGCACGCCGTTTTTGGAGCAGATGTACGGACAAGAAATTACGGCGCTGTTTGCCGCGGTTAAGGCGATTTTTGACCCACAAAATATTTTTAACCCCCGAAAAAAAGTCGGCGGTTCGTGGGATTACGCCCAAAGGCACATTAAAAAATCGTAAAAATATTGCTCTTGCGCAGACCGGGAATTTTAGATAGAATGAAATATCATGTACTATTTTGCTTACGGCTCCAATATGAATCTGGAACATATGCGCCGCCTTTGTGGTTGGCATTTTAGCGTGCTGGGAGCCGGAGTTTTGGAAGGTTATGAATTTGGTCCGGATGGTCGCGGTTATACCAACGTTCGTCCGCGTGTCGGGAGCCATGTTTGTGGAGTGCTCTACGATTTAGACCAATATAGCTTGGACGCTTTGGACGATTTTGAGGGTTATCCAAATGTATTTAACCGAATCGAGGTGGAAATAGCTGTCGAAGATGGTGAAAAACATAAAGCTTGGATTTATGTCGAAGATAACAGTCTGTTCAACGGCGACTTTATTAAGGAAGATTATTTAAAAAGGGTTATTATTGGCGCGCGGGAAAATCGTTTGCCCGCGGAATGGGTGGCCATGCTGGAAGATCTGTTAAAGATTGCGCGCCCATAACAATATATATTTGTGTTTGCAATAGGATTTTTCCGCCTGAATTGGGCGGTTTTTTTGCGGCCAAAGCGGCAGCTTTCAGGATGAGTTTCCTTGGCTAATCACTTTTGCCTGGCGGTGTCAATTTAGGCTATAATAGATGCATGAATAGAAAAATTTTTAAAACCGGACATTCCTTGGCTGTTACTTTGTCTCAAAGCCTGCTAAAAGAGCTGGACTTAAAGTTGGGGGATGAGGTAAATGTGGAAATAGACAAGGCTAAACAAGAAATTGTGATTACTCACGGACATAAAGCCAGCCAGCTTTCTTTGGGTTTAAAACTTCGACCGCATCTTAAAGGAAAATCGTAATCTATTTTTATGCTTCTTTGCACCCAAGTCTATTTAATAGATGGCAATCGGGTTTGTCTGCCATTGAAGAAACGGGGTTTTGGTGCAGGCTGGCATAATGGTTTTGGCGGCAAAGTTAAACCTGGTGAAGATCCGGAGGCTGGGGCAATTAGAGAGCTGCTCGAAGAATCAGGCGTGGCGGCAAAAGTTTTAAGTAAACGAGCGGAGCTAACTTTTAATTTTTTACAGACCGGTGAGCAAATTTTTTCTCACGTGTATTGGTGCCGCGATTATATCGGTAGGCCCCAAGAGAGCGACGAGATGCGGCCTTTTTGGTTTAATTTTAATCAAATACCATATAATAAAATGTGGCCGGATGACATTGTATGGTTCCCAAAATTTTTGGCCGGTGAACAACTTAAGGGCGAATTTGAATTTCTAGATGACAAGGGCACGGTTGGAAAATATGCCGTCAGTTCGGCAAAATTTAACTAAAGACCCGTGTTGATATAAAATGCGGCTGCATTTTATATCAACACACAAAAAAGATTAAGATAATTTATAATTGTAAGGAACATATGACAAGCGAAGATATAAAAACAATATGGGTGAAAGTTACCGGTAAAGTCCACGGTGTGGGTTTTCGTTGGTGCAGTTATGAAAAATTTGTGGAATTGGGTTTAACCGGCACGGCGGAAAATGTGGAAAATGGCGTGGAAATTACCACCACAGGCGAGACACAAAAATTAAAAGAGTTTTTGCGCTGGGCGCAAAAAGGGCC
>CAZFQP010000040.1:0-4595 GCA_964520505.1 uncultured Candidatus Saccharibacteria bacterium | reverse complement strand
CATAAGCATAATGCAAACCCTTGTTGACTTCCGGCTGAATGGCGCAACCGCAAGCAGCTACATTGGTAACCACATTGGCCGCGGTACCGGAGTCGGATAGCCAGTAAACCGCTTTAATATTATCCGTGTTAGTCGCAGCGGGAATAGTTGTGCCGGTCGTGACAAAATCAGAATAATTAATTCCTTTAACCAAAAATAGCCCGCCGTTGGTCGGTGCGGTGGCTTGGGTAATAGTCAACACAAACCTGAGTTCTTCAATGACATAAGGACCGCTACCGACGGATCCGGCAGAAGAAGAGATAGTAATGCCGGTATTACTTCCAATAGCTGAAATTACATACCAGGTTGAAATTGCGGTTGGATCTGTCGATCCAAAACCAATCCTCGCCCCCACCGCCAACCGGTCGGCCTGCCAGGTCGTGCCGACACCGATCACTGTGGTAGTGGAAGCCGAGGCAGTGCCCGTCGTGTGCAAATAACGAAGAGCGCGGAAACCGCGGGTCGTATTAGCATTGGCTCCGCTGATTAAAGTGGCGTTAATAAAACCCTTCCAGCTATAAACCGAAGTAGTTTTATTATATTCGTAAAACATAACACGCCTTGCGGTGGTGGCAGTGGCCAAATTTTCTATTAAAAATACCCAGTCAATCGTTGAACTGTAAGTAATGGCATGAGGGAACATGCCCGGAATGTTGGAGACAATTACAAAAGGAGTGGTCACGTTTATAGTTGGCCCGGAGGTAATGGCAATAACGGTGGCACTGGTCCAGGCACCCAAGGTATACCAAGTTGGTACCTTGGCAGGGTCTGTACTGCCAAAGCCAATAACCATACCGGTCATAGATGCCGTAAAGCTCGTGCCGCTACCCGTTACAACGGTAGCTGTTACCGTTGCCACGTTTCCCGTAAGCACAACCTCTTGCATGGGTCTGGCCACCCCAATCGGCAAAGGACCAATATATTTATCGGTAGCATTTGAACCGGTATTTTGTACAATTAAAGTACCGATGCTGGTTTTAGTAGCATCATATGAAGTAATCGGCGTAGTAGTACCGGTAAATTTATGTTTAACTGCTCTAAGTGACATATTTTAATTCTGGGTCAGTAAAGCCCTGACCATTATGCTATCTGATAAAGCGCTAGGAGTATAACTAATGTAAGTTGTTTCATTACCTTTATCTGTTGTATTATAAGCTGTCCAGCTGCCTCCGCCGTTGGTAGATTTTTCCCAGGTACCGTAAGCCGAAGCAACGGTGGTATCTGTGAGCAAAGCTGCGCCCGTATCGGCATTGAACAATTGAATCTTTAATGTCGGCACGGTTCCGCCAAACATACAACAGAATCTCCATACGAATCTTTTTGTGGCGATGTTAGACAAAGCTGTAGACATTTGAAAATGAGAATCTGTTAAACTGTCTTCGTATGTCACAATAATTTTCATAATCCTGGCAGGTATGCAAGTATTGCCGATAGTAAAAAATTCCAGCATAAACTGAATCGCGCTTGCGGCCGTGGCTGAGGATAGATCCATATCGTCTCCCAGCAATGTCCAAGAGCTGGTTGCGTCAGCGGTAATATTTGTTGTGCGGTAATAAATACGAAAGCTTTCCGGAGAAATACGCAGCTCTCCGGAGCCTAAATAATCATTATCTAAAACTAAAACCTGATCAAATTTGACGCAGTCGCTGGTAGATAAAGATGGCGTAATAACCCGCTGATGATTAGCCGGGCTTGTAGTATAAGCATATGTCCAATGCGCACCAAACGGCAAAGCATAAATTTGGTTTAGAGCGGCCGTTGTTCCGTTTCTACAAATATGTACAATTCCATTATTAGCATCCAGCGATATTAATTGAGAGCTTGAGTTAAAATGAATTGCTCCTTGCGAACTTAAAAAAGATTGATCTTGTTGTTTGTCATCTATGCCAAAAATATGGTCAAACGGCGTGCCGTCTGTGCTGGGGTAACGAGTGACATAATGCCTATAAGCCGCACCGGCCGCACCGGAAGTTGTAATTATTAAACGATCAATGGAATCTATATATTGAATATTGGCCATGTTTCCGGTGGCAGGAAAAGTTATAACTCCTCCAGGGGGAATTTCTTGACGCGCATCGGCCGAATTAATAAAACTATTGCTCGCACCAACAATTCCCGAAGCTAAGGCGCAATAAAGACGCGTTGTGGTAACAAAATATAAATAAGGTAGCCCGGAACCGGGGCCATGACCTAACGTAGCCAAAGTAAGGTTGTTAACTTGAGCATTAGGAATAGTTCCGGTAACAGCTTGCGTGCTGGTAATTACAATGTTTGCTCCGGCCAGCTGCATCTTACCGGAAGCAACGGTGTTGTTAGCACGTAAATTATATTTATAAAATTTAGCATTGGAAGTGTTTGTCCCATCTAAGACATACAAAAAATGAGAGGTTTTGCTGGTTTCTGCTTCCACCGCACAACCGTTAGCTGTGGTATTAGTTACCGCTCCTGCTCCTGCATCACACAACCAATAAACTCCGCGCTGATTATCTACGGCGCTGGCAATGGCCGGCAAAACTAATGGTCCTGCGGTGGAGGAAGTCTGAAAATCCAAGTAGCCAACACCTTTAACCAAATATAACCCGCCCAAATTAGCAGTAGTGGTGTTTGTAGTCACAATTGCAAAACGCAATTCTTCAATAACAAAAGTCGTGCCGGCGGCTATTACTCCGGGAGAAGTAGTAAGGTTTAAATGGGTTCCGTCGGTTATGAACCCAATTTGAAACCATTGGGTAATTTGCGTGGGATCATTAGAGCCAAAACCAATGCGAGGACCAAAACCACCTGCCACGCCGGTAACATTGGTACCGGCGGCAATCAACTCAGTCAAAAAATTGGTTCCCACACCAGTCACCGTACAAGTAGCAATCACATAGTTAGCCGAAGCGGCAATGGCACTGGAAGCGCCGGAGACAGTTATAGTTGTTGTGTTGGTAAAAGAAATAATCGGATACCAACAGTTAATTAACGCCGGATTGGTTGAACCAAAACCAATCATCATGCCTACCATGCCAATGGTAAAAGTTGTTCCAACACCGGTAACCACACCGGTAGCGGCCAAAGCCACGGATGTGCCGGCAGAATAAAAACTGGTTGGAGTAGATACGCCTACAGTACCCGTGGTATGCAAATAGCGGAGGGCGCGGAAACCGCGAATCGGACTGGTAGCATTTTGGGTGGTGGCGGTAATATACCCTTTCCAATTATAGTTGGCCGTAGTTTTGTTATACTCATATAAAAAAATACGCTTCGCCGCCGCGACTGTATTTTCCACCATAAACACCCAATCTATTGTCGAGCTGTAAGTAATCGCGTGAGGAAACATCATCGCCACCGGAGTAGATTCTTCCATGGGTCTGGCCACCGCCACCGGCAACGGGCCGACAAAATTATCTTCCGGATTAACCCCGCTTTTTTGCACCATTAAAGAACCAAGGTTGGTTTTGGTAAAGTCATAAGAAGCAATCGGAGTGGTTGCTCCGGTAAAACTATGTTCTATAGCACGTAAAGCCATAATTTAGTAAAGAGTAAGTAAGGCTCGTATTTTTATATTATCCGGTAAAGTGGTCGGGGTGTATCGGATATAAGTAAGCTCGTTAGCCTTGTCGGAAGTATCATAAGAGCCCCAATTACTGCCGGCGTCAGTAGTTTTTTCCCAAGTGCCGACCGGTGAAGTTGTTTTATCGTCTAGCAACAAGCCGCCGGTGACCGCATCATACAGCCTCACCCGCAAGGTTGGCACAGCAGAACCAAAAGCCGTAGAAAAGCGCCAAGCAAATTGTTTGCTTGCGGGCACGGTTTTTCCGCTGGAAGGTTGATAGTGAGAGTCAGTGGAATAGTCTTCGTATAAAACAGCCAACGACATAATCCTTCCCGGAATGCATAATAAGCTAATAGTCACAAACTCAAACATAAATTGGATGCTGCTGGACGGCGACAGGCCGGTTAAATCGCCGTCTTCAGGCAAGAGCGTCCATTCGCCGGTATTGTCAATAATTCCATTAGTACGGTAATAAGACAAAATTGATCCGGTAGGAATTCTATACTCTTCGCTGCCCAAATGGTCAACCGCTGAAGTTAGCATTCTTTTAAAAGACACGCAATCAGGAGTAGAAATAGAAGGGGTAATAACCCGTTGATTGGTACTGTCGGCATAATACCAATGCGCGCCCAAAGGTAAAGCATACATTTGGCACAAGGCAGCTGAAGTCCCGTGTTTAATAATATGTGCGATTCCATTTTCACTCCAGATTGATAAGACCTGAGAGGCAGTATTAAAATGAATTGGGGCGTTGGGGTCGGCGGTTGATTGGTCTTGCTGTTTATCATCAACACCAAAAAACCTGTCAAATTGGTCTCCGGCTACATTAGGATACCTTGTGACATATTGTTTAAAAGCGGTAGCACCGGTTGTTAAGACTATTAGGCGATCTATTTTATCGGCAATTTCTATAACGTTTAAAGCATTAGTGAGCGCAAAAGTCGTAGTACTGCCGGGAGGTATTTCCGGCCGGTTATCAGATATCCAATCTAAGTTTCCCGCATAAATTTTTGACAAT
>CAZFQP010000039.1:0-4770 GCA_964520505.1 uncultured Candidatus Saccharibacteria bacterium | reverse complement strand
CATTACTTCTTTTATGTTCTGCCAGGATGAGGCGGGGAGGACGCTAAATTCATTTTGTCCGGCTAAGGCCTGGTTTAACATCGCCGATTTTTCCTGCCCGCAAACATAGGCAAAGCCAAAGTCTATTTGTTTGAAAAAAGTCGCGGTTGTCGTCACTCTTTGCGGGAAAGGGTTTTTGCCCGCGGCGTCGTAAGCCGCGACCCAATTGTCATTTTCAAACAGCTGGTGGAATTTTCCCGCGTCCTCAGGGAAGGGGAAAATGCCGGCCGTGTGACCGTCCGGCCCCATCCCTAAGCTGGCCAGTATGAGCCCTTGGGGATTTTCTGTTTTCCAATTATGTAAATTTTTTTCCCATCTCGCGGCCAGCTCGGTTATGCTTTCACCTGGTCTTGGTAGGGTCCCAAAAAAACTGACGCCGGCTTCCAGAGCCAATTGGTAGAAGTCTGATTTTTGCAGCTGGGAAAAATTATTAATGGTCGGATCTTCCGAAAAACGTTCGTCTAAAACCGAAACCGTTAAATTTTCGCCTAACGCGGCCTGGCCGACGTAGTCTAAAATGTTAAAAGCGGAACCGCCGGAAAGCATTAGCAGGACGGGCCGTTTTTTATTGTCGATTAAATAACTGTTTAAATATTCGCCGGCCTCGGCCGCTGCCGCGTCTTTGTCCGGTTGTTTGAAAATTTGAAAAGTATTATTCATAGGAGTTTATAAGCAAGGGCGTCATCCTGGGCCCAATTTATCGGGAGAAGGATCTCAAAAACTATGTCCTTAGATTTTATTAGTAAACATTATAAACCTATTTTACCTAAAAGCCAAAAAAAATGCGAATAATCTATAATATATTTATTTTGTCAGTTGTAGGGGCCGGCCTTTGGCCGCCCGCTGATTGCACGGGCGGCTTAAGCTCGCCCCTACAAACAAACACAAAAACCCCGCCCTTTGTTTAAAAAGGCGGGGCCTATCTACTATCTACTATCTACTATCTACTATCTAATCGCAGTCCGTTCCTGCCTATAAACCAAATATGAGTAAACAAACGTGCCAAAGGTCACAATTAGTATGCCGGCCACAAATGCTGTAAGTCCTAAGGCCGCTGGCAAAAACGGGACAACAATCAAAATTAGGCCAAAGACAATAAAAGCATAGCCGCCAATGCGGTGAGTTTTGTTCCAGACATTTTCGGAAGACAGTGTCCATGGCGTGCGAATACCCATAAACCAGTTGGGTTTAATTTTTCCCATATAGTTGCCAATTACTATCATTAACAAACCGATTACCGTTGGTACTACGTATTGGATTTGCACATTATACCCTAAGTTATATAATCCGGTTGCCAGCATTACGATGAACATTACTAGTAAAAAGATATTTTTAAACAAACGGTAAACTTTGGCAAATTCCGGGTAGCGGTCTTTTCTGGGGTCAAATGCCGGCAAGACGGAAAATAAAATATACATGGCGGTTAAAATTCCCGGAAACATCCAGGCATTGGCGGTTTTGCCGCCCCAAGCATCCGGCTGGCCGTAAAAATTCCAGTGGGTGACTACCTGAGCGGGGAAGTGCTGATAAAAATACCAACCCGCTGCCCAGGCCAAGGCTAAAATAATTAAGCCGGACCATTCTTTTTTAAAATTATAGTTCATAAATTCTCCACAAATTCACTAATAGCACGAATAACACGAAATTATAATTAGTAATATTGGTGATTATTCGTGAATTAGTGGATAGTTAATTATTTTTTTAAAAACTTAATTATTTTTTCGCTAACGTCTTCAAATACGCTCAGGTTTAAGCTGTAAATAATTTTTTGCCCGTCCCTTCGGCCGGAAACCAGATCGGCGCGCTTTAAAATATCCAAATGGTGAGAGAGGGTAGGGAGGGTAATATTTAAATAGCTGGCAATTTCCGAAACCGGCATCTCGCGTTTTTTTAAAACGTCCAAGATTTTTTGGCGGTTGGGGTCAGACAGCGCGGCAAATGTTTGTGAAAGCGACATATGTATTGTGTTTTCTCCGTAGGCCTTACGGCGTCATCCTGAGCCCGATTTATCACGTCGTTCGCGAGCTACGTGATTTATCGGGAGAAGGATCTCAATTATTGTATATTTAGATAGCTATCTAAATATTAAACCATTTGTTAAAATTTGTCAAGTCTTGAAAAAGTACTACCCACTAACCATTCCGAGTGTCGTAAAGATCTTTAGGACATCCGAGGAATCCCTCAAACACATCAAGTTAAGGGATTCCTCGTTCGGATGCACTTACTCGGAATGGTTATGAATATTAGCAGTGTGTTGTATCCGGTGGACAGTTACTTGTAAAAAAGCCTTAAAAATACTACAATTTTCAAATCAAGGAGGGATTAGTTATGAGTACCAAAGTTCAAGAGATGCCGGAAGCTGCCAAGCTTAAGTATTCCCGCCAGTGTATTGCGGCGGCCGAGCAGTGTGCCTTAAACGACGATTTTGCTGGGGCTCTGTATGAATACCTGAGGTATTTGAGGATCCATAGGCAAAACGCTGACGCCTGGAACAATGTTGGCTGTTGTTTAATTTCCCTTGGCCGAATGCACAGTGCAATGCGCTGCTTTCGGGCAGCTTGCCAACTTGAGCACCACGAAGTGCATTACAGCTACTTGGCTTTTTGTCTGCAGTGTTTGGGCAGGGTCAAACAGGCCATCAGATTTTACAAGGTGGCGCTGGAAATTAACCCTGAGCATCGAGATTCTTTGAATAACCTGCTGTTGCTTTGTTTGGGTGACCGCAGGCGGACAAAGCAAACTCCGGCGGTTGCCAAGCAGCTGCTAAATTTGCTTGAGCCTGGTTCGGATGAATACGCAAGAGTAATTCGCCAGCTTCAGGCTCACGGCATTCGTTCGCAACTTTCTTTGGTAGACAACAAAAAGCAGCGCCATAGCCGGTAACGGCTTGGCGCTGCATTCAATTTAAGTGGATACTTCTAGTGTCCAATTCCATAGAATTGGACACTAGGGCCAGGTTATTTTTTTATAATTGCGATGTAGGGGCGAGCTTTAGCCGCCCGCAGAAATAAATCTACATTTTTAAAAATTCCAAAAGTTTATAAACTACGAGAGCCGGCCAGACCATGGCTTTTAGCACGCCTAAAACTCCCATCCAAAAAGTTTCCGCGTGCTGAATGTAATAAATTGCCGCGCCTAAAAAAGCCAGACCATAAGCCCCTCCACAAGTCCCACCTTTGTATGGTTTGCGGATGTAATCTTTACAGTCTTTTATTGTTTCTTCGGACATATATTTTTATTTAATATTTATATCCAGCTTAATTATAGCAAAAATATTGGGTTAATTAAAATCGAGCTTCATCGGTAAAAAAATTATAACGGAATGTAAAGTTTAATTTTTTGCAAACAGAAAGCCCACGGTCGCGATGCGCCGTGGGCTTTAAGGTTTGTGAATGACTTGTTGTCAGTCTACTTGCTGGCTTCGCTGATCATTGCGGCTTTCAGCACGCCCTTCGCCCGCGAAGTCAGTGTATCGAGGAGTTCGAGATTCTGCTTGTGCTGGTCGCACGCGCCGATTTTCACCTGCACGCGATCCGGAGAATGTTCCCGGTAGTCCAGACGTGCGCCGGATTGGAACATCCCAACAATTCGCTCACCGGATTGCTTGCACTGCACGAACGCTGCGATGTTGTGATGAAGACCGGGGCCTCGACCGCAGATAAAGCAACCGGGTGTGTTGTCCAGCCCGATTCCCCGCGAACGGAAAAACTCACCTCCGCCCTCGGGCTGTGTGTCGGGTGTGCCATGACTGGGAGTACCACGCCGCGGATGGGGCTGGAGCTTCGGGTAAATCGTCTCGCTGTCTTTTGAGCCGACTCCGATTGTTGACTGCTCGACACCATCGGCGAGAATGAAGAACCCTTTGCCACATTCACCACAGGTGCACGATGCCGCGCCTCCGCCGGAAATGTGGGCGTAGAACGAACGGAAACCACAGTGGGGGCAACCATGCAACTTTATCTCGGATGCCGCAACTGCGATAAGCTCTGTGCTGTTGGATTCCGGCACGACTGCCTTATTCACTTCCATTTTACTGCCTCCATAGTGTTAGATTGTCATAGCAATTATGACCCATTAAAATACCACATTTCTGGGGTATTGTCAATTGCGATAAAAAATAGTATAATGATAGCCACGGGGATGACGGATTTTGACAGGACTTTGACATTTTCTAATATGCAAGACGAGCCAGTCTGAAGCCTCGTAAATCCCTCGGACATCAACAAATGAAAACTCATTTGCTAAGGTAAAGGAAGCTTTGGCTAACGCCTTTGCTACTCCGGTACCTGTACTCGCTTAATTTTTAAGTAAGTACCTCGCCCTTATGCTTGGCTCAGGCATGAGACCAGCGGGATTATACAGAGCTGCTGTTTGCGGATTTGATTTGCACCCGCAAGCTTAAGATACGTAAATCACCCTTTATAACTATTTGCTAAGTTATTGTTATAGAGGTTCCGCCTAACGGCGGAAAACTTAGCTAATCTTGTGAATAATTGGAAAGTGAATTTGTTTTGGACCCGGGTTTAACTCCCGGCATCTCCACCAAAAAAATTTTGTTATAAAAGCGCCGGCTTGCGTATATCGCGGGCTTAGGCGTTTTTTTATTCTGATAATTTCTTTGCGACTATTAAAAATGTGAAAGTTATAGAGAATCAGAAGCCCCAATTTAAGGTTGGCATTATTATGTAAATGTGGAAATATATCCTTTGTAAAGGAGGCAGTATGAGATTT
>CAZFQP010000038.1:0-5709 GCA_964520505.1 uncultured Candidatus Saccharibacteria bacterium | reverse complement strand
GCCAGATTCAGTCGAAATCTCATCAAACCCAAAATCAAAGAAAAAAGCGCTACCAATAAAGGTACCGCATTTTTCTTTGGCTCGGGAGCTGGGATTCGAACCCAGGACCCATCGGTTAACAGCCGATTGCTCTACCGCTGAGCTACTCCCGAATATGTGTCTTGATAAATTGTCTACCGCGATAACTTTTTAACTGCTTTTCTCTTTTCAAGGCTTCTTGTCGGGTATCAACATCTTCTTTATATATTAGTTGCCACCCGCCGTCAAACCTTGCAGTATAACTATGGCTGAAAGTTTTATCGATATGTAATAATTCTCGTCCATCCCAATCCTTGGTTTGTCCAATATAAATTTTTTTATGTTTTTTATTGTATAAACCGTATACAGAAAACATAATATATTAGTTAACAGCCGTCCGCCAGCTGGCGGAGCTCACCGCTGAGCTACTCCCGAATATTATCGTCAGCCTTTAAGCCTTGGCCGAACGTTGTCTATATATAGATGACTTTTTAATCATCTTTGCATATTTTAACAAAATTCCCCCAAACTGGCAAGACTTGGATAATTTAGGCAAAACTTATAAAATCTATGTTATTTACAACCCTTTAGCTTGGGTATAAACTGAAGGTGAAATAATTGAAAAATGTTAAAAGGCATCTGACACCTTTTTTGTTATAACCAAGAAAGCATTCCAGTTTATAAAGCCCGATAGTAAAGCCATGACCAATTTTGAAGAAATAAATATATACAAAATACGTGTCACAGAGTTAAATGGGGAAAAACGGGGCATGCATTACATTCCCAATATAATCTCTATACACCCTTTAGATAATTTATTCGATGCAACGGATTGGATTGTAAATGAGGCTACCAAAGATTTTAAAAGGACAAATTATTTAATCGATAGACGAAGGAAACACAGAGGTAGTCATCAAAAAAATTCTGAAGATAGAAAAGCTTTTGAAATGAGACTTGGATCGAGGACACAGGGATATGTAAACCAGTTATGTTTAATGGAAGATATTTTAATATTTGAATATAGGCGCTTCTCCGAATTAGTCGAAAAAGTTGGGAATAGTAAATTATTCTTTAATCCAAAAAAAGACTATCAACCACTTCAAGCACGATTAAACGACATCAGATTATTCAGAAATAAAGTCGTCGCTCATACCGCTTATACTTATCCGTGGAAAGATAAGGAAAACCCTGCAAACGATGACAATCCAGAAACAATCGTTAGGTCAATACTTAACTTATTTCCTACAAATGGAGAGTTAAATCTAGGTGGACAGTATTTCAGTGGATTTTCTAAATACAAATCACAATTACCAATAATATCAATATTTACATGGGAAAAAGTTGCTAAGCCAATATTTATGGATTGGAAAAAGCTATTTATCGATAGGTTGAAAAAAATCCACAAAGAATGTCCATTTGAAAATGATATTTTTAGAATTGACATAGCAACTCCTCACTTAGTTCAAAAAGCGAATTTAAAAAGTAAAAATAAATAACATGTTGTCTAAAATTTTAAAAATAACAGCAATAGCTGGTATTATCCTAATTTCACTATCTCTGTTTTATTATTTTGTAATGCTTCCATATCAAAAGCAAAACCCTACTCAGAAAATGTCTTCAGAAGAAATCCAGCTGAGAAAGGATTGGCAAAATTATTGGGATTTAATCGAGGTGAATCAGTGCCAAAAAGCTTTTGATGAATACCTGTCAAAACACTCTCAAGTTACCAGAGGTTTCGATAATTTTAGGCTCTATGGTTGTGAAGATAGAAAAGAACTCACAAATGTGCAAATAGAAAAAGTTGTTTTTTCTGATAAAAACAGAGCTGATATTAAAATCTACTTTACTCCGTATTCTCCAAATTACCACTGGGATGTCGAAACATGGATTAGAGAAGATGGGCAATGGAAAAGAAATTTCTAATTGGTATAATAAATATTTTAGGTGGGCCTGATTTACTAACATGTTTAAAGGTTTTTGGGAACAAAATAAATTAGCTATAAACTTCGCTGGCTCCATAACGGCTATAGGCGGATTATTTTTAAACATTCCTATCCCTACTCAAGAACCGGCAAAACATTACTTGGCTAACGTTCAAGTATTTTGGTTATTGCTTTTTACAATTAGCTTAGTATATTTTTCGGTAAGCTTTATTAAATTTGTCTTTCAGTCAGAAAAGAAACTTCAAGGAAAATACGATATACCAACTCTGGGTGTTTTTTCAATCAGTATGGCTGGAGTTTTACTCTGGGTTGCTGCTAGTTTACTTGGTTATATATCTGCCTTATACAGTACCTCTTTTGCAGAGTTATTAGGGATGACCTTTCCTGCAATAGTGTTAGTCCTTTGTGTTCTCGTTTTAATTTTTATAGAAAAAAGGAAGAAAAATATTAGTTATTTTTGGACTATTTTAGCCAACAGTCTTATTCTCTCCGTATTAGCGTGTGTATCTGAAATATATATTCAACAAGGATTGCTCAAACGATTTTACACTTATTGGTTCTACCCAGTTTTACCTTTAACTTTCTTTGGGTTATCGTTTATTTTTATTATTGTTGCAAAGGTTAGAAATAAAACTTTATTTGAAAAATAGAAAAGCCAAAAATGAAATTTGGGATTAGGGCGCCTTCGTTAAATAAAAGGATTGCGGCGAGAACTTCCGTAAAGAGGGTTTTTAGGCACTCATTAGGGTTTAAAGCTCCTCGCGGTTATGGCTGGTTCACTAACCCTAAACGTGCTACTTATAACAGAATTTACAATAGAACGACCGTTAAAGCCGATGGTTTAATTGCCTTAGCGGTAGTAGCTGTCATAGCCTTACTCGGTTTTATAGTAAAAGGTGTTATTGAGTTATTTTCGAAATCTAACAATTTGAATAATCCCTCCTTACCATCAAATGTCTCCGTTGTTGGTGGTGTGGATTGTCCTCATTGCGGGTCTTCCATGGTTTTAAGAAACGGAAGAAGGGGGCAATTTTATGGCTGCTCAAGGTTTCCGTCTTGTCGGGGAACACGCGATTATCAAGCTACTACTTAAGTGATATAATTGATATGGCTGGTGAGGAATGGCAAGGGCGTTTTCTTCCGGTTTGTTAGTTCACGCGAACTTTACCCCTCCTTCGGTAATTGCTAAATTTTAGCAGTTGCCGTGGGGGATGGAGTAAAGGTCGGCCGCATTAATAAACCCCCAAGAAGACTTACCTCTATGAAGAATAGAAGGACAAGCGCTGCAGTGGCTAAAAAGGCCGCCAAGGTCTTAAAAAGCCACACTGCAACTAAGGCTGAGAAAGCCGTAGCCGCCAGCGCGCTCTCTCAGAGGGCACCCAAGCGTAGGAAGTAATTCCTGCAACATTTCCTCATCAGTCTTTATATAAATTTAGCCTGGACAGGTCCAGGTTTTTTTGATAGAATTGAATGTCCCGAAGTCTGGGACATCCAGTGGCTTAGTAGTGTGCCACAACCAAACATCTACGCGGATCCTGAAAGTTTAGGATTCAACAGGAGGTTTAATGACCGATAAACGGTATGCCTTCGCTTTTCGTTTCGTGTTCGATCAGGCGGTCGGTACGGAGTTCCTGCCCGATCTCTACGCTATCAACGAACCCAAGCTCAAGCGGCTCGGCTATGATGTCGCTCATTCCGAGAAGCGCAAGGATTCCAAAAACATGGAGGCCGAGTTGATGGCTACCTGCGGCGACAACAAACTCATTGACGTCGTCGGGGCTACGGCCGCTTCCCAGCAGAAACTTCTGCACTTCCGTTTCGCCGGTGTGACCATCACGCTCAACAACACCATGCTGCTGGCGCCTGATGAGAAGCACGATCAGATCGGCGACCTCAAGTATCGCGACGGCGAATGGAAGGAAACGTTCAACAACGTGATGTACGAGTTCTCCGCCGACCTTTCCAAACGGTTCGTAGTCGTTTCTGCCCGGTTCATCCCCGGCCACGATCCGGCCAAGTGGCGCGACAGCCTCGTCTTTGTCGTTCAGTCCCTGCACCGTTCGGCATTTCTGGCCAAGCGACTGAAGGAGCTGGTGTTCGCCATGCAGGGGAACGACGAGTCGTTCAAGATTGCCGCCCAAGGCAAGATGGCGGCGGCTATCGCGTACCGTTCCGTGTAATCCCAGAGTGCCGACTTCCGCAATCAAGCGGGGGTCGGCGCTTCTTCTTTTTGCAGATAGTAGTTTCTAATCCTGTCCACGTAGTGGAGCCAACAAAAAACACCAATGAAAATTGGGGCTTTTTGTTTACCCCAACTGGGACAAATGGCAATGTTCGAACCTAAGGTGGTATAATTGGTACATGAATAAATCAAAATATATAATGTGGCTTACAGGAGCTTCAGGGGTTGGTAAAACTACTTTGCTTTCAAGTTTAAAAGAAAAATACTTAAATAATAATACTTGGGAGTTTTTTAAATTTGATTCTATCGGTGTGCCAACAAATGAAGAAATGGTTAAAGAGTTTGGCTCAGGTGAAAATTGGCAAAAAGAAAAAACCTACGAATGGATAGAAAAAATGGTTATGGGTTGCCAGGATAAGGAGTTAATAATAATGGATGGACAAGCTAACCTAGATTTTATTAAGACCGGTTTTGAAAAGCAGGGCTTTGATAATTATAAAATTATACTCATAGATTGCGAACAAGAAGTAATGGTAAAAAGGTTGGTTGATCAACGTCAACAAGCATGGCTGGCTAGTGATGATATGAAAAACTGGTTAAAGTTTTTACGCAAACAGGCCCAAGATTTTGGCGCAACAATTATTGAAACATCTCACATTACTACAGCCCAGGTTATGGAAAAGTTTGAATTGGTTTTAAAAGATGCTGGGGTTATATGATAAATCAAAACGCCGGTGGTAAATACAAGTTTGCAACAATAAAAGAAAATTACGAAGACTATTCTAGTGGAAGAGTCTTGTACGGTGCTCCCGGAGCGACAGGTTTTCCTGTGAGGTTAATTAGCGAGATATTTCAGCGCGCAGCTAAGACATTGGAAGACCAAGGAGTTTTAGCACCCTATTCTATTTACGATCCCTTCTGTGGTGCAGGTTATTCACTAGCGGTTATTGGCTTGCTTCATGGGGCGCACATAAAAAACATCTTCGCTTCCGATGCAAACAAAGATATTTTAGTTACCGCAAATAAAAATTTATCTTTACTCACGTTAAAAGGGTTTAATAATAGGGTGAAAGAATTGAGTGATTTAAAAAGCGCATATAATAAAACATCTCATAAAGATGCTTTGGAAAGCACTTCTCGTTTAAAAAGTAAAGTACTAAATATCGAAGTTAAAGTTTTTGAATTTAATATCTTAACCGGCCAAAATTTACCCATGTCAAAACCGTACGTTGACTTAGTTATAACAGACTTACCATATGGGAAACTTACTCATTGGGAAAGGGAAGGCAAGGAAATTAACCCGACCCAACTATTTTTAAGTAAAATCGGTTCAATTCTAAAACCAAAATCACTCGTAGTAATCAGCGCAGATAAAAAGCAAAAGCTGCTTCATGAAGGTTATAAAAGATTGGAAAAATTAAAGTTAGGCAAAAGACAGGTGTTATTCTTGGTCAAAGAGTATATACATAACAATTCCTAATCCCTTCCACAAAGTGGAGCCACACCTTTCATGGTAGCGCTTTTTTCTTTGATTTTGGGTTTGATGAGATTTCGACTGAATCTGGC
>CAZFQP010000037.1:0-5832 GCA_964520505.1 uncultured Candidatus Saccharibacteria bacterium | reverse complement strand
CATAAGCATAATGCAAACCCTTGTTGACTTCCGGCTGAATGGCGCAACCGCAAGCGGCTACATTGGTAACCACATTGGCCGCGGTACCGGAGTCGGATAGCCAGTAAACCCCTCTTTGATTATCAATAGCGCTGGCAATGGCCGGCAAAACCAAAGGCCCGGCGGTAGTAGAAGTCTGAAAATCCAAATAGCCGACGCCTTTAACCAAAAATAACCCGCCGTTGGTCGGCGCGGTGGCTTGCGTAATAACAAACACAAACCGCAGCTCTTCAATGACATACGGAGTACCGGCAGCAATTACTCCCGGAGAAGTTACTAAATTAATTGATGTATCACTGGTTATAAACCCGATTTGAAACCATTGGGTAATTTGCGTGGGATCAGTTGAGCCAAAACCAATGCGGGGACCAAGACCGCCAGCGGCACCTGTGACTGTCGTACCGGCCGCAATGCCGTCATCTACGAATTTGGTATTGGTGCCAGTCACCGTACAAGTAGCAATCACATAGTTAGCCGAAGCGGCAATGGCACTGGAAGCGCCGGAGACAGTTATAGTTGTTGTGTTGGTAAAAGAAATAATCGGATACCAACAGTTAATTAACGCCGGATTGGTTGAACCAAAACCAATCATCATGCCTACCATGCCAATGGTAAAAGTTGTTCCAACACCGGTAACCACACCGGTAGCGGCCAAAGCCACGGATGTGCCGGCAGAATAAAAACTGGTTGGAGTAGATACGCCTACAGTACCCGTGGTATGCAAATAGCGGAGGGCGCGGAAACCACGGGTAGTGTTGGCGTTAGCCGCGCTGGGCAGGGTAATAGTAATATACCCTTTCCAATTATAGTTGGCCGTAGTTTTGTTATATTCGTAAAGAAAAATACGCCTGGCGGCGCTGGCCGTAGCCAAGTTTTCAGTTAAAAACACCCAATCTATTGTCGAGCTGTAAGTAATCGCGTGAGGAAACATCATCGCCACCGGAGTAGATTCTTCCATGGGCCTGGCCACCGCCACCGGTAATGGACCAACAAAATTATCTTCCGGACTAACCCCGCTTTTTTGCAACATTAAAGAGCCAAGGCTGGTTTTAGTTGAATCATAACCGGTAATAACATAATCAGTTCCTGAATTTACCGTTCCGGCAGAGGTGCTTAAAGTGAGTGATGTTGGAGAGTTAACAGCGGAAATTATATACCATGTGGTAATGCTTGCAATATTCGTTGAGCCAAAACCCATTTGCATTCCAACCATGCTGGCATTAAAAAAAGTCCCGGTTCCGGCAACGTCCGTTGTAGAAACCGCCACCGTTCCATAAGAAATATTAAGCGGGGTTGTAGTCCCATTAAAGATATGCTCAACCGCTTTTAAAGACATAACGTTATACTTCTAAATAATCTAAATTGATTTGTACGGTACCGGTTCCGGAAATTACGCAATAAAAAGCCTCGTCGACCGCCCCTTCAACATAGTTCGGCTGGTTATTGGCACCATACAGCCCTCCGGATTTAGGAGCTAAATATTTTTCATAGTCTGTTCCTCCCGAAGCAAACCGGAAAGAAATACTGGCCATATCGGCAGAAAGAGAAAATTTGCTGTTATACACGCGAACTTTTTTACCGGAACTTGGTGTGTGCACTGCACCGGAAACTGTTAAGGCCACAGTTTTCTTTAAAACCCCCTGTCCGGAAATGCTAGCCGAAAGCGTTTCTTCAGTTGCAGGGTTTATTTTGGCATTCGCAACATTTTTTAAACCAACAACGTTAGAAGCCGGCGTGCTACCAAAAACATAAGCATCGGCCCTTTTTGGCCACAAAAAACTACCCAAGGCGCCTAAGCCGGCCACGGTTAACAGTTTTAAAAATATTCTCTTTTTTTCGTCAGCTACTGCCAGCTGGGCGGCATGAGATGATTTTAAGAGTTGCGAATTTTTCCCGGCAGCTAAAATTGCTGGGCTGTCGGGAATTTTATGTTTGGCAAATATAACTTCTGATTCCTGCTCTGTCTCCATATTTGGTTTGGCTTTGTCTTTTTTTGGGTATTTAAATTTGGTTTAAATTTTGTTGCCTAACTCTGCTTTTTGTCATTTTCTGGCTCAAGTTCCGGAGTTTTTTCCATTTCTTCCCAATTCCATCCGCGAGGCTGAGCGGATTTGGCAAAAGGCAGCTTACCCCGGGAATCATTAACGACAGCCTCTGTCTGAGAATATTGGGATTTTCCGGCTTCACCTGACAACAAACGGATTAAAAATCTGCGCACGCCGCTAAAACGGAAAAATGCAACTCTCCACATTAATAAAGTCACCGGTAAAAAAAGAATTGCAATTATTATATCTTTAGTTGAACGGGCATAAATAAACCCACCCAAGGAAACCAAGGTTGTTAAAATTAAGCTATAAAATACTAACAAAGTATCTAATTTACCAAGCCAGCCACCCGACAGTGGCAAACCTACCGGACCAGCCTGCTTTCGGACTCGAAATAAACGGAAGATTAACAATAACAATGGCAGCAACAAGATGCTGGCAATATACTCATTGGTCCCTCGAGCGGAATAAAAACCACCAAACACCATTAATAGGGTAAAAAATAAAGCATATTTTACGGCAAACTCATATACATCCATCCTCTTGGGTTCGTTTATACTTACCATAAAAAAATATTTTAATTACTTAGGTAAACAAAAATAATTATAGCACACTTTTGCTTTTATTTGACCGCATTATAAAATAAAACGACGCGAAAGTAAAGTTTTGTGCTACTTTTTACAAAAGCCAGCTTGGAATATTTTCAAACTGACAAAAAACTATAATTTTGGCTCAATAATTAAACAACCCCGCCTTTTATAATAAAGGACGGGGTTGTTTTTTCTATTATTAATCCTGAGGTCAATAAAGATTCCTCGACTTACTCATCACCCGAAGGGTGTATGATTTGCAAAACCATCGCTAATAATTCGTTAAATTATTCAGTAATTTCCGCAGCCGAGGCAGCAGCTTCTTCCAGCTGCAAATTTTGTTTGGCAATCTCATCGGAAAAACCGGTTCCGGCCGGAATTAATTTTCCAATAATGACATTCTCCTTCAAACCTCTTAGGTAGTCAGTCTTGCCGGTGACAGCCGCTTCAATTAACACGCGGGTTGTCTCTTGGAAAGACGCGGCGGCCAAGAAGCTTTCGGTATTTAACGAAACTTTCGTAATACCCATTAGCAACTGTTCGGCAGTTGCCGGACGTTTGCCAACCTGCTTTAAAATTTCATTGGTAAAACTCAATTTCGCTTTGTCGGTAATTTCTCCGGAGGTCAATTCGCTGTCTCCCGAATCCAAAATTCTGACCTTTGAGAACATTTGTTTTACTATAACTTCAATGTGCTTATCATGAATCGGTTGACCCTGAGAAGTATAAATATCCAAGACACCGCGGACAATATATTTCTGCGCGTCTTCCACATTCATTAAATTCATAATCTGGTTTGGGTTTAAGTTACCCTCGGTCAACTGTTGACCTTTAACCACCAAGTCGCCGTCTTTCACCAACAAGGAGAACGAAGCAGGGATAACATATTCCTTCACCTGATCGCTTTCGTGGACCACAATAATCCGGTCTTTTTCCAAACGAACCAAACCGGCGGTGGTAGCTTTTATTGTTTTGCTATTGCCGTCGATAAACAAAGTTTCTCCGGCTTCCACTTTACTTCCATCTTTAATAGCCGACTGTGCTTTTTCTAAATGGTAAGTATCTTTGGTGACGTCTGCGCCCTGAATGCGCACAATGTATTCCTTATTGTTTGGTTTAGCAATATAAACCTGGCCGTCAACTTCAGAGACATAAGCCATACCTTTTGGTTCTCTCGCTTCAAACAATTCTTCCACACGGGGCAAACCTTGGGTAATATCTTTTACAGAAGCCGAACCTCCGGTATGGAAAGTTCTCATGGTCAACTGGGTTCCCGGTTCACCAATGGCTTGAGCGGCCACAATTCCCACAGCAGCACCTAAACGAACCATATCATTAAAACCTAAATCGTAACCATAACACAAACGGCAAATACCGCGGGACAGTTTGCACTTAAGCACGCTGCGACACTTAACTTCGGTAATCCCCGCTTCTACAATTTCTTTGGCTTGCTGGTCGTCTATGCCGGTGTTTTTTGCCACGATTAGTTTACCCGAGGAATCTTTAATGTCTTCGGCGGCTACACGGCCGAACAACCGACGGTCAAGAGCCTTGTTCATTCTTTGACTATCAGCTGCGGTAATATAGTCAAAATCTTCAGTGCCGCAATCTTCCGAGTTCACCACAATATCCTGAGCCACGTCTACCAAACGTCTGGTCAAATAACCGGCGTCGGCGGTTCTAAGCGCTGTATCGGACATACCTTTACGAGAACCGTGAGTGGAAATAAAATATTCCAAAACGTTTAATCCTTCTTTAAAACTTCCTTTAACCGGTAATTCAATAACGTCTCCGGCCGGGTTAACCACCAAACCTTTCATTCCGGACATCTGGGTAATTTGAGAGAACGAACCTCTCGCTCCGCTGGACACAAAATAGTTAACGCTGCCGTGTTCTGCCACTGTGCCGTTAACCGACTTGGCAATTTTTTCGGAAACATCAGCCCAAATTTCCACCACTCTGTTATAGCGTTCGTCTTCGGTCAACAAACCTTCCTGATACTGTTGATAGGTTCCTTCCACTTCCGCGTCGGCAGTTTTTAAACTTTCGTACTTGCCTTGCGGAACTAATAAGTCGTCCATACCCCAAGACAAGCCGGACTTCTTCATATAGTTAAAACCTGTGCGCTTAATCTCGTCAATCAATTCCGCGGTGCGATCGTTACCCAAGAGGCGATGCGCCTCACGTACCAAACCTTGTAATTTTTTCTTGTCAAAATTGTCGTTTCTAAAACCTAATTCCTTTGGTACAACTTTGTTAAAAATTAAGCGACCAACGGATGTTTCTAAAATTTCTCCGGCCTTACCGTCTTGCTCATGCATTAAGACTTTCACCTTGGCCTGAATATTCACGTGGCCGTTGTTGTAAGCCAAAATTGCTTCGGCGGGACTGGAGAAAATTTTACCTTCCCCTTTTGCGCCGGCGCGCAAGCGGGTAATATAATAACAACCCACGACAACGTCTTTGTCCGGAGTCATCACCGGGTCACCGGACGCTGGCTTGAGCAAGTTGTGAGCCGAGACCATAATTTCACGCGCTTCTTTTTGCGCAGCTTCGGTCAGCGGTACGTGCACGGCCATTTGGTCACCGTCAAAGTCCGCGTTAAACGCGGCACAAACCATCGGATGCAATTGAATCGCTTTTCCTTCTATTAATACCGGCTGGAATGCCTGAAAACCTAAGCGGTGCAAGGTTGGAGCGCGGTTAAGCAAGACAAAGTGGTCTTTGGTTACTTCTTCCAAAATATCATAAACTTCGGTGCGGCCCTGCTCAATTAACCGGTTAGCGCTACGGACATTATGGGCAAATTCGCGGGCTATTAACTTGGAAATAACGAACGGTTTAAATAATTCCAAAGCCATCATTTTCGGCAAACCGCATTGGTGCAATTTCAAACGAGGCCCCACCACAATTACGCTACGGCCGGAATAGTCCACGCGCTTACCGAGCAAGTTTTGGCGGAAACGTCCTTGCTTACCTTTCAGCATGTCAGCCAAACTGCGTAATTTTCTTTTCTGACCGGTGCTGGCGGTAACTTCTTTGCCGTGGCGAATGCTATTGTCGATTAAGGCATCCACCGCTTCCTGCAACATACGCTTTTCGTTTCTGGTAATAACTTCCGGCGCTTTAATTTCCAATAATTTCTTTAAGCGATTATT
>CAZFQP010000036.1:4751-6172 GCA_964520505.1 uncultured Candidatus Saccharibacteria bacterium | reverse complement strand
TTTCCTTCTCCCCTTGCGGGAGAAGGTGACCGCAGGTCGGATGAGGGAGAGAGGTTGATAATAATCAATTTCGCCCGGCGCTTCACGCTAATTATTTTTTGCCCCTGCAATAACTTTACAAACTTGATAACTTGATTACTTTTAACTAATCTCCGGTTAGAAACCACTCCGGGGCCCAGCGCCACCATTTTTGGCGCGTTAACAGAGACGGATTTAATTATCCGGTTTTTTAGCTTGCTGTTTAACTCACTAACTACGGTTTGGACTTCTGGGAGCTCGGGCATAAAGTAAATTAAAATTTAAAAATCAAAATGTAAAATTATAGAGTTTTTGCCCCGCAAAAACACCTTCATTTTCAATTTTGATTTTTCAACTTTGCATTTATCCTATTATACCATCAAAAATCACCGCATGTTATAATACCCGCATATGAAATTCTTTCAAGATTTTTTAAACTCCATTCCCCACAAATTTACGCCCCAGCAAGAGGCGGTAATTAAACATGCTTATTTGCTGGCGCAAAAAGCGCACACAGGCCAAAAGCGTAAAAGCGGCGAGGACTATTTTATTCACGGCCGGGAAGCAGCCATAATTTTGGGCCAAATTTTTCCCGACGTCCCAACCCTCGCGGCCACCCTGCTGCACGACGTCCCGGAAGATACCAAAGTTACCCTGGATGAAATTGAAAAAGATTTTGGCGAAGAAATTGCCAAACTCATAGACGGCGTTACCCAATTGGGCCACGTGCGGATGAAGGACAGTAAAGATAAATTTTACGTGGAGAACTTACGCAAACTGTTTATTGCCACCAGTCAGGATATTCGGGTAATTTTAATCAAGCTCTCCGACCGCATTCACAATATGCGCACCATTGAATATATCCCAAAAGAGAAGCAGATTAAAGTCGCGCAGGAAACTTTGGAAATTTATGCACCCATAGCCGGACGCTTGGGCATTGGAAATTGGAAAGATGAATTGGAAAATTTGTCTTTTAAAATTGTTTTCCCCAAAGAATTTGAAAGCACCACTCACCTGCTGGACACAGAGCTGGAAAGCCGCGCCGAGGGCAACAAGGAAATGCAAAAAAGCTTAATGCATATTTTGCGCACGGAAGGCATTAAATTCCAAGAAGTTACGGGCAGGGTCAAGCGCCTTTATTCGCTATTTCGCAAACTGCAAAAATACGACGGCGATATTACCAAAATTCACGACTTTATTGCTCTACGCATTATTACCAAATCCACTTCGGACTGTTACGCGGCTTTGGGCGTGATTCATAAACATTTTCAGCCCGTGCCGGGACGGATAAAAGACTTTATTGCCAACCCCAAACCCAACGGCTACCAAAGCATTCATACCACTGTGTTTGGCCGGGACGGCAAAACTTTTGAAATTCAAATTCGCACCGACTTAATGCACGA
>CAZFQP010000036.1:0-4651 GCA_964520505.1 uncultured Candidatus Saccharibacteria bacterium | reverse complement strand
CGCCACTACCTAAACGAACACGACACCGGCATTTTAAAAAGAATAAAAGAACTTAAACTTAAAGATTTCTCCCTGCCGAAATTCTTTAGGAAGAAGTAATTTCAATTTGACTTAGTCTAAAATTTTCGTATATACTCCTCTCTGACAGGAGGACAGTATGCCAAATCCGGAAACTCCGAATATTTTTCTTGAATGCACCTGCGAAAAGCCGCCGGTCAGCAAACCACAACCTCACAGTTTCGTAAGCTTTAAGCTAATAACCGGGAGCTACCCTCTCGGCCCTTACAGCATTATTATGCGAATGAAGTTCCGCTGCTGCCGCTGCGGACAAGAGCAGTCGTTTGATTCGGTTCTACCCGAAAATGTCCGTCGCGCCAACATCGGCCCCGCGGGCCGCCTAAAGCCCGTCCCGGAATAACAAACAAAACAAGGAGTTCGTCCCGCGCGAACTCCTTGCTGCATTTTAAAAGCCGGCGACTCGATAAGGGTTACCGGCTTTTTGATTTGCGCATGGTTCGGCACGGCTAGTAGCCGTACCTAGAGTAGACGAAACGATACTCAAATATCTCGCTGGGATCGAAGAAATTGGCGATTTCCGCCTCCGCTTCCTTTTGGGTTGCGGACGTGTGAATCGTATTGTTCACAAGGCTCGATGCCTTGTTACCGAAGAATTCGGCCTTGGAAACGTGGCCGTATTGTCGGCGGATTGTACTTCGAGTGGCTTCACCCGGAGCGGTTGAGCCGGCAGCGTCGTGAATTCTGGATACGGCTTCATCTCCTTCCACAACCATAATAATCACCGGGGTGCGCAGTGTCATTTTAATCACCTTTTTCCGCGCTGCCGGATCTAGATGCTTAAAATGTTCTTCCAGTTGTTCTGAAGTTGGCACAATCATTTTAAGTGCGCAGATATTGAAACCCGGGCGGATAAAATGATTTAAAACCAACTCTGGCCACTGCCCTAAGTCCATAACATTGGACTTGAGCATGACAAACGTTCTCTGAACCATCTATACTGTTCCTCCTTTGAATCAGCTAAATATTCTAACTGAAAAGCTAACATCTGTCAAAGCAAACACCAGGAACCCCGAAGGATTCCTGGCGTAAAATTTTCCATCTTGATTTGGTATTTAACCAAGATACAAGTTGGAAAGAAACTGAAAGTCGTTCGGGTCTGACGGATCGAGCAACAACAGGGCACCTTCGTGCTCCACGCTGAAGCATTTAACTTCTGCCAAAGGCTGTTCTTTACGCAGCTCAATGTTGTGCCACTGGTGGCCGCCCGAGCTTAAACAAATGGTGTCAATGCAATTTTGTAGCTCAAACGGATTACTGTCTGCTTGATCCCCGCAAACTTCCTGCCACAACCTCTTATACTCCTCGGTTCCCGGAGCGGTCAAAGGAGTCAACGGAACTATCTTGCTTGGATCTATAACCGCCAACGCCGGCAAGTGGCCGGTAGCAAAAGTTAAGGCAAAATACGGGCTGTCGGTTTCAAACACCGCCAGGCTGTTCTGCTGGCCGCATTGCGGTTCCATAATTCCTGTTGAAAGGAAATGGGCCATTTTTTCCGGGGTCAGTCCGCGAAACAGCAATTGGCCGGAAGTAAATTCCACCGGATCTTCCAAAAATTTATCCTTCTCTTCGGAAGGCAGAAGATGGAAGACGGCTCGCATGTGGCTAACAAAAAAATCAGTCCGGCCATAAGAAGCTTGCGCCAGCTTGCCGGTAGGAATGCTAACTGTATCAACAACTTCCACTATACTACCTCCTTTTCTGATACTAATGATTATATAGGAAATACAATAACTGTCCAGCCCAAAATTAACAAAAGCCCGCCGCAGGATAAATCCCGGGCGGGCTTTTTGCTTTTGCCTAACCGATTGGGTTAGGCGTTATTGTTCGTTTCCCAGTTGAGGGTGTGAACCCCTTCCTGGCTCCTGCGGTAGGTGACGTTTGTCACGTCATCCGACCACCGGATCATACTCCGTTCGCCCATGGCGACGGAGATGAATGTCCCCTGCTGGGCGGCAGGCTGCGGTTGAGGAGCAACCGGAGCAGGAGCCGGATTGGCCGGCTGCGGCGCCACAGGTGCCGGAGGTACCGGAGGTACCGGAACTGGCACGACCGGAGGTTGAGGCTGCGGTGCCGGAGGCACTGGAGCCGGAACAACTGGAGCAACCAGCGGAGCTGGCACGGGGTTCGGTTGGGGTGCGGGGGCAACCGGTTGAGGCTGAGGGTTCGGATTACGATTTATAATCCAATTCCACAGTTGCATCAAAGCCCAAAGGAGCAGGCCAAGCATCGCGAGACCCATCAGCAGCTTCAACAGCCACCAAAAAAGGCTTAGAATATCTCCGATAAAACCCCAGGCCGCGTTGGCCAAACGGGACCAGAGGCCGGGCTTGACGGCCGCTTTCGCCGGCACGTTGGCCAGCGAAGAACGGGCTCCCGTTTCCGTAGCGGACAAGTCCGCAGGCGGCGCGGGGCAAGTCGGGCAGGCCGGCAACGCCACAAGGCGGTTGCCGCATGACTGCCGGTAACGGACCGCCCCAGTCTTGTCGACCAGGACGAGATCGCCCACCGGCAACGTCTCAAGGACGTACCGGTTGATTTCGTGGTACAGGTTAAAACCTGTCCACTCTTTCTCCAGCCGCTTAAGCTGAAGATTTAAATCAGCAATCTGCCCAACCGTGAGCGGATGGGCAAAGGGCGGGAACTTATCCAGTTCCGCACCGACCGGAATGGCCGGGCTAGTGCGCGCAGCCGCCGACAAAGTCAGCACCGCGAAAAAGAAACACGAAACGAACAACTTCATTTTGTCCTCCATACAAACATACAAACAAACATTCTCACATACGCCTCATGCGATTAAGCAATCGGCGGCTTAGTTCAAACTCTTAAAGTTAGACCCAAACCGCCAATTACAATAACCCAATATTATAGCACAAATTAAACTTTTTGTCAATATTAAAGCCCCCTTATTTAAGGGGGCTTTGGCTATATACTCTATGCTGTCTACTAATACGCTATTGTATGCTTAGTGTAGCCGGGTTTGTGTTCGTGGATTTCTTCCGGGGAAAACCAAACGGCAATTTCCTGCACAGCTTCTTCGGGGCTGCCGGAAGCGTGAACTAAATTATATACCCCAATTTTTTTGCTGTCCGCGTGTTTAAATGACACGTGGGAATAATCACCGCGAATAGTTCCAGGTGCGGCTGCTTTTGGTTCGGTGGTGCCAACCATCTTACGCACAATTTCTACAGCTTCCACACCTTCTAATGCAATGGCTACTATTGGACCGGAGGTAAGCATTTCTATCATTAAGTCGCGCACGTGCTGGCCGCGTCTTTGAGCTAAATCATCGGTGTAATGTTTGGAAGCGTGTTCGCTTTTTGACCAAACCATTTTTAAACCAGCGATTTTTAAACCGGCGCGTTCGAACCGGGAAATAATTTCTCCAATTAATCCCCTATCCACGGCATCGGGCTTAAGCAAAACAAGTGATTTTTCCATATATTTTACGAAGTACGAAACTCTACGAACTTACGAACTTTGAGAACTTACGTACATTGCTATTTCGTACGTTCGTACTCATTCGTATTTCGTAAAGTCATTAATTATTTAATAATCTTTACCGTGTCCATAACCACCGGGGTTTTTGGCGCGCCGTCGGTCGGACCCATTTGAGGCAGTATTTCAACCTGGCCGATTTTATCTACCACGTCCTGGCCGGCAATTACTTTGCCAAAAATCGTGTAAGACGGAGGGAGCGGCACGTTGCCTAACATAATAAAGAATTGGCTGGTGTTGGTATTCGGTCCGCGGTTAGCCATAGCCAGCACGCCTTTTACATAACCGGTTTTATAAAGTTCGGAGCCGCCGTCGATTTCGTCGGCGAACTCGCCGCCGAAAGCCGAATCTCCCCCGCTGCCTGTGCCGGTCGGGTCACCGCCTTGAATTACAAAACCTTTAGCAACGCGGTGGAAAGTTAAACAGTCATAATAGCCGGCATTAGCCAAGCGCAAAAAATTCTCCACGGTTTTTGGGGCGTCCTTGTCGTAAAATTCCACTTTGATTTTGCCAAAACCTTTTACATCCATTTCTACTTGCCTGCCGGTTATGGACACTTTATCATTTTTCAATTTATTAGAGTCAAACATTCTTGTACATCCATTTAATATTTCTGGTTTGGAACTGGTCGCTTGAACCACTGGCTCAGGAGCGGGTGCGGGGTTTTGCCCCTGCTGGTTGGGCAAGCCGCCTTGAGATTGGCTATAGGGATCTTCTAGCGGCACATCTTTCAGCGGTTTATAATTCTGCCAATAATAGTACCCTGCGGCTGAAGCGCCAAGCGCCAGAATAATCACCACAATAGCGACTAACATTTTATTTGTCATTTTTCTCCTTGAAAATTAATTTACTAAGGGTCTGTTGGCAAATGTGCTTTTTGATGCAAAATAAGATGGCTTGAGGAAAATTTTAAAAATAAATTTTGCCTGTCCGCCGAAGCTTTACGCGAAGGTGGGATGTTTAGCCGAAGACTAAGCGCCTGCCTGCCGGCAGGCAGGGAGAAATTTTTTTGGAAATTTTACCAAGCAAGCTTGTTGTGGGCAAAAATGACATTTGGCAATAGACCCTATTTACTTTG
>CAZFQP010000035.1:0-6193 GCA_964520505.1 uncultured Candidatus Saccharibacteria bacterium | reverse complement strand
GGAAAGAAAATTTCAATTGCCGTAAAAGAAGGGGGAGGCAGCGGTGACCCGGCAGTCAATTACAAACTCAAAGCGACAATAGATTATGCCAAAGAGCAGGGCATGCCCAACGATAATGTGGAAAGAGCTATAAAAGCTGCATTAGGCAGCAACGCCGGAAGCATTAAGGAAGTGATTTACGAAGGCTACGGCCCTTTTGGCACGGCCTTCTTAGTAGAAGCCGCCACAGACAACAGCAATCGCACTTTTAATAACGTGAGGAAAATATTTTCCGAGCATGGCGGCACTATTGGCGCTCAAGGTTCGGTGGCCTGGCAATTCTCCACTAAAGGGCAAATTCTCGTTGAGAGGGACAATAACCTAAACAACCTTGAACTAGCAGCAATAGACGCCGGTGCACAAGACGTGCGCGAATCAGAAGAAGGTTTAGAGGTTTACACCCAGGTTAACGATCTGCAAAAAATCAAACTGGCCTTAGGCAAAGCCGGAGCAAAAATCGCCCGGGCGGAAATTATTCAGGAGTCCTCGCAAGGAACAGATTTAACCGAAGAACAAAAACCAAAAGTTGACGCACTATTTGCCGCCTTGGAAAACGACGAAGACGTTATTGGGGTACACACATCAGCAAATCTTTAAAATTAAAAGTGTAAAAATCAAATTGTAAAATTATAGAGTTTTTGTTTTACAAAAACACCAATATTTTCAATTTTGATATTTAAATTTTACATTATGATAATTTTAGGCATTGACCCCGGCACTGCCACGACCGGATTTGGAATAGTAAAAACACACAACAATAATCAGACGATTGTTGATTTTGGTGTGATTAGCACAGACAAGAAACTTTCCGACGCACAGCGGCTAAAAATTTTGGGCAGTGATCTGGCGGAGCTAATAAAAAAATTTAAACCAGATGCGGTTGGAGTCGAAAAACTTTTTTTTACCACAAACCAAAAAACCGTTATGACAGTTTCCCAGGCCAGGGGAGTGGTGTTATATTTGGCCCAAACATATAATTTGCCGATTTTTGAATTTACTCCGCTGCAAGTTAAAAACTTTATTTGCGGCTACGGCAAAGCGGATAAAAAGCAAGTGCAGTTTGTAATAAAAAAAATATTCTCTCTTAAACAAACACCGAAACCGGACGACGCCGCCGATGCTCTGGCAATTGCCCTATGCGCTAGCCATTCTTTTAAAAATTTCTCCAGACTAAAGTAAAATTATTTGCCTGTGTAAAAAGACTGTAGACACCAAAAACTCCCATTGGTATAATTGGCATAAGCTTGTTTGGGGCCTACTTCCTAAACAACTATTGTAAAAAAATTATGCGCCGAATTATTTCGGCTAAGGAGCAACTTTATGTTATTCGATGACGTAGACGAAGAAAGCACCGACGCAGGAACTGCCACAGAACCTAAAGACGATGAAGAGACCGAAACTACAGAAGGCATGTAACAAAAATTCCTCCCCCGAATCCGGGGGAGGAATTTTTATATTATTCAGCCATAAAGGGCGTCATTGGGTATTGATTTTCGCAAATCTTCGCTTACCGACCTGAAGTAAAATTTCTTTTTCACCGATTTCTATAGTGCCGTCTTCCTTAACTACTTGATCGTTAATTTTTACACCACCTTGAGCCATTAACCTTCTGGCTTCCGATTTACTCATTGCCATTGCAGCCATCATCACCTCAGAAATCAGTTTTTTCCCGGCAGGCAAAATTTTCGTGGCAATGTCCGCCGGCAATTCGCCTTTGGAAAATTGGCTAACAAATGCCTCTTGCGCGGCCAAAGCTTTTTTCTCGCCATAAAACTTTTTAACAATTTCTAAAGCAACTTTGGCCTTGGCGTCACGGGGACCTAAATCTAATATCGACTTTTTTTCTGTCAGTGGAATGCGGGTGACATTTACCAGCAAAACTTCTATCATCTCGTCCGGCTGAGCCATTATCGCGCCATACATTTCATTGGGCGGGGAAGACAAAAATACTCCGGTGCCCTGGCTTTTGGACATTAAGGCTCCTGTTTTTGGGTTAGCCATTAAGTTAACAATTACCACAAACTTATCTTTATTTTTCAATCTTTTTTGCAATAGCCGGCCTGCTAAAGCATTAAAAGTTTGATCGGTTCCGCATAATTCAACGTCTACATCCATAGCCACGCTGTCATAACCCTGCATTAACGGGTATAAAAATTCATGGAGGTAGATTGGGATATTTTCGTTCCAGCGTTTTTCAAACATATCGCGTTCTATCATTTGCTGGACAGTAAAATTGGAAGCCAATTTAATCACGTCGTTTAAGGTTAATTTAGCCAGCCACTTGCTGTTATAGGCGACTTGGGGAGGATTAATTTTATCGCCAAAATTCATTAACGGCTTGATTTGCAGCAACCAGTTTTTTACGTTCTTTTTTATCTCAGCCGCAGAAAGTTGTGGCCGGGCGGCATTACGGCCTGTTGGATCACCGATTTGGGCGGTAAAGTCGCCAAATAGAATTACTACTTTGTGGCCAAGCTGTCTTAACTCCTCCAAAAACATATAATTTTTCGCGTGACTTAAGTGCAAGGAGTTGGAAGTGGCATCGGCACCAATATAAATTTTTAATTGCTCGCCGGATTGAAGCTTTTTTATGAATTCTTCTTTGGAAGGCAAAACATCAACCACTACGCCTCGGTTAAAAATTTCCTCTATTCTTTTTTTATCGGTAACAATTTTCATGGTATTAAAAAGCGGGATATTTAAGGTTTTTGAATGCAATCCCATTGATATTATAGCATCTTTTAATTAAGCCATAAAACCGTTATAATTAGTCTATGAAAGTTTATAGCTACAAACCGGCCAAACCTGCGGAAGGGGACAGGGGTCGCAAAATGAAAAAAAAGTTTAAAAAGCCAGGATTAAGGAAATTTTTTACCTGGATTTTTCGTTTGTTTGCCTTGGGAATTTTTACTGCCGCCCTTTTGTTTTTATACTACGCCAAAGACCTGCCCGACCCGAATAAATTACTGGAACGCAACGTGCCGGAGTCAACCAAAATTTTTGCGCGCGACAACAGCTTGCTTTACGAAATTCACGGCGAGTATAAACGCACCTTGGTGACCTTAGACCAAATTTCTCCGGATTTAAAAAATGCCACCGTGGCCGTGGAAGACAAGGATTTTTATAAACATGGGGGGATTTCCTTTACGGGAATTTTAAGAGCGGTAATGGTGGACATTTTAACCGGAAAAAAGAGCCAGGGCGGCAGCACCATTACTCAGCAGTTTGTTAAAAAATCCATTCTTACCGACGACAAATCCTGGGACAGAAAAATTCGGGAAATAATTTTGGCCGTATCTATAGATTCCCGGTTTGATAAAGACCAAATTCTAAAACTTTATTTAAACGAGATTCCTTATGGCCGCAACGCTTATGGGATCGAAGCGGCGAGCTTGTCTTACTTTAACAAAAACGCCAAAGACCTGAGTTTGGCCGAAAGCGCTTATTTGGCTGCCATGCCACAAGCACCGACCTTTTATAACCCCTTCGGACCCAACCGCGACCGTTTGGATAATCGCAAAAATACCATTTTGGCTTTAATGCAGCAGCAGGGGTATATTACCGCGGATCAAAAAAAACAAGCGGAAAATGAAAAAGTGGAATTTAATAAAATTACTACGGGTATTAAAGCTCCTCATTTTGTCTTATGGGTTCAGGACTATTTAGCAAATAAATTTGGGGAAAAAACTTTGGAAGAGGGTGGCTTAAAAGTTTATACCACCTTAGATCCGCGCCTACAAGACATAGCCGAAGCCGCCGTTAAAAACGGAGTCGAGAAAAGCAGTAAAAAATACAATGCTAACAATGCAGCACTCGTCGCCATAGACCCAAAAACCGGACAGATTTTAGCCATGGTTGGAAGTAAAGATTACTTTGGGGAATCGGAACCTGCAGGCTGTACGCCGGGGAAAAATTGCACTTTTGAACCAAACGTTAATGTTGCCCTCTCGCAGCGCCAGCCCGGCTCCAGTTTCAAACCTTATGTTTATGCTACAGCCTTTAAAAAAGATTTTAAATATGCCCCGGCCTCGATGTTAATGGATGTGGTGACCAATTTTGGCACTTACAATGGGAAAGACTATGTTCCGGGCAACTACAACGGTCAAAGTTATGGACCGGTGTCTATGCGCAAAGCCATGGCCGGCAGTTTAAACGTACCTGCTGTTAAAACTTTAGCTTTGGTTGGTGTAGAAAATGCTGTCCAAACCGCCCGAGATTTAGGGATCACTTCACCATTGGCTAATTGCGGACTGTCTTTAGTGTTGGGTGGATGTGAGGTCAGGTTAGTTGATCACGTTGCTGCCATGTCGGTAATTGCCAACGAAGGAGTAAAAAATGAGAAGACCCCAATTTTAAAAATCGTGGATAAAAATGGCACGACCATTGAAGAGTTTAAGAGCTCTCCACAAAACGTCTTAGATCCGCAAGTCGCTTATGAAATCATAAATATAATGACTGATAACGACGCCCGCAGTTTTGTTTTCGGTCCCAACTCGCCGTTAATTTTACCTGATCGCGTCGTTGCGGCCAAAACCGGAACTACACAAAATTGGCACGATGGTTGGACAATGGGCTTTACCCCGTCTTTAGCTGCTGGCGTTTGGGCAGGTAATAACGACGGCACACTCTTGAAAAAAGGCGCGGACGGCGTAGTAGTAGCCGCACCAATTTGGCATGATTTTATGGTTCAGGCCTTAAAAGATACTCCGGCTGAAGAGTTCGTCGTCCCTTCCGGAATTCAAAAAATTACCGTAGATGATGTGTCCGGCAAACTTCCGACCGATGCCACACCAAGTACTCGCACGGAAGTTTTTGCCGACTTTGCCGTACCAACCGAATATGATAACGTGCACTTAAAAATTGCTGCCGACAGCCTGACTGGGTTACCGGCTGACAACACCACCCCGCAAGATAGAATTGTTTATAAAGTTTTCTCCGTGCTTCACAGCGAACGGCGGGACTACCCGGCTTGGGAAAATCCTGTGGTAGAATGGGCTCTGGCTCATGGTTACAGCTATCCGCCCAATGACGCCCAAATTATCCAGCCCACCCAGACCCCGGGACAACCACCTCAAGTTTCAATTTTAGAACCGGCTGATAGCGCGACTATCTATAAACTGCCTTTCACAGTAAATATTTCTGCCTCTTCCGGCAGCGGTATTGCCAGAGTTGAACTCTCGATTAATGGGGAGTTGTATCAAAATTTATTAGAACAACCTTTTACCTTTAATATAACCAAACCACTAAAAGATGGGTCCTATATTATTGCCGCTAAGGCATTTGATAAATCCGGCGCAGTGACTGACACCAGCATAACTTTAAACATTGCGGCAAATTCTCCGCTTAATTTAACAGAACCGCAAGACCAAAGCTTGTTGGCCTTTCCTGTAAACCTCACGGCACAAAGCGGTAATCGCTATGACACTTTAAGTTTTTACTACCAAAACGACAAGGGGCAAACCAAACTTATTGGCACAGCCGCCAATATAGACCACACCGCGGAAACCTACCGCTACACTTTTAAATGGCAAACTGCGCCGCCTTCCGGGAATTATAAAATTTATGTTCAGGCCGACTCCAAAACCGTGAGCCAAAAAATTCGAGTTAGTGTTCCTTAAAACTATTCTCTTATGGGAAATTTACTTCCATACTTACTGGCCGTAACCCTTTTTCTTGCCCCCAGTTATGCCATAAAATTTAATTTTGGTTCTCTGCCCACCAATTTGCTAATGGTTTGGGTATTTTTGTTTTGGTTAATATTTTTTCTTTATCTTTACGCGACTAAAAATTTTAGAGCTTTTTTTACTTCTCAAAAAAATCGGCTCCTGTTAATCTTTACCGCCTTGTTTTTTTTGGCCGGATTAATCAGCCTGTTTGCTCACGGCTTTGACAGGCAAAAACTTGGCCAATTCATTGTTATTTTTTTACAGCCAATAAGTTTATTTTTTATTGGAAATTTTCTTGTGCAAAGATTTCCAAAAACTAAATACTACCTGCTAAAAACTATCTATTTTTCTCTCGCCGCCGCCGGCTTATTAGCTGCCATTCAATACTTCTCTCTTTGGGGACTGCCGCCGGCCTTTTGGGGAAACAGTATGGAACCAAAACGCGCCGTGAGCTTTTTTATCCACCCCAACTTTTACGCGCTATGGTG
>CAZFQP010000034.1:0-6201 GCA_964520505.1 uncultured Candidatus Saccharibacteria bacterium | reverse complement strand
GCCGCGCAAAGGAATTCCGCCGCCGGCTAGCTATCCCGGCGAAAAAACGAAAACAACAGTCTACTTGCTGGACAATGAACGGGAGCGGATGTCAGTCTGTTGTCGCAAGACCAGTCTTTCCCTTTCAGGATCAAATTTCTCCTGATCCGCAAAAGATCTAGTCCCGACAGTCTTAAACCCAACACCCTTAGTGCCATAAATGAGCACCGCGAGGAAAACCCAGAAACCTGCACCGAACTGCACAGCTCTGACTGTAAATTGGTGGTCAGCCTTTGGGTTGAACCCTGTGTTCAGGGCCACAATAATGCCAATCGCCACACCCACGGCGATTGCCCATTTTACCCAAGGGCGTCTGATAACAATAATGTCTTGCATCTGCCTCTCCTTAAAGTTGATTTCGCAAAACCCCTCTGACTTTCAGGGCTAGCGAGTTAATAAAAAATACTAAAAATAACCAACTTTGTCAATGAACTTAACCTCATTTCCCTTATTTGACAGGCAATTTGCTTTGTTATAAAATTCCAATTACGCACAATCTGTAGGAGGATTGAAAACCTTCTTATGGTTGTTGCTCAGACCCCCAAGGAGTAAAGGATGAAGCATCGTTTCACCCTGATGGCTTTGGCTACGGCTCTGGCCGCCTGCAATCTTGTCGCCTCTCAGGCGAACACTGTTGCAGCCACGGCAAACAACGCGGTGCTGATCCTCGAACCCGCCCCCTGTGGCGGGATTGAGGTCGTCGTGTTCTACGACATAATCAACATAGACGAGCACATCAACGTCAGCAACAGCCTGACTGCCTCGAGCAATATGTTCATCTCGATTTCGGGCCAGTCGGTCGTGCCGGCCATTTCTTTGGCAGAAGCCGCCAATTCGCACCTGAGCGCGGCGCTTGCCAGTTTACCAACTATCAACCCGGAAAATGCGCCACGGAAGGTGGCCATTGTGTACCGGACAACGGCCGCTAACACCATTGCGGACGCAGCTGGATTCGGTGCACCACGGAAATTTCCTTCCAAGGTGCCCGTACCTGCCGGTTTCTCGGCCAACCCCAGTCTATCAAACATGACTTGGAGTCTGGCCACCGAAACGGCCTTGATGTCCCCGGCGGCCGGATAAACTCCGGCCTGTAAGAAGCGTTTGCCTCCATTCTCCCCCGACGGTCTATTCTATAGATCGTCGGGGGATTTTTTATATCTAGATAGACAACATCTAAATAAACATACTAAAAACCCCTGGTTTCTTTTTTGAAACCGAGGATTTTTGTATTAAACTATTAACTATCTGCTAACAACTATACGCTAACTCCCTCTACTTTAACGAGAATCCCGCCTTTACCGTGACCATAACTTCTTTGTCTATTTTGGAAGTATCATATTGGCCGTAATCGGAAACGTCCACGGAATTTGGCGCGAGTACTTGCACCACGCCCATAGAAGCCGAGCGAAGCGAACTCAGACTCTGGCCGCTACTCTTGGCAATATTGTCGGCTCTCACGCGCGCGTCTTTAACCGCGTCCGACAGCAGTTCCACTCTTAAGTCCGGCAACTTGCTGTAATAATATTCCACGCCCTGGGTTGCAAACACTACTCCCTGGTCAATAAGCTGATTGGTTTTTTTGGAAAGATCTGTTACTTTACTTACGTCGGACGATTGCACTTCCACAGTCTGCCTTAAAATAAATACTTTGTCCGCTGCCGGATAGTTTTGCCTGTCATACAACCCCGGCTGTTCCATATACACCGGAGAAATGTTTACATCGCTCTCTTTTAAACCCTGGCCGACCAGAAACTTTTTAACAGTTTCCGTATCCTGGGCCATTTGGGCATAACCGCCTTTTAAATTGCCGTCGGAAACCGTACGGCTAAAACCTGCCGTCCATTTAACCTGGTCGGAAGTGACTTTCCGCTTGGCTGAGCCGGTCACGGACAAAACATTGTCCAAGCTTTTTGCTTTATAAAACGCACCCGCACCAATACTGGCGGCAATAATAATCCCCAAAGCCAAAATGGCCGACCCCTTTGAATTTTCCATATTTTTTATTAATTTATGTTTCTAACCTTAATTCTTAATTCTTGATACATAATTCTAACTGCATATATACTAAATGCTATATGCTAACTACTATTTTATATACCTATATTTTAACAAAAAAGTCACACTTTATCCATTGTGCTATTTTAAATTATGGTGTTGATTTTTTTGCTCCAAAAGGTTAAGATAAGCTATCCATAAGGGGGATAAATGAACAAGAATAATACCTTCATTAACTTTTCCGAACCAGAGCTCAATACTGCCCCCGATATGGATTTCGGGGAACCAGAAGATGCGGAACTTCTTGAAATAGAACCGGAACTCCAAGGCATCAACCTGGAGGACTCAGGAAACCATTGCGAAGACATTGTGAAAACATTTCTCCGAGAGATTGGCCAGTATCCGCTCTTAACAAAAGAGCAGGAAGCCGTTTTGGGAGAAAACATCCTTATTGGCGACCGTCAAGCCATTAACACGATGGTTGAGCACAACCTTCGTTTAGTTATCAGCGTCGCCAAAAGATACACTAACCACGGCCTAGATTTTCTAGATCTAATTCAAGAAGGTTCATTAGGTCTGATGCGCGCGGCGGAAAAATTTGATTACCGGAAAGGCTTCAAATTTTCAACTTACGCTGTGTGGTGGATCCGTCAGTCGATTCTCAGAACTCTGGCCAATGATGCCAGGGAAATTCGTCTGCCGGTTCACCTTTTTGAATCGCTTGGAAAGATCCACAGAGTTGCCGCAAAACTCAATTCACCCAATCTGGCATCTGAACATACGATTCACCAAATCGCTCAGGAACTACAGATCCCCGCCTCTACTGTCCAACAGTTCTTGGACTTTGAGTCAACAGCCGACACGGTTTCTATGGAAGTTGCCCTGCACCACTTTAGCGGGCGTTCGCGTTCAGAGTTAACTTTTGCGGATTCAAAAATTTTTTCATCCGCCAATCTCGATCCTGAACAACTAGCACTGGCACAAAACGAACTGGCCGTACTGGAACACAAGATTGCCGGACTAAGGACAGAGATTCGCAAATACTTTAAAGCGTCGTCTCCGGACTACGCCGATAAATTTGCGAAAATTTTCTTTGTCAGGTACGGTCTACTAAACGGATCGGGTGGAAAAACTTTGGACGAGGTAGGAAAGCTGTTTGATATTACTCGCGAACGGGTACGGCAGATTACCGAAAATTTTTGGAAAAACTCAAATTCACTCTCACGAGATGAATTAGGACAAATTTTCCACAAACGGGAAATGCTAAAAGATCTCTTAGGAGTTCGGGAAACTTGGCCCCAAACCAACAACACCATGCCGAAGCCAATCGCTGAAGGCGCAGTAACTCCTCCCACAGCAGTATCATCTCGTTCTGAGTCTGAACCTGACATCCTCGCTCAGCAGGTACTGGCAAAAGCCTGCCGTGCGTTTGTCACCACAAAGAAAGATCTCCTCCTGACAAAAAATTCCCCAGCGATGCTCGCCTCGGTTCTGGCCATGCGACAGCTCGGCCTCTCGTTTGACAGTGTTTGCAAAACTTGTTGCTTACCACAAGCAGAGGCCATGATAGCGATACTGTTAGCAGACTTGGAATGCAAAAAATCACCCGCCTTTCTCGCGAAGGTGGAAACTCTTGTTCAAAAAATAACGCTTTAAGCGCCAAATCATAGCCGGGATCCTAAAACCATGGGATCCCGGTTTTCATTGACAAAAAATAAAATTTCTGCTTTAATTAATAATCAATTTAAAGGAGGCGGAGAATGACTACCAACACCGGCATAGCTCCGCATCCTGCGGAATACACGCTGGTAATTTTTGCCTGCGACCTGCTATTTTCTGAAAGGGAATTAAATCACCCTTTCACTATTTGGATATCTTTATGGGATTTTTATCAAGCGATGAAAAAAGGCAAAAAAGGACTGGAAGGGCTATTCGACACCAGCGACATTCGTCAAGCTCTATTGTTTTTTACGGCAACGCCTGAAAAAATCCTTGAGTACAAAAAGTATTTGTTGACAGCCGGGATAAAAAATATTTATCGCACTCACCAGAAGGATGATATTTTCTGGCGAATAAACAATCTACCAAGACATCGAAACAAGGAGACCGCAACTATGAGGCAGGGAGATACTCGTTTCCCTTTTACCGTACTCCATGGCAAACAACATACCATGGAATATCTGGTAGCCGGCTTTCCTGAAAGTCAACTACCGGAAGAAGTTCGCCAATTTCCGCGGATGCAATTTGTCCCGCCGGACGAAGTCTATGCCCTAGGGAAAATATCGTCCGGGGTTCAAGTCGGAATCCTAAATTCCGAAATGGAAACTGACGACCTCAATTTCGTGCGAGGGCAACTTACCAGACTAAACCTACCAAGGAATAACATTTTGTTGATACGCGACCTGAGTCCCTGGGGTAGTTGGTTTTACCGGGAATTCGCAATTCCACAAGCCAACAATCACAACGACCATCAAGCCAAACCGCCCAAACTTCAACTGGTGGTTGGCCGGAACGAAGATTACCTGCCTCCACAAATCAACAGATCCGGACACTTCTTGTTTTACTCCGGCGCTTTAGATGGAGAGCTGCCGGAGAATGTTGGAGGAATTTTCTTGAGCAAAAACCTCTCGCTCTGTGAACGAGGCACAGTGGAAGAGCAGGCCGCGAACCTTGGCGTTCCTTTAGTCTATTTTGACGAACCGAAAGAAATTCTGACTTCGTCATCAAGTGACATGCCTGAAACCAAACCTCAAGTTCTGGTGCTTGGAGTAAACCTAAGCGCTATACCGGACGTCGCAAGTAACCGTCTATTCTCCTGCTTCAGTTACCGTGATGCTGCTAACTTAACGAGCATTCCGGCCTCTACCAAGTTAGTAGTCATGACAGACCGGGACTTCAAACCGGACACCATCTTGAGACTGAAAGAACTGAGCAAAAAAGCCAATGTCAAAGTCTATCATCTCGGCGGCGGCACCGGAGCGTTCAAAAAATGGCTGGAGCGAACTAACATCTCACGGGAGTTGTTGGAAATTGAAAGAGAATCATCGGCGACACAGATCGAACCCTCCCATGTAACCCAAGCTAACGAAGAAGCCAACCTGCCGGTTGCGGCAACTCTGCCCGAACCACCTGCCGAAGAATGCATTGCGGCTCCGCCAACCGTAGAGCAGGCATTGAATATCGCGAACCAAACCATAGCTAGGCTGCAGATTTCCAACCTGCGGCTTGATATGGAAAACAAAGCTCTAAAAGCAAAACTTCAAAAGCTCCAGAGCTAACACCTTTCCACTCCATCCATAAGGAGGTACTATGGATGATTCAGTGAAAGCCGCAGCCACCGAATGGTGGCAAACACAAGCGGCGGATTTTCCTGGCGGTTTGATCCCGCCGGGCACAGCTAACGAACTAGCCAACAAAATGTCAGAATTGCTGGCAGTAGAACAGCAAGAAGCAATTAAGTTGGCCAAAGCAGCCGGTGTACTCGCCGGCACCAGGACCCCGACACGAGAAGGAGCAAGCATGAAAAAAGACGGTTCTGAACTCACAGGCACGAACAAATTGGTCTGGGAGAACCTTGAAGAAACCGGTAACGACACCGTCAAGCTACTGGAAATCTTGCGGCGCGCTGGATTCAAGTCTGCCAACAATCAGACGGTATCCCTTGCCCGCAACGTGCTGCGCAAAAAGGGGTATCCAGTACCCTACGCGGACAGAACCAAACCGGCTGCGGGGCCACAAAAAATCAAGATTGAAAAAACAACGGAGGAACAGCCCGCCCAAGTCACTCCGGCTCCGGGCAAACCGATCGACCGGATCGACAGAAAAATCGCCGAAATCAAAACGGCGATTGCCAAACTCCAGGGAGACCTGGAGACGCTGGAGAAGGCCAAGGCTCTTTTGGACTTCTAGCCAGACAACGGCCCCTCGCACCATCTGCGGATGGTGTGTGGGGCCGCTTTTTTATAAAAAAATATCTTTACTTGTTTAATTACAACAATCAAAATTTTCCATATTATAAGTACGGTAAAAATTTTAACATGGGGTTTTCTATTTTAAATCAAATGTCAAAGTAAAAGAAGTTCCTTGATTTAAGGTTGAAGCCGCGGCAATCTGTCCGTTCATTTTGGTGACTAATTTTTTTACCAAATACAAGCCTAAGCCTGTGCC
>CAZFQP010000033.1:0-6289 GCA_964520505.1 uncultured Candidatus Saccharibacteria bacterium | reverse complement strand
ATTGCGGTTCCAAGTAAGCTTAAAACTTTCACTGGGGTTTCTTGTGTCATAAATTCTTTTGGCAATGGGCTGGGTTTAATCTCTGGCGCCATACCTTCTAAGATACAGAAGAAGGAGAAGTGTTTGCGCACGCACTCCTTAACAGACGCGTAAAAAAACCGTTGCCGGAAATTGCCTAATATTATTTAATTGTATTTTGTTTTTTGACTGCTTTTTATTTCAATTCGTTTGATTTCTTTTGTTTCGATACCTTCGGAACAAAATCGACCTTTAGAAATCATTAACATATATATTATAGCACAAATAAAAAAATTTGTCTAGTGACAAATTTTTTTATTTGTTTTATTCAGCGTAATCTTTCAGTATCTGCGTATCTGTGATCTATTATTTCATTTTCTTTCGTATGAATGCCGGGATGTCCAGCTCGTCTTCCGCACTATCCCCGCTTTGTGGAATGTCCATTTGTTCAATCGGCGGAGCGGGCTTGGGATTAAACATCGGCTTTCTAACTTCCATTGGCGGAGGTGTGGGGCTGGTAAAAATTCTTTGCTCCGGAGCTTTAACTTTTTTTACATCATCATTTAATACCATTGCCACGGCGCTGTTGCGCTTGCTTGATTCGTCAAAGCCTGTTGCGATAACCGTAATACGAACTTCGTCACCCATGGCTTCATCTATAACCGCACCAAACTTAACCTTAGCATCGGAGTCTATGCTCTTAGTAATTACTTTGGCGGCTTCGTCTATTTCAAACATTCCCAAACTGCTACCACCGGTAATGTTGAACAACACTCCCTTGGCGCCGTCTATGGTCATTTCGAGCAAAGGAGAATTAATGGCGGCTTTAGCAGCGTCCTGCGCTCTGGTTTCGCCGCTTGCCCTGCCAATACCCATAAGCGCGGTACCGGCATCTTGCATAATAGACTTTACGTCAGCAAAGTCGGCGTTAACAATACCGTGGGTGGTAATCAAATCGGAAATACCGGCAATACCCTGGCGCAATACTTCGTCCACGGTTTTAAAAGCGTCTATTAAAGAAGTTTTTTTGTCTATTATTTGTAAGATACGATCGTTATGAATAGAAATTATCGCGTCTACTTTGTCTTTTAAATTATCATAAGCAGTTTCAGCCACTTCTTTTCTCTTGCTGCCTTCAAAAGTAAACGGCTTTGTTACCACGCCGACAGTTAGAATTCCTTTGTTCTTTGCCAGTTCGGCAACTATAGGAGCGGCTCCGCTGCCGGTGCCACCGCCAAGTCCGCAGGTAATAAATACCATATCGGCATTGTCTATAACTTCTTCCAATTCTTCTACGCTCTCCTCTGCCGCTTGGCGGCCTAGTTCAGGATTCATACCGCTGCCTAAACCTTTAGTGGCGCTTTTGCCAATATGAACCTTGCGGTCGGCTTGATTGTTATGCAAAGCCTGCGCGTCGGTGTTAATGGCAATAAACTCGACACCCCGAATACCCAGCTGGGTCATCCGGTTAACAGCGTTGGTTCCCGATCCGCCAATGCCAAGAACTTTAATTCGGGCAAAGGTTTCAATTTTTGGTTTGACTTCCATAGTTTTTTTCATGATGTCTAAATTCAGAATAATAGATAAAAAAAATAAAATCAAGCGCTTAACCTTTAACGAGGCATTTATGCGTTTGATTTTTGTTTTAAACCGCTATTTTGGCGATTGATTTTAACTAATGAAATTATAGCACAAACTTTGCTTTAAGCAAAAACCGGCGGCTATTTTTTCATATCCCGCTTTAAGGATTCAAGCTCAAGCAGCCAAGCTGTTTCTATAGCTTCGGCCAAACCGGGCACCTGGGCGGCTAATTCCATTATTTTTTTCTCGTCCACTTCCCGCGCCCCGGCTGCTTTTAAGTATTCTGCCTGGCTGTCGGGCGGCATTAAAGTTAGTGCTGTTTTAAAAGCCACTGCCTGAAACCTGGAAGACAGACCGGCTATAAGCTTTTCTTTCTCTTCGGCAGATAAACCACCCAGCCCCAGCTCGACAAGCAATTCCTCTGAATCTATTTTTCCCATTTTGTGTTCGTGCTGCATAAAATTTATTTTTTACTTTTTTTCTTTTGTTGCCTGAATTCTTTTCTGGCATCTTCAATTATTTTGGCAACAGCTGGAGAAAGCCCTTCCATTTCTCCAAGAATATGCTGTGCTTCGGCAAAACTTTCGGGACTAATATTATTGCCATATTCCAGCATTCCTAGACAATAATCCTCTAAGGTCTTTCGGTTATTGTTTAAATTCAAATCTGTCAAAGCTTCTAATAATTCCGTCTTCTTTTTTGCCACCTCATCTTCCTTAAATAAAAGTTTTAAAATACTGTCTTCTTTCATTAAATAGAAAAATCTGTTAAACGGCAATCCCTTAAGATCGACATTTTCAAACCCCGCCTTTTCCATTTTTCTCACCTGTTCCCGACGGTGGTTCTTAAAATCTTTACTAATAAAAAATTTTTCATCGGCCAACGCTGCAATCCCATCCCATTTTGTGTTTAAAAAATCAAGCGCTTTATTTCCCAATTTATTTAATTTACTAATTTCTTCTTCTGTGGCTCCAGAAGTTAACTTTTTGCCGAATTCGGGAGTAAATACCAGTTCTATTTTGGCATCCATATCTCTAAACCCTTGTAAGGTTGCGTCTGGCCTCTGCAAATATTCAAATACTTTATCAAAACTCGAGCTTTGCTTAGTAACTATTTCATCTAGCATCTCCACTCTTCGCCCCATATCCAAAATCGGTTCAGCCGGAAGCTGCTCATTATTTTTTCCTAATATTTCAATTTTATTTTCTTCTTTTTTATTGTCATCATCCCCGCCATCGTCTGCCGGCAGGTCGCCGGAAAAATTGTCCGGTATGGGTTCTGAATTTAAATTAAATATTTTTTCCGCTTTGTCGGTAATTTTGGCCCGTCGCTCCATTAAATTTTTTACCGAGTCGTTCCAAAGTTTTTCAAGTGTTAAGATTGTTTGGGGATTTTCTTCCGAAACTGCGCCGGTTATTTTTTCCCAATTGTCATTTGTTAAATAATTCCAAGCCTTATCTAACATATCATCATATTCAAAATAGTCCGGATTGGGTTCGTTTAAATAAGTCTCTACATCGTCTAAGGCTTTGTTGGTATTATTGGACAATTCGGCTATTTTTTTCTCAAGCTCCTCCAAGGTTAAATTCTCCGGATTTTTACCGGCTTCGCGGGTTGCTAAAACTGCCCCGGCGGTAAAAATTTCCGGGCTGGCAGAATCTTTTTTCGGCTCAACCGCAGAAGGTTCTGTCTTTTCTGCCTTAGGCATCGAATCAATTGGAATTACTTTAGGTAAAACTTCTTGTTTTGGCTCCGGACGTGCGGCTTCTTCGGATTTTAAATTTTCTTTTGTCCGGAGATTTTTAATTTTTTTATACAATTCATTCCCGGCATAAGCAGACCCCGCCCCCACGGCGGCGACTTCAGCTACGTATACGGAAACTCTAAAAATTGACTTTAAGACATTGCCATAATTTCCCAAGTCTTTAGTCCAGCCATTTAGTCCGATTCTTGGGACCATTGTTTGCGCAATTCTATTGCCCATACCGGAAACCGGGACTTTTCCTACAAGTTCATTATGAGCAGCAACCGGTACCTCTTGATGAACGGCTATATGTCCGCCGGCTTTCTTAACCAGTTCGGCTAATTTGTCAAAACCTTTTAGCTTCATCCCCTCTTGCAGGTGAGTATCTTTTAGCGCGCCGGCCCCTTCTTTATGCGCGTGCTCAAAACCCTCATACCAAGTACTTCCTAAAGCTCCCGGATGATGGCCGGTAATTTCAATATTATTTTCTTCGCTTATGGTTACCATTGCTTGATTAATATCTTTAACCGAGGGTTTTTTTATGCCATGATCTTGTAGAAATTGTTTAGCGGTATGCCAGACAGTTTTGTGCAAAGTTTGCACATCTTCTTTGCTTGGCAAATTAGTTTTAGCCGTTTCTAGCGGAGGGATAAAACGCGGGGCGGCTGCTTGGCTTAAACCACCAGGGCGACGGTCAGCAACAGTTTGAACCGCAGACCCTGAAAAATGCTCAAAAACCCACGCGCCCAAAGCACCTGCGCCGGCGCCAATAACAGCGCCCTTAGCCGTGGCCAAAGTAATTTTCTTCCAATTTTTAGCTAAACCCTGCTCTTTATATAATTGGTTTAAAATTTTAGCTTCTTCTTTAGAACGTCCTTTTTCCAATAAATTAAATTCCGCGTTTTGCCTAAGTTCAAATAACTTTAGCAACCGTTCGCTTTTGTCATTTTTTTCCCAGGCATCTTTTTTGTCCGCGGAGACTTTTAACTCAAGCATCCTGGCGCTAAGCTCGGCGTGAACGGTCGGGTCAAGATTTCTGTCTTTAAGCGCGGCTTCCAAGGCCACATAGGCGCTAGCTTTTTCCAAGTCGGTCATTTTTTCATAACCGTCCAAGGTTTTGTTATATGTGTCCAAATTATTCAGCCGTTGTTTTTCCGCTTTGTTGGCTTTGTAAAATTCCATTCCCCCGCCAACCAAGCCTCCGGCCACGGCCGAAGCGCCCACACTGCCAAAATCCAAAGTCCGCTTTAAAGCAAACTTTGTAGCCGACCGCATTGCCGCGCCGGCTGCCGCGCCGGCCAAACCCGGACGAACAGTTTCCCAGGTCTTTTTTAATTTCTGGCCGAAAACAGCACGATTATTTATCAGCTCGTGAACTTTTAAAATTATTTTTGGCTTTTTTAAATCATCAATTATATACTTTGGAGCCTCTGAATCCGCCAATAATTCCCCGGTTAAAACTTCCGCGGGAGAAGAATGATTTGCTACCGACTCTTTGGATTCTTGTGGCCTTCTTTCTTCCTGATCAATTTTATGTTTTTTTCGCGAAAAAATATTGCGAATTTTTTCCGCCGGCTTTACCGGCTGGCCGATTGGCTCTTTTGGATCTTCAGTTTTGTTCTGCTTCGACTCTTTATTAAAGGGATTCCATCCTGATCCCGACTCTCTTCCAAACATATATTTTAGAGTTTATTTTTATACTACAACTATGTTAAATTTATTATGGCATTTTTACAGGGAAAGTCAAAAAAAACGTTCTGATACCGATGTACGGATTCATACAGATGATACTGATAATACGGATAGAGGCTAGCCCTAAAAAATTTGATGGGATAAAGGTTCCTCGGAGTAGAACTCCGAGGTATTTAACCTATATTAGCTCCTCGACTCACTCGTCCCGATAAATCGGGATGGATTCGCTCTACGCCGCTAATAAAGCAGTCCCTCCCACGCCGTCCTGAAGCCGATTAATGAAGATCGCAATACTCCAATTTTTTATCAGTAACATATTAAGGGATCCCTTATTGATAGTCGGGATGGCAAAAAAATATTTAAGGCAAAAAAAACAGCCCCGAAAGATTTCCGGGACGTCTTTTTTGCTATTGATGTAGATGTTTTTCCTGATACCGTCAGCAGACTCCAAGGAGTCGCACGGCATTGCATTCGGAAGCTTTAAGCTTCGGCATCTAATGTTGTTAGTGGTGTTAATAGGGGGTGAACGTAGCCTAGCTCGCTTTGTTCCGCTCGCGGCTAACGAGCTGCAGCCCATTAGCCCTGGCGACAATGCGGGTAGCCTCGTCAAGCTCCATGACGCTCAGAGGGCGCGCTGGATGATTACCAGCTAGCCGCCGAGCTGCTCGAGGTGATACAACCTGAGAGTTATCCTCAGAAATTTGTGCGGCTTTTTCTCTCTTAGCGTTAACGACCCTCTTCTGCAACCACGCTTCCACAGAAGGACCAAATTTAAGCCCAAAGATTAAGAGGGCAACAAACAGGAACCCAACCAATAAACCGATCCAAACAACTCTCCAGGGATAGGGCAGATCGCTCGGCACCTTGGAGACATTGTTCTCATTCACCCAACGAATTTCGGCCATTCTGGCCGCCTCAGCCTGCTGTTTGGCAGCCTTTTGGGTAAATTCATCAATCTCCCGCCTCTGGGCAGCAATGCGGAGCTTGTATTCCCTCAGCAACGCATCAGGCCTCTTTTCAACTTTCACCACAGACTGAGGCTTTTGAATGACTTGTTGCTTAGTAGACGGCTCGGGCTTTTTTGCAGGAGGAGCCGGAGGAACAAGCCTTGACGACTTACCCAGATCCGAACCCATCTCTCGTTCCAATTCCCTGAGACTCTTCTGGTCCAAAACTTTCGTCTGAACCTTGGGAGCCGCAGCAACAGGCTTTGGCGCCGGCTGTTTGTTTGCTGGTGCCACAGGCTGAGCTTCC
>CAZFQP010000032.1:5124-6318 GCA_964520505.1 uncultured Candidatus Saccharibacteria bacterium | reverse complement strand
TTCGTAAATTCGCAGCCATTCGCAGATTCGTCTAATTCGTATATTCGATACATTTTTATGGAAAATACATCTAAAAAACAGCAGCTTATTGGCCTGGTCGTCTCCGACAAAATGGACAAGACCGTGGTGGTTAAAGTGGATATCCGCAAACGCCACGCCAAGTACAAGAAAGCTTATACGATCTCAAAAAGATTTAAGGCTCACGACGAAGCCAATGAATACAAAACCGGCGACCGCGTGACCATTGAATCTACCAAGCCATACAGCAAGGACAAGAAGTTTAAAGTAATTAATAAGATTTAAACCACCAACGCACAGAAAACACGAAAGGCACAAAATTTAAGTTTCGTGAAGTTCGTGTAATTAGTGAGTTCGTGAATTAATTATATGTTACAAGTAAGATCCTGGATTAAAATAGCAGATAACACCGGCGCGAAAATCGTCAACGTTTTTTCTGTTAACGGCAAGAACAGCAACCGGTTTGCCCGCATTGGTGACATTGTCGCCGGCTCAGTCAAGCAGGTCGCTCCTAATTCTTCTTTGAAGAAAGGCGATAAGGTCTACGCGGTCATTGTCCGCTTGCGCAAAGAGATTCGTAGAAAAGACGGTTCTTACATCCGCTTTGATGAAAACGCCGGAGTAATTGTAGACAAGGAAAAAGGCGAACCAAAGGGAACCCGTATTTTTGGACCGATTCCGAGAGAAATTCGTGAAAAAGCTAAAGGATCTTTTGAAGACGGATTTAAGAAAATTGTCAGCTTGGCACCAGAAGTAATATAAGTATTAAGCACGAACGCACAAAAAACACGAAAGACACAAAATTTTAGTTTCGTGAAATTCGTGTAATTAGTGAGTTAGTGATGAATATACATTTATGAACAACATTAAACTGAAAATTAAGACTGGCGACACTGTAAAGGTCATTTCCGGAAAAGACAAGGGTAAGACCGGTAAAGTGATAAAAGTAATGCCTAAAGACCGCAAGCTCACCGTAGAGAACGTGAATGCGCATACCAAGTATGAGCGTTCCAAAAAAGTCGGCGAGCCGGGCAAAAAAATTACTTTCTTTGCTCCACTGCAGGCTTCCAAGGTAATGTTGCTTGACCCGAATTCCGGCCAGTCATCCCGCGTAGGTTATACTTTTTTGGAAAACGGCAGCAAGCAAAGAGTAGCTAAAGCCAGCAAGAAAGCCGT
>CAZFQP010000032.1:0-5024 GCA_964520505.1 uncultured Candidatus Saccharibacteria bacterium | reverse complement strand
TAGTTTAGTAGTTTAGTAAAAATTAGTATTTAGTAGAAAAATTTATTTCAATAAATTTATGGAAAGATTACAAGAACAATTTTATAAACAGATAGCCCCGGCCTTAAAACAGAAGTTCGGTTTTAAGAATGTGATGCAAGTCCCGAAAATCACCAAGGTTATTGTTAACGTCGGCGTCGGCAAGGTCAAAGAAGACAAGAAGAAGATTGACCAGTTTGTTGAAGACGTTAAAAAAATTACCGGCCAGGCGCCGGTAAAGACCAAGGCCAGAAAGTCTATTGCCGGATTTAAAGTTCGCGAGAACCAAACCGTAGGAATTGTATGCACTTTAAGAGGCTACCGAATGTACAGCTTTTTGGATAAACTGATTAACGTCGCTTTGCCAAGAGTACGCGATTTCCAGGGTGTAAATAAAGATGGTTTTGACGGACGCGGCAACTATCACCTGGGTTTAAAGGAACAACTGGTTTTCCCGGAAATTTCCTCTGAATCTTTGGAAAGCGTATTTGGTCTAGAAGTTTCTATTGTTACCAATTCTAAGAAAGATGAGATTACCAGAGAATTATTAACTCAAATGAAGTTCCCGTTTAAAAAGTAATACATCGAATCTACGAACGGAACGAATCTACGAAGAACAACGAATTCGTAAATTCGCAGACATTCGCAGATTCGTCTAATTCGCAGATTCGATAAATTTATGGCCACACAAGCACAAATTGCAAAATCTTTAAGAAGTTTAAAGAAGCCGAAATTTCCTACTCGGGTTGTTAGACGTTGTTGGAAGTGCGGACGCAAGGCCGGCTATATGAGAGATTTTAATATGTGCCGTATTTGTTTTAGAGAGTTGGCCAGTAAAGGGGAGATTCCCGGAGTAGTTAAAGCCAGTTGGTAAAAATGTAAAATGTAAATATCAAAATGGAAAATGACAAACTTTAAACTAATATTTAGCTGTCATCCCGAGTGCGCCCGAGGGATCCCTCAATTTCTTTCGGGACAAAGCTAAAGCTTCGTTTTACACTTTGAATTTTAAACTTTAAATTATCTTATGTTCACCGATCCAATCGCCGACATGTTAACCCGCATTCGCAATGCAAGCGCTGCCCGTAAAAACGAGCTGGTTTTGCCTTACTCAAAATTTAAGGCTAGCCTGGCGCAATTACTGCACAAACAAGGTTTTGTTGGTAGCATTAGCGAACTTACCGGCCAGCACAAAATGTTACAGATTACTTTAAAGTATGCGGAAGACGGCGAAGCGGTAATTGGTGGAATAAAGCGCGTGAGCAAGCCGGGGCAAAGAATTTATTTGCCGGCCGACAAACTGCCCCGCACGAACAGCGGTTTCGGAATTACGGTTGTTTCTACTTCTAAAGGATTAATGACAGATAAAGAAGCTCGTAAAGCCAAGATGGGCGGAGAAGTTGTGTGCCAGGTCTGGTAGAAATGTAAAATGTAAATATCAAAATGGAAAATTATAGAGTCGCTTCGCGACACCTTTAAATAACCGTCCCGAAGGGACACCAAAATTTTACACTTTGATTTTTTAACTTTAAACTATTTTATGAGCAGAATTGGAAAAAAACCTGTAGTACTTCCTTCCGGCGTTAAGGCCGAAAAGAAAGATTTGACTTTAACCGTCACCGGTCCTAAGGGAACTTTGACTTTGGCTTTAAATCCGAAAGTGGAAGTCAGTGTTTCGGAAAAGGAAATTGTGGTTGACGTTAAAAATCAGACTAACAAAAGAGAGCGCGCCTTATGGGGGTTGTTTAGGTCTTTAATTCAGAATTTGGTTGAAGGTGTGACTAAAGGTTTTGAAAAGAAACTGGAAGTTATTGGTGTCGGGTTTAAAGTTGCTGTCCAAGGAACAAAGATTGTAATGTCATTAGGTTTTTCCCATCCGGTAGAAAGAGAAATCCCCAAAGGTTTGGCAGTGACAGTGGAAAAAAATACTATTACCATTGCAGGCGCGGACAAACAACAAGTTGGTCAGTTTGCTGCGGAAATCCGCGAGCTAAAGAAACCGGAACCATATAAGGGGAAAGGTATCAAATACAGCGACGAAGTAATAGTCCGCAAAGCCGGTAAAGTTGTTAAGGTCGTCGGAGGCGGCAAATAAAGAGAAAAATGTAAATATCAAAATGGAAAATTATAGAGTCGCTTCGCGACACCTTTAAATAACCGTCCCGAAGGGACACCAAAATTTTACACTTTGATTTTTTAACTTTAAACTATTTTATGAACAGACAGAAGCAGAAAAACTTAAAAAGAACCATTCGCCACAAGCGCGTGAGAAGCAGAGTTAGCGGAGACGCAAGTGCGCCTCGTCTGGCTATTTTTAAGGCTAACCGCCATATTTATGCTCAGGTAATAGATGACAATGAAGGCAAAACCTTAGCCGCTGCTTCCAGTCTGGAAGTAAAGACTAAAGCAAAAAAGAGCGAGCTGGCAAAAGAGGTGGGTAAATTGGTTGCCGGCAAAGCCATGGCCAAGAATATAAAGAAAGTAAGATTTGACCGCGGCGGATTTGCTTATCATGGCAGAATTAAAGCTTTGGCCGAAGGAGCCAGAGAAGGCGGACTAGATTTTTAATTAATACATCGAATCAACGAATAGAACGAATCTACGAAGAACAACGAATTCGTAAATTCGCAGCCATTCGAAGATTCGTCTAATTCGTATATTCGATACATTTATGGAAAAAAGAAGAAGAAGACAATCAAATAACGAAGGTGAACGCGACCGCAATGAGTTTGATCAAAAAGTCGTGGAAGTCAAAAGAGTTACCCGCGTTGTAGCCGGTGGTAAAAGAATGCGTTTTCGCGCGTTGGTTGTTATTGGTGACCGCAAAGGTAAAGTTGGTATGGGTTTGAAAAAAGGAGCCGACGTGTCCGAAAGCGTGAATAAAGCCGTGAATGCTGCTAAGAAGAATATGGTTACCCTGCCTTTGGTTAATGAAACTATTCCGCACGAACTGAGCATTAAATATAAATCCAGCAGTTTAATGCTTAAGCCCGCCAAACCCGGTACCGGTGTTATTGCCGGCGGCGCTGTCCGTTCCGTTATGGAACTTTCCGGCGTTAAGAATATTGTCTGCAAAATGCTTGGTTCCAACAACAAAGTTAACAACGTAAAAGCTGTTTTTGCCGCCTTCCGCAGAATGAAGAGCAAAGAGAAACTTGCGTTGTTGCGCAAGTAAGCATCCCTAATCCCTTATCCTTTATCCTTTACACTGTAACTACAGTTAGTAAAGGATTAAAGATGAAAGATATATATGATAAAGTTACATCAACTCAAAAAACACCCTAAATCCACTCATCGCCGCAAAGTTGTCGGGCGTGGTTTAGGAAGTGGTCACGGTACTTATGCCACTCGCGGTAACAAGGGTCAAACCAAACGTACCGGTCACAGCAAGATGCCGGCGGTATTTGAAGGTGGACGTCAACCATTGGTTCGTCAGTTGCCTAAATCCCGCGGTTTCAGGTCGCTTAACACCAAGGGTGCGGTTTTGAGCCTAACCGAGTTGAATATTTTTGGCGAGGGTGATACAGTAAACATGAAAGCTTTAAAAGATAAAGGCTTAGTTGATATCAACGAAACTAAAGTCAAGATTTTAAAAGGCGAAATCAAAAAGAAGCTGCATCTCAAGTTGCCGGTATCCGCTTCCGTTAAAGAAGCAGTTGAAAAAGCCGGTGGTTCGATAAAATAATAAACCACGAAAGCACAAAAAACACGAAAACCACAAAAACAAATTTCGTGTAGTTAGTGAGTTCGTGCTGTAAATACATTATGAACAAACTTTCCCTTATTTGGAAAACTAAAGACCTGCGCAATAAAATTTTAATTGTGTTGGGTCTTTTATTATTGACTCGAGTTTTGGCGCACATCCCGATTCCCGGCATAGACGTCAGCGGACTAAAGGATTTTTTCCAAAAAAGCCAATTTTTTAATATGCTGGATATTTTTTCCGGCGGCGGTCTGACCAATTTTTCCATTGTCATGCTCGGTGTTGGTCCTTACATTACTGCTTCCATTATTATGCAGCTGCTCACTATTATTATTCCATCATTTGCTGAAATGCAAAAAGAAGGCGGGGAAGCGGGCAGAGCGCAAATTAACCAGTACACTCGCTATTTAGCCATTCCGTTAGCTATTTTGCAGGGTTTTGGAACAATTCGCATTTTGCAAACTCAGGGCGGTGCCGCTGTGCTGGGTACTTTTACCCCGTTCCAGTGGTTCATCACTTTATTATCTATTACTGCCGGCACAATGTTAATGATGTGGCTTGGTGAAATTATGTCAGAGTTTGATGTGGGTAACGGTATTTCTTTAATTATTTTTGCCGGTATTGTCGCCAGAATTCCATCTAACTTCGGCTTTTTATCCAGCTGGTATGACGCTTCTAAATTGCCGTTAGTTTTGGCTTTTATTGCTATGGTGCTTATAGTCATTGCCGGAGTTGTTTTAGTAACGGAGGCTCAACGGAATATTCCCATAGCCTATGCCAAGCGCGTCCGCGGTAATAAATTATTCGGCGGTGTTAATACTCATTTGCCATTAAGACTCAATCAAGCAGGAGTTATTCCGATTATCTTTGCTATTTCTTTAATGATTTTCCCGGCAATGATAGCTCAGTTTTTCGTAAATGCTAAATCGGCTATGTTGGCCGGGTTGGCAAGTAAAACTGTATCTTTGTTTAATTCCCAAGGTTGGTTTTACGGCATTACCTATTTTATTTTGGTTATGGCTTTTACTTACTTTTATACGGCCGTGGTCTTTAACCCTCAGGAAATTGCCGAGAACGTGCAAAAAAATGGCGGGTTTGTTCCGGGTCTTCGTCCGGGAGCGCAGACCGCCGACTTCCTCAGTATGGTGCTAAACCGCATTACTTTGGCCGGAGCTTTCTTTTTGGCTTTAATTGCCATCTTGCCGTTAATTTTGCAAAACTTTACCGGCACTCAGGCTCTTACTTTTGGCGGTACCGGTTTGCTCATTGTGGTTTCTGTAGTCATTGAAATTATCAAGAAAAT
>CAZFQP010000031.1:1795-6549 GCA_964520505.1 uncultured Candidatus Saccharibacteria bacterium | reverse complement strand
CATTATTATGTAAATGTGGAAATATATCCTTTGTAAAGGAGGCAGTATGAGATTTGGTTCTGTTTTGATGTTGGGCGCTTGCATGGTTGCCCTACTTATTATGATTCGGGGGGCGTACCTCCAATCCCAGCCCGTAGACTTCTCTCAATTTCGCGAGGAGTTTGGCACAACCCTTCACCCGAATAATTACCGGGTTAAAATCCTTCTCCAGAGGCTGGTCGAAGCGAAACTCCGCGAATTGGTATCTGAAGGTGCGGCCAAGCAGATGGAGGTGGAGGCGCTCAAACACGAGCAACAGCTTCTGCTTAACAAGCCACAGAGCGACGACAACAGCATTAAGTTCGCGCTCAGTGAGCTTGCCGCCTTAGACCAGAAAATCAAAACGGCGGAAGTCGAGTACGAATCGCTGCACGCGCTTTGGAACAAGCGCCGAACAGTTGCCCAAAAATACAATTTCTCGGTGGGAGTTAACGACTTCCACCAAGCAATTGAGTTTTTCAGGTCTTCACTCAAGGCCGCCCCCGGCAAAGGGGCGGCCTCTTTACTTTTATGGTAAATTTTATATCTTCTTAAATCTTGTTCATAACTCTCACAAATGTGAGAGTTATGAACAAGTGGAAAAAACTATTTTTCCACAACAATAATTATTTTTTTTGTTTGATCTATAGTGTCGGTTAAATGGTTCCAGTCGGCACCGGCTTGGTAAAGGGTATTAAAAGTATAATTGTAATTTAGGCCGCGCTTGGTGCCGGAGTCATTGGTTATTAATCCTTTCTGATTGTATCCGCGAATTACCAGCATATGGTAAATCGGCCCCGGCTGTTTGTAATAGGGATTGCTAATTTTTTGTCCGTTAACCGGCAAAATAATTACGTGTCCTAAATTCAACTCATCTTTAATATTAGACAGCGAATAGTTTTCAATCAGTTTTGTTTTAAGTCCGTAAAAGCCGGTAATCATTGCCGCGGTTTCGGCCGCGGTGGAATCTTTATGGTAGCCTAAATTTTCGTCTTGCCATTTAGTTAGTCCGGTAATTTCTTCTTCCACTTGCGCGGCCGGCAAGGTAATAGTTTTGTTGCCGGTAAAAAAAGCGTTGGCCATAATCGCGCTGGCTTCTTCGCAGGCTTCATTATGCAAAGCATCCCAATTGCCGGTAGGCGCTTGCGGCGTGAAGGGGACTGCTAAAGTATTTGATTCCGGCATGACAGCGGGAACGGGGACAACCGCTTCTTTGGATCCGGCCTCGGGCTTAATTATCGGAATATTTATTTGGGCCTGCTGAGGCGCGCTTGATTCTTTTAACGCGGCAATAAAAATAAAAACCCCGTACAAAACAATTGCCGCCGTAACCGAGCAGAATTTAATTCTTTTATTCATAATTATATTTAATACCAATTTAAGCGTCGCGGCAACCTGAAAGGGGGATAATTTTAGATTTGACAAGACTTGGGATTAATGCCATGATTAGGGAGCAAAGGATATGCATAGAAACCTAGTCGACTTTCCCACGCATAGTAAAATTTGCACTTTTATCTTTTAAGCATACAAAACCATGAACGGTGTTATCAAAAAACTTACCGACAAGGGCTTTGGCTTCATTACAGTTGAAGGCCAGGAAAAAGATTTATTTTTCCACAGCAAGTCTTTGGTTGGCGTCCAGTACGATGAACTTCACGAAGGCGACCAGGTCTCCTTTGATGTAGAAGATTCTCCAAAAGGACCTAACGCGGTAAACGTAAAGCGCGTATAACCTACGTCTTTTAAAAAACTCTCCTCCATTTTTTGGAGGGGAGTTTTTTTGTTTTAAGCCAAAATTTTTTTGCCTACAATCGCGGAATTTTTTATTTTATCTTGCCATTAAGGTAAAATAAAATTTTCGTGAACCAAGCAACTGTTTACCGTTCGTATAGTATGCAAAGGTCGCCACTAAAAATTAACCTAAAAAAGGAAACACTAAATGAGTCTATCCAAAAAAACAGCAGTTATGTTTAGCATCCTAGGTTTGGCAGTAGGCACGGCAGGAACAATTGCCTTGCAAACCAAAGCCAGCAGCAGTGCCCAAGGCTTTCGCGGTATGATGGGGCAATTTATTAAACCAACAGCCGCAGGGGAAGTAACAGCCATAAACGGCAATTCTATAACAATTAAAAATAATCGGACGGGCGCTTCTTATGTTGTAGATGCCTCCGCCGCGGTTATGGAAAAATTCCCCGAAAAGGTTGGAACCGGGCAACAGTCAACACCGCAAGCTCCCACGGTAATTACTATTGCCGATATAAAAGTGGGAGATCACCTTAATGTCCAGGGAACAATATCAGGGACAAATGTTGCCGCAACAAAAGTTGTTGTCGGGCAAATAGGCACAGGTTTTGGCCGGGGAGGAATGCACGGAGCCATGGGCGAAGCCGGAACCGTGTCCGCAATTAACGGCAATACTATTACTTTAACCGGTAAAGACGGAACAGTCTATACCATTAACGCCTCCGCAGCCTCTATAAAAAAAGTCACTACCATCGGGGTAGGCGACATAGCGGTAGGCGACGCTTTAATGGTTTCCGGTGAGAAGTCCGGAACCTCCATTACCGCAAAAAATATTATAGACGGCCAAATGCCGCCATTTAAATAATTAGCATGAGTTGGCTGGATTTGAGCGTTATGAACTTAACCGCAAAAAAAGAAAGAAAAAATCCCCGTTGCCAAAATGGCAATGGGGATTTTTTGCCATGATATGCTATAATCATATTTATGCAAGAACAGAATTTTAAATATTACGATATTATTGCGGGTTTGTTTGTGGCCGTACTAATTATTTCCAACATTGCCTCGGCCAAAGTGGCCTCTGTGGCCGGCTTTAATTTTGACGGCGGCACTATTTTATTTCCTATCTCTTATATTTTTGGCGATATCTTAACCGAAGTCTACGGTTATAAAAAATCCCGCCGCATTATTTGGCTGGGGTTTGCTTGCCTGGTTATGATGGCTTTAACATTAGCTGCCGTGCAATATTTGCCTGCCGCCAAAGATTGGCCAAACCAAGGAGCTTACGAAGCGGTGTTGGGTTTTGTACCGCGTTTGGTGCTGGCGAGTTTAATTGCTTATTGGGCGGGTGAGTTTACCAATTCTTATGTATTGGCAAAAATGAAAATTTGGACTTCCGGCCGCCACTTGTGGAGCCGGACTATTGGTTCAACCGTTGTTGGCGAAGGGGTGGATTCTTTGGTTTTTTCCTTAGTGGCTTTTTACGGCACTATGCCGCTGCCGGCTTTACTGAATTTAATAGGCACAATTTATGTTTTTAAAGTTTTATTTGAAGCCTTGGCCACGCCAATTACTTATAAAGTTACCAACTTTTTAAAACGGCGCGAAGGGGTTGATGTTTACGACCGCGACACCAAATTCAATCCATTTTTGGCTAAATAGCACAGCTGATTATTTTGTGATAAACTGAGTTTAAATATTGCCGATAAGGAGGCTTTATGTTGGCCCTTAAACAAGGCCGGTTGCTCATTTTATTGACGCAAAGGATAAGGGGGTCGCTTTAGCGTCATCAAAAGTTTAATAACAAAGCCGGCCAAGTGGTGCACGGAAAACTTGGCCGCGGTCGTAGTTCCATATTTTCTGGCATTTGCCATTATAGATAAGATGGCGACGAGCAGCGTGGCGGAGAAATTTGCCGCAGCTTTCATCGGCGGCAACGCGATGTTTTATGCCATGCTTATTGCCAATCGATGGCTGGTCAGGAGAGTGGAGCTAAAGTCCGTGCTGATCGAAATAGTCAGGGAATTCGGGTGGGTGGAATTTTTTGACACGTTTGTTTTTCGGCCAGCGCTGATTGTTGTTTGTTATCTTTGGCTGGGCACAGAAAAACAGGGCTATGTTTGGGGTAATTGGATTGCCGACGGAATCTTTTATGCCCTGGGTTTCAGCCCGGCTGGGCTAAAGGTAACTGTGTTGGCAGGATCGTTATCTGCCAAAACATTTCTCTTGGTCGCCAGGCTCAGAGCCTAAACCGACATTAAGGGCGCCAGCGGAACTATCCGCCGGCGCCCTCTTTTCATTTATCCAATAGCCGCCAGTAGCATGCTTATGGTAAATATTGAAGCGGCTGTGGAAAGTAAAATAGCGTTAGCAACCAATTGCTCGTCTAACTTATAACGTTCGGAAATTACAAAGCAGGTGACGGCCGCGGGCATCGCAGCGACTAAAACAGAAATGTTTAAAGCCGGCCGGCCAACTTGAAAAAAAGCGCCGCCGAGGCCGATTAGTAAAGGCAAAATTAACAGTTTAAAAAACGCTGCCACACCGGCAGTTTTAAAATGGCTGGCCATAAAGCGGCCGTGTAAAAATCCGCCTAAGGCAAACAAGGCCACCGGCGAGGCGGTAACGCTTAAGGCGGACAGCGGGATTTTTATAAAGTCTATTGCCGCGCCGTGAATCTTACTCAGGCTTAAAAGTATTCCACCCAATAAAGCCAAAATTAGCGGGTTAATAAAAAATTCACTCGCGTATTTTTTCCAATTTTTGGATTTAACAACTAAAAATTCTACGGCTAAAATGGAAAAGGCCATACCTAAAACTAAATGCGCTGTGGCCGCGGCTACAACCAGTTTGTAATGTTCCGAAGCAACTGTTTTGCCAATGAGCGGGAAGCCCATATAAATAGTGTTGCCGACTAGAACAGTTAAGAAAACCGCGGCGCGGTCTTTTTTGGGCAAGTGAGTCAGACTTAAAGCCGCCAGCAGCAGAACGCCAAT
>CAZFQP010000031.1:0-1695 GCA_964520505.1 uncultured Candidatus Saccharibacteria bacterium | reverse complement strand
ATTATACCATAATTGTGCTATAATTAATTTATGAACGATCATTCTTCGGCCAATCTTTCCTCAAAGTTCAAGCTTAGCCTGCTGTTAAATACGGGTTTTGCGATTTTTGAAATTATTGTCGGCATGCTAACAGGCAGTTTGGCTTTAATTTCCGATGCCGCTCACAATTTTACCGACTCATTGAGCATTATTATTGCCTGGGCCGGGCAAAAGTTGTCCAAACGGCCGGCCACGCAGGAACATACTTTTGGTTATGGTAAAGTGACAATTTTAACCGCTCTGGTTAACGCGTTAATTTTAATGGTGGTGGCCGGATATATTTTTTTTGAAGCCTACTTAAAAATTATTCATCCTCAGCCGGTAAAGGGGGGAGTAATTATGCTTGTGGCCGGCTTGGGCATTTTAGTTAACAGCGCCGTGGCATTTTTGTTTGTAAAAAATCGGGATGATTTAAATACCCGAGGCGTATTTTTAAATATGCTGTTTGATGCCTTGGTTTCCGCCGGGGCGGTACTGGCAGGATTAATTATTGTTCTTACCGGAAAAACCATAGCCGACCCGATTATTAGTATTGCCATAGGAATAATGCTGGTTTATGGTAGCTGGCAAATTATTAACCAAGCGGTGCATATTTTATTGGAAGGAGTGCCCGAACACTTACGGTTGCCGGAAATAGAAAAATTAATTTTAAATACTCCGGGCGTGGCCGAAGTCCACGATCTTCACGTGTGGGCGGTGGCCTCGCAAAAAGCCGCGCTCAACTGCCACATAATCCCCGCCAATTATGACTTAAAAGAAAACGTGGAGCTGATAAAAAAAGTTAAGCAGATGTTAAAAGACAAATTCCAAATTAATCACTGCACCATAGAAGTGGAGCTGGAACCCTGCCCGCCCCACGAACATTAAAAAACAGCGCCGGTCTAGAACCTGCGCTGTTTTTTAGTATACAAAGATCATCTTTGTATACAAATGACGATTTTAACTTGTTCACAACTCTCACATTTGTGAGTTTTATGAACAAATTGATTTTATTTTTTTTTGTAAAAAAGGGGAGTGTAAAATGATACAGCGCAGGAACCCGTTGGGGCTCCCGCGCTGTGAAGCTGGTGCCGTTGCGCTTAGCGGTGGTTTACGCGCAGGGTGAAACCCAACGCAATAATGCCGATGCTGCCCCAGCACCACCAGAACATTGTTAGGGTTTTGGGGTAGGCACTCGGGAGAAGAAGTTTCTTCTCGCCGTCCTGATCGACCAAAAGTCGATCCCGAATTAGCATCAACAGCGTTGCCTCGTTGCCCGCGTTTTCCGGCAGGCTAGATTTGGCCAGCGCCGTTTGGATTTCGACTAGATTGTTGAACCAGGCCTGGATTGGTGGCAGGCCAGAACCGTAGGCGTCAACAAACAGATGTTCGTTGGTTTTCATGAACCCTTGCTTGACAAGGTATGAGACTGCTTTGCCTAAGTGCTTTTGGCACTCAGCTGTGCTTCTCGCGTTGGCGGCCAGCACCAGAGGTTCTTCAACCTCTTTAGCAAATTCGATGCGGTAATAGAACCACACCGCATACCAAAAACCAAACAAAGCAAACCCTATTGTAAGTATCGCAACACTCTTTTTCATCGCCTTCCTCCATTTATTTGAACAAATAAAAATACCACATTTCTGTGGTAGTGTCAATCGTCGATGTGGGTTGCTGAGT
>CAZFQP010000030.1:0-6578 GCA_964520505.1 uncultured Candidatus Saccharibacteria bacterium | reverse complement strand
AAAAATCCGCAATTATAACTGGTGCCATAAAGATAATATTTTCCTTCGTAATAACGTATTTCTCCGTCATGCGCGTCAATCGCATTGCCTTCGGTATCAAAACGAACCAACTGCTGTCCCTTGGCATTAAAATTTTCCAGTGTTGATTGAATTACACTGCCAGGCAACTGATTTGTCACTCCTGACGTTAATTCCGGACTACTTGCAACCGGCTCCGACAAAAATGCTGTTTCTGGCTCTTGCATGGTAACCGGACTGGCAACTGTCATAAAAAACTTTCTAACCAATAAAATGCCCGTTCGCTTTGAACCGGCAAAAAATTCCATTCTATAACTTGTACCCGGCTGGAGTGAAACCTGAGTCGAACCTGACGGTTCAGCCATTGGAATTTCTGCCGCCGTTTTTGTTGCGTCCGCTTTCAAAGACAAATACATTGAACCGGTAGCTTGCTTTTCTCTTTTCCAATCAATCTTGTATACCCAAACCAAACCGTCAAAAGACACTGGGGTGGCTGTAATTTTTAATGACTTATTGCTTGTTGAAGTTAACAGAACCGGATTATTTATTATCTCACCCAAAACTTTGCCTTGTTTACTCGATTCAAAAAGTTCCTGATAAGTTAAAGCCTGAGCTTTTTGGGAAAAAAATATTGATATTGCCAGGCCGAAAAAAAACAACGAAACCGCTGTTAATAAAAAAAGTGTGGTTCGTTGTTTAAAGAAAATTTTTCCGAAAAATGACATATACTTTAAATTTAGTAATTAAATTCTTATTTAATATATTATATTAATATTTTAATTATACAGCTGCTCGATTAAAATAACAAATTTAAGTTGCCCACCAAATCAGCGTGGCAAAAATGGCGACAAAGCTGCTGTTAGCAACCAAAGCCACGTGTTGAATATGCTTTTTTATAGCCACGGCCAGTATCATGCTGGATAAAATACCGGCGACAAAAAATAAATAAAAATTCTTTTCGTATACTCCGGGGTCAAAATTCTTACCCCAAAAAGCCACATAATTTTTTGGCGTTGTGCCGGCCAGGTTATAATTTTTTTGCGTGTCAGGGGAAAAATCCGCCAATTGCAACTGATCAGTTGTTCCGGCCATATCAAAAGCACGGATCCTCAAACTGGCCTGCTTCTGCGCCAGGCCGGACAGAGCAATACGGCCAGACCACTGTCCGTCGCTTTTAGGCTGGAGCATAATTGCTTCTTGGCCAAAATAGGCAACCATTTTTGCCACCGGGCCGCTAGTAGTCGCTGAAATTACCAAATCCTGACCATCCAATTTGGCTTCTGCAGATTCAACTTTAATCGGAACTGCTTTCGGCGCTTCAACCTTGTCGGTTGCGGAAGCCACGGTCTTAGCAGCTGCGGTTTTTGGCTCAACAGGTATAACCTGAGCTGCTACAGCCGGGGCAGGAACATTAGCCTGTAAAACTTTAGTGGGCGATTCGGACAAACTTACCTGCTGTTCGGCCGGAGTCCCAAACATTTGGACGACAAAAATTGCCGTATGGCCTTGATACTCGCCTTGGGAAATACCAACCCCAATTTCTTCAAAATTTTTGTTGACAATATTGGCCTTATGCCCCGGGCTGTTCATCCAAGCGGTTTCCACATTTTCTGCTTCGGTAAAATTTACCGCCAAATTTTCTCCGGCTGAAATATAATTATAACCGGCGGCGGTAATAAACGTCCACGGAGTTTTTCCCTCCGGAGTATTGTGAGAAAAATAACCTTTGGCCAGCATATCATCGGCCTTAGCTTGTGCCGCGCGACTTAATTCGCTATTTGCTTTTAATAACGGAAGGTTTAATTCTTTTCTGGACTCGTTGGTTAAGGTAATAATATTCTCCTGGGTAATTGCGGAAGAAAAAGCCGGCATAACAGGTCCAAAAGACAGCATACTGATGGTAAAAATTTTAACTACAACAAGCAAACCGGAAAATAAAGCCAAAGCCCGATGTCCCAAAATATGCGGATGATAATTGTTGCGGGCATGCGGAATAAAATGGTCATGTACATGCTCGCCAAAAAACCTTAAAGGAGCAAGAGCTCGCTTTAAATTAAATTGCGGCAGGCCAATAATGCTTAAAACATATTCCATTGTATTTTTGTTTTCAACCTAATTCGGGCAATTTTTGTCTCATTAAAAAATGACACGCTTTGTCCGAGTTAAAATTGATATTTGACTAATGTTTTTTTGTTTCTTTGAGGATAAGAGTTTCGGCTCAAATTTTGTGAGACAAACTCAAAATCACTACATATATTATAGCACACTTTTTTGAACTTGTCTATGACCTTTTGCTTGACAAAATTGTTTAATTATTTTATAATAGGCTTCTTGAAGGTTAAGGAGGCGTTATGTTTATTAGGACGGTTTTTTCAGTTTTTTTTACGCTCCTTGTGGGCGTGAATTCTGCTAACGCACAAGCCAAAACCAAGCTGCCCTACTACATTAGCAACCCTGCTAGTGAAGGAAGGGACCTGAATGTCCTCCCGGTCTGGGAGCACATTCAAAAAAACCTTGGTGAGAGGTCGTTACCGCCACCGACGAAGTTGGTAGTGATGGACGGCGGCGTTGCTGCCAACGACGACATCACCTGCCTGGCGGCGGGTGACTCCAAAAGTTTCCTATCGGGGGGTTTTATGGCAAAAGACCCTCTGTATGACCGGATTCCTCATGGGACAGGATTGGCCGGCATTGTCTGCGCGGAGCCAGGCGAGGTTTCAACAGGACTGCTTCCCAAGGAAGTAGTGTCTGTCCTCAGCTACAAAATTGCTGATGGGAGCTGGATAGGGACAACCTTGAATTCAACTCAAGGGGAACTTTGTGAGCTTTGTTCGGCAAAGGCCATCGAGGCTTTCGCCGCAAGTTTACTCCCCGACGAGATTGGGGTAATTTCGGCATCGTGGGGGACAACCGGCAAGTTGCCGGAGGAAATCCACGAATCGATTAAAAGAAATGCCGACAAGGTCGTCTTCGTGTTTGCCGCAGGCAACAACGGCACGAACATGGTTCACGAGCCATGTTCGTACGAAGAGGTTGTATGCGTTTCGGCGCTCGAGAAGTTCCCGCTCACGCTAGAAAGCGGCGAAACAGTTGAACAACTCACCTGGTTTGCCAACTATGACAGCCGGGTGGACATCTTCGCCTACGGCGGAGAAATCCCGGTGGAGTATCCGGGGAACTATTACACCCGGGCCAGCGGCACTTCCCAGGCCACGCCAATGGTGGCCGCGGAAGCCGCGTTCCTGATCTGGGAAGGACGCCGCCAAGGCGCCAAACTCACCACCCGGGATATCCGCCAAGCGCTTATTGAGGGCGCCAAGACGGTAAGGGTCTATACCAACCGCTCGGGCTCGGGTAACAAAGACCCGAACCTGCCGGAAAACTTCTCCCAGGTTCCCAAGGCGGACTGGGAAGGAGCAAGACTGACGCTGGGCAAGATTATTAGCGACTTGCCGGCAGCGAGGGAGGAAACGACGAACCCGGCAACGGGCTCAACCAACAGGGGGAAATAAAACCCCCAACCTAAAAGGCGGGAAACCGGCACCAATCGTGCCTGCGTTTCCCGCCTTTTTTCTATGCATAACAAAAACCCGCTCCTTTTCCGGCAGCGGGTTAAATTTGTTTACTAATTCCAAAATTATTTTACTGTTTTGTGGCCGGCTGTCCTGGTTACCACCGCGCCGGCAACATCGTCCGCGCCGTTATCGCTTAAGACAATATAACTAACCAAAGATATACCGGTGACCACCAAAAACAAAATGGTCCAAATGAACCAACGAGGGTCATAATTATTTTCCGCTGTTGTGTTGTTTAAGTTTGCCATAATTTTTTAATTTTTTATTTTATTTAATTATTTGTTAACTAATCCGGTGACTTGTAGCTTAGCGCTTCGCACGGCGAAAATTGCAAAGACCAGACTAACAATCCACAACATAAATATGGGAAGTAGAACTATTAAACCTTTGGGGTAAAAAAAGAAGAACGCAAAACTTACAATTCCCAAAGAGTATAACTCTATTAGAAACACTACAACCAAAGCTTTTACTAATTTCCCGACAATTGATTCGGCAAACAATTTATGAACCTTATAGCCTTCTACTATTAGATACACACTCCCAAACAATAACAAGGCCAGTGCCGACCATAAATAAATACCTAAATTGTCATTCTCCATATAATTTTATTTTTATCTCTAAGAGATTTACTTTAAAAACATTATAGCATAATAAATGCCGCAAGCCAAATTAAACCTTTTGATGCTCAATATTTATATCAAGCAACAAAAGGATAATCCCCAATATATCTGTGGTCAAACAGTATTGGCAAATTTTCTTTATTATGAAAAATTGAATCCCCAAAAAACCCAGCGACATTAGTGCGCCTACGCCAAGCAAGGCAGTTAAAATTTTCCGCCACAAATTATAATGATTAGCCAACAATGCTGTAAATATAACTGCAGAAAAATAAGCTACACCCCAAACCGATAAGGGCAAGCCAAACAAACTGGAGTATTTACTGGACAATACCGCCTCGCAGCCTTTGGTAATATCGCAAGGCACAGCAATACCCAAATAGTGGCTGACCGCCAAATACATACTTACTCCAAAACCAAAAACACTTAAAATAACTATTATGTCGTGTTTGTGACGTTTATGCATATGAGCATTATATCAAACCCTGATAAAATGCAAAAGCAAAAAAATCCCGCCCTTGGCTGCTTGAGCCAAGGGCGGGACAAAATCAAAAATAATTTTATTTCCTTAAACTAGTACTGGTCGCGTCTGCCGCCACCGTAACCGCCACCGCTGTGGCCGCCACCATGTCCGCCGCCAAAGCTTCTCTTGGGTCTGTCTTCCAAGGGACGGGCTTCTTTTACAACCAGGGTGCGTCCGCCAAAGTCGCTGTTGTTCAAAGCTTGAGCGGCAGCATCGGCTTCCGCGTCGCTTTCGAATTCAACGAAACCAAAACCGCGGCTGCGGCCGGTCATCTTGTCGGTGATCACAGTAGCTGTCGCTACGGTACCGTGCTGGCTGAATAATTGTTTAAGGTCATCGGATGTGGTAGCCCACGGGATACCGCCGACGAAAAGTTTCTTAGCCATTTTGTTAGGCCTATCTTATAAGAGCTCACCTTACACTCTTAACTAAATTATTTAAAAAACTTTAAATGTTTGCACCTACAGACCCTTATAAAGGAACCCAAAAGATGGCACACTTAAACTTAAGATGATGGATTAATTATACACTATTCCAGCAGTAAAAGCAAGCCCATCATTACAACGCCGAATATAAACGCAGCCAGTAAATAAAAAGATTTAGTTTTATCTTTTTCTTGATTTAATTCCGGCACCAGGTCAGACAAAGCCACATAAATAAAATTACTCGCGCCAATAGACAAAAGCAGAGTCTGAGCATTTTGCAGATCTTTTGAAAAAATTAAAACTATAATGCCGCCAAAAAAAGCCGCGAAAGAGGACAAAAAATTATACAACAAAGCTTTTTTAGCCGTCCAGCCGCCATGAACCAACACCGCAAAATTCCCCAGCTCGTGAGGGATCTCATGAAAAATTACAGCCAAGGTAGTGGCCAAACCCAAAGCCGGGCTGACTAAAAAACTACCGGCAATTACCAAACCGTCTATAAAATTATGTAATGCATCGCCAAAAATCGCCAAATAGACCACGGCGTGGATTTCTTCCTTATGCTCCATATGCGAATGGTGCCAATGGATATATTTTTCAAAAACAAAAAAAACAAAAATTCCGGATAAAATATAAAATCCTTCCCGCACGCCAAAACCGGTAGCCGACAATTGGGGCATTAAATGCAAAAATACATCGCCCAGCAAGGCGCCGGCAGAAAAACTAACTAAATACAATAAAACTTTTTTTAATCGATCGTTGCCTAAAGTTAATGTCAACGCACCAACAAAAGACAACCCGCTAACCGCAGCTAAACTTAAAAATGTATAAAACCAAATTTGTGACATATATTTATCCTTAATCCTTAATCCTTAATTTAACTTTACACTTCTTGCATATTCCAAAAAACTCTAGCGAGTGCCCGGAAACGCTAGAAAAATCTTTTGTCTGGGCAAGAGCTTGAGCGTTCAATCCGGGGTGTGACACTATAGTTATATCATTTATCAAACCACAACTACTACAAATTAAATGGTGGTGGTGCCCGCGGGAAGCCAATTCATAAGCCGCATTTTTAGCGCCTAAATTTACTCGAACCAGCATACCCTCGGCAGTTAAACTTTCCGTATTGCGATATAAAGTGGCTATATCAGGCCCATCGGCCCCAATAAGTTTTTTTAACTCTTTAATGCTTAATGGTTTATCACGATGAGCAAAAATATCCAACACGGCCAGCCTGCCGGGCGTGGCTTTTAAATTTTTACCCCGCAAGGCGGACTGAAAGGCTTTTGTATGAATGGCGCATTTTTCTTTCATATATCAAGTATATACTAAATGCGAATTATTTGCAAGTAAATTTACAAACAAAAAACGCCTCGAAGGCGTTTTTGCAATTTCATAGCTTTTAACGGCTAAATAGTGA
>CAZFQP010000029.1:0-6608 GCA_964520505.1 uncultured Candidatus Saccharibacteria bacterium | reverse complement strand
TTTTTGTGGAGCGGGATACGGGAATCGAACCCGTCCCACCAGCTTGGAAGGCTAGTGTACTACCACTATACGAATCCCGCAAATTTTCTTCAAAGTAACTTACAAAACATCTATCAACTTTCAAATATCACTACCACTACCTGCCTGCCTGCCGGCAGGTACGATACCCGCTAAAATTACTTTGGTAATTGTACCAAAAAACCCGGCATTTTTCAATAGGCAAAAACTTAAATATAAAAGCCCCTGTCAAAAAAGGGGCTTTTTTATCCGCGTTATCTGTTTTCCATCTGCGTATCTGTGATCTTATGGTCTGAGTTTAATTGCTTCCTTAAAGGCCTCGCCGGCTTTAAACTTTGGGGTGTTGAGTTCCGGAATGGTAATCTTCTGGCTGGGGTTGCGTGGGTTAACGCCAATGCGCGGCGCGCGATGCGATACGCTAAATTGCCCGAAGCCGGAAATATTTACCTTATCGCCGCCTCTTAAGGTTTCATAAACCATGGCAATGAACGTATTCATAAAACGTTCGGCATCGCTATGAGTAATTCCTAACTTAGCGGCCAATTGTTCAGTGAGTTGTAATTTATTCATATGTCTCCTTTTTTCTTAATTGTCATAATCGCGGGTTCTAAAAAAAGTCCCCAAGATAAGGCAAAACTTACACTTGTATTATAAACTATTTTTGCAAGAAAGACCAGGAGAATTAGCCAGCTTCAGGCGCTTTTGGTTAATGTTTTCTTGGCAATAAAATATATGCCCCCAAGACCGACTACAACTAGTCCTAAATATTTATACGATTGAGCCGGGTTATTTGGCTCATTTGTGCTAACTTCATTGGATATTGATGATTCTGGATTACTGGCAGCGCGAGACGCTACCGCCAAAGCCAACTCCCCCACCTGCTCCTGCAACTCGCTAATTTGTTTGCCCAATTCTTGGTTGGATTTTAACAATTTGGAATATTCTGAGGCCGACGGAGCCGAGGCAGATGCTTTGGAACTTTTAGCCACCTTAACCACGGGCTCCGGCTCGGTTATTGCAGCGCCCAAGATCATAATATTTTTTTCTCCGGGAGTTAAACTGTCGGTCCAAAAATAAGTTCCCTCGTCGCTACGAGCGTAGGCTTCCCCGGCTTTGGCCGCCGGGTAAGTTACTTGCGCCACAGTCCTGCCGTAGGCATCGGCTAAAACAATTTCTTGTCCGCTGTTGCGCAAAGCCACAGGCAAATCTTCTTCATATAAAACTAAAAATCCCAAAGCCGGCAAGGTCGTGCTGGCCGGTAAAATTTTACTGCGCGTTCCCACGCGTAAAACAAAACTTCCAATGTCTGCTGTGGTTGTGGCTAAATTTTTTAGCTCCACAAACTCATCTTGTTGTGGCAGCGGCGAAGGCAAAATTTCGCTAATTACCACTTCCGGCAAAAGCGCGGACAGGGAATTGTCCCCTCCGGGAGTTGGGATATCATAAGTCCACTTCCCCTCTTTATTTTTTACCCACGCTCTATTTTCCGGCGCGTCGGCATAACTAATAAAATCAATTAGTTGTTTTTGCGGCGAAAGCAGACGAACTTTTTCCGTGCCGGAATTTTTAAGCGTAATGGAATCTTTTGGTAAAAATATTACTTGATAGCCCAAAGGCGGCACTGTTGTATTTTTTAAAATTTGATACAGATTGGTCGAAGCATCGCTGTCGCCTATGGCCAGAAAATAATTTTCCAAAGTGGAAGAGGAATTACTGCCGTTATAAATTTCCACCCATTCACCACCGGGGTCATCTCCGGTAGGATTCGCATAAATTTCGTTTAGTTTAAATTGACTGTTTATAAGATAATTCACACCCGATGAAGAAGACCCGCCGGAAGAACCCGAACTGGGGGTAGAAATAGTTGGCGGCTGCCACGCGCCGTCCCGCCATTCAAACACACCGTCATCATAAGCTGTGGCAGAATAAGCAGCGCTAAACCCTAAAGTTTTATCCGCCCAATATAAGTTCACCTCGTCTCCCCCGCTGTTATTAAGCGCAAACGCACCGACAGGCAAACTAATCCGCTTAATTTCCCCGGGCTCAATAGTGCCGGATAAAACCAGAGCATCGGCTGCGGGTCCCGAACCGGTATTTTTGTCGTCCAACAGCCAACCGTCTAAATTTATAATTTGACTGTCTTCATTTTTTATTTCCACCCATTCATTTCCCGGGTCATCTCCGGCCGGATTGGGTAAGAATTTATAAATCTTCACCAAGGTACTGGTAGTAAAACTAGCGATAGTTGATGTGCCTAAAATTTCCGGCGTGGAAGTTGGCGTTGTGGTCGCCAAAGGCGGCGGAGTTTGCAAAGGCTGGCAGCTAGCCGCCGATACGGTTAATAAATTATGGGGTAATGATGCCTGTGCGGAAAAATCCTGCGAATTATCACCCACATAGCCGGTGCGGACATAAGCCCAATCGGCCGCCGGTTTTTCGGCGTCCGTCGGGACTGCCGGCGCAACTCCTGCAGGCGCGTTGCCCGCGGCGCTGCCATAACCAAACCTGTCGACTAAACTTACATCACCAATCGAGCTAACGGCCGTAGTGCTGGAACTTAAAAAAATTGTCGCGCCGGTGGCACTACCCGACAAAGAAAAATAATAAGTTGCGTCTGCAGCTATGGAACCACCATAACTGGCATTAGACACTAAAAAATAGCCGTGCGATGGAACAAGAACATTCGGCAAATTTTTTTTGGAAGTTAAAGGGTAGGAACCGGAAGAAGATTTATACTGCAACGACCAGCCGTCTAAACTCACACAAGAATCAGTTGGGTTGTAAATTTCCACAAACTCGTCATTCGCTCCCCCGTCTCCTTCTATTTGAATCTGGCTAATAACCAAATGGCTTTGGCCGTTGTCGGCCAGCACTGTTGGCACGCTAAAAACACACCAGGCTAAGACTAAGCCAAGCACAAACACCCCTTTTATGTCCCCGCTCATATTTTTCTTTTGTTACTTTTTAAAAATAAAAACCGATTCAGGAAATAATTCCTTAAACCGGTTTATTTTCATTATTCAAATTTTCTGCTGCTGCCGGAGCTTGCTCCTGCCTGTCTTGCCCCGCGGCATCTTGGGGGTCTAGCTCCTTGTATAGCGTACCCATCACGCCGTTTACAAATTTTCCGGAGGATTCCCCGCCAAAGGTTTTGCCCAGCTCTACGGCCTCGTTTATGGCCACTTTGGGTGGTACTTGTTTGAGGAACATTAATTCATATACCCCTAAACGCAAAACGTTCCTGTCCACGGGCGGAATCTGCTCCATTGGCCATTCCGGCGCGTGCTTGGTAATAATTTCGTCTATGGCGGCTAGATTTTCAAAAACACCTCGCGCCAGCTGATAGACAAAAGTGCTGTCGTCAACCTCGCTGCCGAATTCCTGGATGTGATTTTCTAAAATCTTTTCCAGGTCGTCTTTGCGGTCGTTAAAATCCCACTCAAACAGGGATTGCATGGCTATTGTTCTAGATAGGTGCCTATTCGCCATAAAAATTTAAAATTTAAAAATCAAAGTGCAAAATTATAGAGTTTTTGCTTTACAAAAACACCTAAATTTTACATTTTGATTTTTTCATTTTTCACTATTTAGTTACTTTTCGGCCTTTGTAATAACCACAGTTCTTGCATGGCAAGTGCGGCATAGTCGCGCTTTCGCAATTTTTGCAAACCGCGAAAGAGGTTTTCTTTAAGGCATGATGGCTGCGGCGCTGGTCGCGGCCGCTTCTGGTTTTGTGCTTTTTGGGAACGCCCATAATAGATTTTCCTTATTCCTCTCCCCTAGTGAGGGGAGATGTCCCGACTTGTCGGGACAGAGAGGTTGAAATTAAAATTAATTTGTGATGTTATTATAGATCAAAAACTTTGTTAATTATAGCCAATACCGTGTTTTTTGTCAATAAAAATTGAAAGGCCGGCGCGTTGTGTGAAATACGCGCCGGCCCAAGTGTTCAGTCTCCATGGTCCTCCAGCAACTTCCAGAAGTTGGTTGATCTGGAGTCATCTATGCGATTGAAGACCGAGTGTCGGCGATTTTGTCGCCGTACCTCGGCGGCAGCCAACGCGCTACTCGGAACATAAACGAGGTCTGGGCCATTACCGGCACTGACAACCTCGTCCGCCTGGTCAAGAGGGGCAAAGCCTGCGGCAACCAAGCGGTTGTTTAGAGCCCGAAATGTTATCGAGTTGGGAGACAAACTTCCCATTTAATTTCTCCTCCTCAGGAGATGTGTGTGTCCCCTTTATACTTAGGGGGTGTTGTCGTGGTTGATACCTGCCCTATATACAAGGGCAAAAACAAAACTCTTCTCCCATAGTAATTCCAAATTTCATTGCTGTAAAGTGGAAAACTGTTGGGGCTTGGCGCTACTTCCAATCGTCTATGGCTTTAACCACGGCAAACGGGAGCAGAGCCAAAAATATTCCTTGGATGATAACACTAATCATCAAGCTATAGGATGATCTTGAGGATAGCGCGGCCAATCCAGGCGAGCACTCTTGCCATCAATTCCATCTGACAGCTCCTTTCTTCAAAAATTCCTTCCTATAACCCGCGGACGAGACAGGAATATAAATTTTATTTGCATCTTGCGATGCTAATAAAGTTTATACCTCGCCCACGGATTATAAGAAACAAGCCTTATCACCCTCACCCTACCCTCTCCCGTCCAGGGAGAGAAGGGACACAGGATACCCTCTTATATAAAACAGAATAGATATAACTCACGCCTCAAAATACAAAAAAATTACATTTTAAGGTGTGAGGGGCGCGTAAACAATCCGAGAGATTGTTCAGTGGCGCCCACGCCGAGTAACAGAGTCGCAAATTGCCGCTAACGCAAACAGTGTTGTCGCCAGCAGAAATAAAAAAATTATGAACTGGTTGAATCTTTGCAGACCGCAAAACCAGTGCCAAACTGACTCTGTCACACTTTCTTGATCTGGCCAGTACAAACTAGCCAGAGGGCTTGAAAAAAACTTAGAATAATTTTCAAAAACCCCACCTCCTTCAGGTTATCCACGGCCACAACTGCTGACCACCACGAGTTGACTCATAGTGTAACCGACAGCATTGCAGCCAGTTTTCGAATCTGAGGTAGGCCGATTCCAGTCGGATAATAATTACTCCGACCAGAACGAAAGCCACATCAAATGCGGATTTACACTTTTCGGACAAGGTCATACAACCTTCCCCTTTCTCCTCGGCCACAGCAAGTGCTGAGCCGAGCCAACCACAACGTCCCAAAGCGGAACAGCTCGGGACTGCCGAATCAGCACAGAAGAGTCAGACTTGAAATTGTTGGCTCTTCTGCGGAAATCCTTATACAAGTCGCGGCCAAAATAAAGAACCGCAACCGATACTGCTACCAACGACCCATACAATAAGAGGGTCATAGCGCCTCCCAAATTTATCAACCAGACTATAATATAATGAATTATAAATTCTTGATTGGCAAATTTGGGAGGGCGGAGTGTCGGCATAGCATGCACGACCACCGCCCAAGATTCTTGTTTTCAGCCCCAGTTCCACTTACAGAACTGGATGATCTTGTTGGGGAGGAAGGTTAAAACCTTCCATAGGCCGTCACCATCGATAACCGCCGCGACGACGATCACACAGGTGATGATGGTAAAACCCAACAAAATTTTGCTGATCTTCGGTAGCGGCTGATACTCAGCCGCCAAATTCTTGCTCATCTCACCCTCCTTTGGGTTTGATGTTGGTCTTGTCCCCGTAGCTATCAGCGGGGACTTTCGGGGGAGGTGATAGACTGTCACCGCCTTAAGTCCGAATTTTCGGGCACAAAGCGGTAAATGTCTTGTTCGACCTCATCTGCCCTAAAGGGCATCTTCTCCTTGCCAGGAGAAGAGGGAGCAAAAAAAGTTTGAGTGGGCGGCATATGTGACATTGGTCACGCCGCCCTCTCGTTGAAATTGGTTTATGGTTAGTGCATGCCGATTAGCAGAGCCAAAGCGACTTCTGCTGCGATACCGCCGGCAACCGAGATAACGATAACGAAAGTTTTTGTGGCAGTATTTTGCATCTGCCACCAAGTTACTTTCCTTACCATGTGCCCGGCCTCCGGCAGTGACCGTCAGAAAAGCAGTAAACCCGCGGGGCATTGCCCGCAAATACCACTTCAACAGCCGGCTGTGGCTTGCCATTTTCCACAACATTAACCGGTGTCGCGGAAAAAATTTCAAGCCTGTTGTCGGTCGCGTACTTGTCCGCTACCAGACGAGCCACTTTTGTTAGCTCGTCAGCATCCACTGCCACCGCAGGTGGTGTGGATTTCTGCTCCAACTGGCCAGCGTACTGAGCAACACCAACCAATGCTTTAGGTGCGAATATAGTTAGCACCAACAGGCCCAAAAGAGCCACCGTCAAAAACCAACTCTTCATTTTCAACCCCCTCCTTCGGGGTTTTTACTCACATCTCTGCCAACAAAAAAATTGCCGACAAAAATGCGAGTACAAAAAAATTCTTTCTAACATCGTGGGTCTTAAGGTAACAGGCCTCGGCATCATCGGATGCCAATAAAGTTTTGCCCTCCTTAGAGGCCCACAAGGCTAAAAAGAATTATATCATA
>CAZFQP010000028.1:2374-6746 GCA_964520505.1 uncultured Candidatus Saccharibacteria bacterium | reverse complement strand
TTTGAAATTTGAAATTTGGCATTTAAAATTATTTTCCCTAGTCCTGGCTCGCCTGCCCTCCTGCGTCAACCGCAAATCCTTGTTCAAGATTTTTAGAATATTTACCCAAGCTGGCCAAACTGTTCATTTTTGCCCGGTGCATAAAAACTTTTTGCGCCTCTGTTAAATTTTCCGCCTTGCCGCCCCAAGCCTTGGTCGCGCCATCCTGCAGGGCGCGGGCATAGGAAAAAGTTAACGGCCAAGGTTGCGGCGCAAAAGAATTTATAGCATTTAAATTTTCCGTGGCTTCCAGCTCACCCTGTCCGCCGGATAAAAATACCACGCCGGCTAAATTTTTCGGCAAAGTTTTGTTAAACACCTCCAAGGTCACCCGAGCAATATCTACCGGCAAAACTTTTTCCCCGGAATCTTTACCCGGTAAAACCATACTGGTCTTTACTATTAAACCCTCTGCGTCCACACCGGCTTTTTGTAATTCTTCAAACAGAGCGGTGAGGACGCTGGTACTGGCCGCCTTTGTCTGCTCAATACTATGATTGCCTTCCAGCAGTACTTCTGGCTCGACAATCGGCACTAAACCCTGTTTTTGGCACTCCAGGGCATATTTAGCCAGGTCTTGTGCATTTTGCCGGATATTTTCCTCAGTCGGCAATTGTCTAGATCCCTCCCCTTGTGAGGGGAGGTCAGGAGAGGTTGTTTCTGAAATAGTTATAACACTTCGCCATTTGCAAAACTTAGCTCCTAAATCCGCATACACTTTTAAGCGTTCAGGCAGACCTTCCAAACCCTTAGTCACTTTTTCCCCATAGCTGCCAAAATCAACCAACCCTTGGTCAACTTTTATTCCCGGTAAAATTCCGGCCGCGTTTAACATTTCCACAAACGAACGGCCGTCAGACGTTTTTTGACGAATGGTTTCGTCAAATAAAATCACGCCGGAAATAAATTCACTTTCACCGGGAACAGTCAGCAACATTTCTCGGAAGGCGCGGCGGTTATCTTCCGTATTTTCCAAGGCTATAGGAGCAAAGCGTTTGCCCACGGTATTCATACTTTCATCCGCCGCTAAAATTCCCTTACCCGGGGCAACTAATTGTTTGGCAATATGTTTAAGTTCATCCATATGAATTAATTAATTTATATATTCCGATTCAAAATTTTTCAAGAACCTATCTACATCTTCATGAGCTATAGCCTCCCGCTGAAGTAAAACCCATAACTCCCTAGCCTCCTCATTTAAAGCTTCTAACTCGGTATTCAATCTTAAAAGCTCAACGTGCCGATTTTTTAAATCCTGGACACTATAAGTACGCTCCACATCCACTTTCCTGGCCTCTTCCAGTGTTGCCTTTACAACCTTAATTTTGCCGCCCAGTACTTTTAGCTGAGTTGCATATTCTTTTGCCTGTTCCAAATGCCGGGAATACTCCAAATTGTCCGGTTTGTGTGTTTCTTTCATACTCAGTATACCAACCCCGTAGAATCACGGCGATATTAAATCGTTAGCTGTGAATCCCAGAGGATGCCCTTTATATAATAAATTTCGAATCTTTGCCCGCTTATCGCCGTAGCTCTACGGGGTCAACTTTCAATTTATAGCGTCGCTTATAATTAATTTAACTACTAATTTAAATAGAAACTAATGTTAAAGATGTTCTTTTATTACCGATTCAATTAATTGGTATACCCAATATTTATTACCATCTGTACCACATCCCTAAATACATAACATAAAAGAACATATTGAAAGATGTATTACTGAGCATACACTTTATTTTACCCTATATTTAATAATTGCCCAAAAACCTCTAAAAAAATCAATTAATCCAATATGTTTTCCCTGTTCTTTGTTTCTCGGAAAGTAGGAAATAGGGGTTTCTACAATATTGATGCGCGCCTTGGCTAATTTGCAGGACACTTCCGCTTCAAATTCAAAACCGGAGGATTTTATAGCCAAAGATTTTAATACCGAAACCGGTAAAAGTTTATAGCCGGTATATAAATCGGCAATATTTTGCCAAAACAGCAAATCAAAAATCCAAGTTAAAAATTTTACGCCAATGGCATAATGTATTCCTCGCTCAGGGTAATGCTTAACTCCCCTATTGCCAAAAACCGCCATTTTTCCCGCTCCGATAATATCCTCTGTCCGAATAAAAGATAATAGTTTAGGGATGTCTCCCGGGTTATATTCCAAATCCGCGTCCTGAATTAGCGCGTAATCTCCACCGGCTCTGGCAATGGCAGATTGGATTGCGGCGCCTTTGCCCAAATTAACAGGATGATTCAACACGACCAAACTGACATAATTTACGCGACCGCGTAAATTATGCTCAAATTTGTTTACTTCAGCCAAGGTGTTGTCACTGGAGCCGTCGTTAACCACGACAATTTCTTTTTGCCAAGTACCCAAATCCGTAGCGCAAACTTTTTCCAAAACTTGGTAAATAGTTGCCTGTTCGTTATGCGCCGGAATAATAATAGTTAATTTCATAAATTAATTGCCGCCAAAAGTCTGCGGTGGGAGTAAATATTTTTGAATTATAGGTAAATTTTCTAAATTTTTTTTCACAAAAATAATGTTATAACTGTCCACATAAACCGGAGCCCAAGCCGGGTCTTTCACCCTGGCCAGTAAAAATTGCTGCGCCCATGGAGTGTAATCACGGTAAGAAAAAAATATGGCATTAAAATTATATTGGCCGTCCAACGCCTGCCACTTAGCTTCGTCGGTCTGCGGCGCTTTATAAACTTGCTCAAAAAAATCCACGGTGTAGGCTTCGGGGCGGTTATCGGTAAACGGTTTCGTTTGTGGATACAAATTATGTATCACATATCCGCCAATGTCATAGTTGTTAAACATTGGCCCTTGAATATTTTGTTTAATAAAAAATTGCGCCGAGGCTTGCGCGCCCGGCAACAATCCCCAACCAAACTTTTGGCCTAACCCTTGAAGCGTTTGCACTTGTGGCACTACTATTATTAAAACCACAGCCGCCGCCAAGACCAAACCGCCCAAACGGTAGGCCAAGTGCAATTTTGGCCAGGCTTGAGTAAATTTTTCCGGCCAGAGACAGTGCCCTAAATACGCCAAAGCCGGCAAGGCAAAAAAAGCGAATGACGGAAAATTTCTAATGCCTACATAAGCCAAAACTCCACTAACCAGAACCAAAATTAATAAAACAATATCTACCTTTTTAATATTTTTTATAGCCACCAACAACAAGCCGAACAAAAGCAAGCCAACCACTAATTTATACAATAAAAAATGTTGCCCGGCCACAAATCCCAAATTTTCTAAAAATCTGATTGATTGATTCTCCACTATCAAATAACCGTAATTTTTAAAAATTTGGAAGGGATAAATTAACAGTTTATAACCGAACGGATTGATTAAAGCCGCTACGGTACTAATTGCTGACCAAAACAACAGCGGGATAAACCCGTTGGGTTTACGGCGAACATAATTAATTAACTGCTCCAGACCAAAAGCCCCTAAGCATAAAAATCCGAATACAAAACCAATATGAAAATTAACCCAAAGTAGCATAACTACCGGCAAACTAGCCAGCCAGAAATTTTTAATCTTTCCCTTGCGCCACAAACTTAAAACATAAAATACGACTCCGGTAAAAAAATAAGTAATCATTTCCGGACGAACCTCGGCACGCGCGGCCAATAAAGGCAACAGCAACAAGGCCGCTAAACTCGCCCAGTAAATATTAGATTCGCGCCTGGCCACATCCCAAAATAACCATAATGTAGCCATTCCTAAAAGCACATAAAAAGCCGAAAGGCCGCTAAAACCCCCGGCTTGAAAAATTAAATAAAACAACACACCGGAAAGCCAGTGATGGTTAACAAAAGGCTGCTCGGGCAGCGTGTAAGAATAAAAATTAGTTGTTAGTACCGCGCGTTTTTGTTGCCAATCCCCGTGCAAAATTATCTGCCCGTTAGTAATGTGTCTGCCTAAATCAGCAGTGGTCAGATCTATTTTTTGGCTAAGTAAAATGCCAAACCACAGTAACAGAACCATGGGCAGTAAAATTTTTGCCAACAAGCCGGGAGTTATTTTTTGTTTCCACAATATCAGCTTTTCATGCATATACCTTATCTTAACAAATAACCCGCATTATCTCAAAAAGATAATTGTTTACTCAGCCCCGTGGCGTCATCCTGAAGCCTGAAAGGCGAAGGATCTCTTGTGTTAAAAATCGCTTAATTTAAAAAGTGTACAAAATATAACCGCCATCTCCTTACAGGAAATGGCGGTTATAGGTTTAAAACTATTTTCGGGATTTAATTAGCTTCTTAATTAGTTGAACTTTGTCCAATTTCTCCCACGGCAACTTTAAATCGTTGCGGCCAAAGT
>CAZFQP010000028.1:0-2274 GCA_964520505.1 uncultured Candidatus Saccharibacteria bacterium | reverse complement strand
AGTTGAACTTTGTCCAATTTCTCCCACGGCAACTTTAAATCGTTGCGGCCAAAGTGGCCATAAGCCGCCACCTGGCGATAAATCGGACGGCGCAAATTTAACTGTTTTATTATCATTCCCGGCCTTAAGTCGAAAGCCTGGGTAATAATTTCCGCAATCCGATCTTCGGCATATTTGGAAGTGCCAAAAGTATCCACGCGCACGCTTAAAGGTTCCGGCACGCCAATGGCATAAGCAATCTGCACTTCAATTTTTCTGGCCAGACCCGCGGCCACTAAATTTTTGGCCACATAGCGCGCCATATAACTGCCGCTGCGGTCCACCTTGGAAGGATCTTTGCCGGAAAAACAACCGCCGCCGTGCCGGCCCATTCCGCCATAGGTGTCCACAATAATTTTCCGTCCCGTCAGCCCCGTGTCCCCTTGCGGACCGCCAATTACGAACCGACCGGTAGAGTTGACCAAAATTCTGGTATTTTTGTCCAGCAATTTAGCCGGAATAACTTTCTTAATTACGTGCTTAATAATTTCATTTTTCAATTTTTCTGCTTCCACGTCGGCATCATGCTGGGCGGCAATTAACACTGTATGCACACGCTTTGGCTTGTCGCCGTTATATTCCACGGTCACTTGGCTTTTCCCATCCGGCCTCAATCCTTTTATAATATTTTTCTTGCGCGCTTCAGCCAAACGCTGGGTTAATTTATGAGCCAGGACAATCGGCAACGGCATGTATTCTTTAGTTTCGTCTGTCGCCAAACCAAACATTAAACCTTGGTCGCCGGCGCCAATATTTTCCAAGTCCTCTTTGGCCACGCCGCCGCTTTTGCCTTTAACAAAAGAGTCCACCCCCATAGCAATGTCGGACGATTGTTCCTTAATAGCCACCAGTAGCCCGGAAGTTTCCCACTGAAACCCATATTCGGCATTGGTATAACCAATGTCTTTTATCACCCCGCGGGCGATTTTAGGAATATCCACGTAAGTGCTGGTTGTGACTTCCCCTGCCACCACGCACACGCCGTTGGTGAGTAGTGTTTCCACTGCTACGCGGCCGCGCGGGTCAGCTTTTAAAATCGCGTCCAACACGCCGTCGGAAATTTGGTCAGCCATTTTGTCCGGGTGTCCTTCGGTCACCGACTCAGACGTAAACAGCTTTTTTTGCATTGATGTCTTCATAATTTCTCTGCTTAATAATTTTTAATATTCAGGACTTACGCACCGCAGCTTTCTTGGGCTGGCGGAGCCAGTCCTAAAGCCGGCTCTGGCCAATTTCTTCGTTATTTTCCTGTGGTATTTGTCGTCGTAGATTAACTACGCCTCCAAATATCCTCGGAAAATGCCTCGAACTTGGCTTAAGTAGCGTAAACCCTGATTTATTTAATTCAAAAAATAACCAAATTGTAGGGGCGAGCTTCAGCCGCCCGCAAGGTCATTCATAAGATTGATATTACTCAAATATATCCACAAAAAAATCCGCCTTAAGCGGATGAGATGTAAATTATCTTTCCCGCAAAGGGGCTAGATTTAGCACCCATGCGAGTTTCCTCAGGGTTGCCGGCAGATCATCGGGCTAGTACCCTAACTGCTCTCTGGATAAAAACTTATTCAATTAAACTAATATTAATCTGATTATTAATTTTTGTCAATCCTCTCCCCTTGATGGCGCCCATCGAGGGAAAATATTTTACCCAAACCACTCCGCGTGCGTGCCTAAAGGCAAACCCCGAACACCACTGCCGGCCGGGTCAAAATCTATCCATTCCTCCCCCACCTTCACCTGCAAATACTGATGCAACACAAAGTTTAAAAATACGTGTTTAACTTTTACGTCCTGCAGCGTAAAAAATTTGCTGCTTGTCAGCATTATAAAACCAACGTAATTGATAGCGGTGCAATATACAAAATCTTTTGTCTGCCAAATTTCAGATAAATCTTTTACAAAAATCCTGGGCAAACGCATGGCGGCTTGAAACCTGGTATGGTGCCATTGACGCAAAGTTTTATCTAAAACAAAATTATAAACTGCCTGTAGGTAACCTTGTTGGTTTGAAGAAAAATTTTCCAACTCAGTAATTTTGTCTTTAATTTCCCTCGGAGGAGAGACTACCGGCATCGGTTCATTAAATTCAAAAAACGGCACAACCAAACGCATACCCACAAACATCGTAAAAAAATATACTGCTACAATAATACCTAACCAAGTTAAAATATGCATAACGATATTATAACAAAAATTTCCAACCTCTGTTGGAAATTTTTGTGGAGCGGGATA
>CAZFQP010000027.1:0-7145 GCA_964520505.1 uncultured Candidatus Saccharibacteria bacterium | reverse complement strand
AAATGAATTTAGCGTCCTCCCCGCCTCATCCTGGCAGAACATAAAAGAAGTAATGGTGTTTGAAGGATAGTTAGTTCACGGATACGCTGACGACACAGATGTGACAGGACGAACCCAGTCCGCGTTAACCTGTTTTATCCGCGCATCCGCGATCTATTATTGATTGAAAAAAAGCTTTATTTCACCTATAATATAGACATGCGGGCAAGCATTAACGAAACAAAAAGTGTCCTCCAAAATAATAGAACAAATTGCCAGCGCTCCGGCTGAGGGTTTGGAAAAAACCCTTAAAGCCACCGAGCAATTGGCCAAAAAATTAGCCAACAACAAACCGGTCAAAAAAGCCGGGGCTTATTGGGCGACTTTAGGCCCGGGTCTGACCACAGGAGCAGCCGACGACGACCCCTCCGGCATTGCCACCTACAGCCAAACCGGCGCCCAATATTCCACCACCCTGCTCTGGTTGGCGGCTTTTACTTTTCCGCTAATGGCCATTGTCCAAGAAATGTGCGCGCGGATTGGCCTGGTCACGGGACGGGGCTTGGCCGGTAACATTAAGCGGCACTATCCGGCCTGGGTGCTGTATGTCTGCACCGCGCTATTATTTGTGGCCAACACTTTTAACATTGGCGCGGACTTGGGCGCTATGGCCAAAGCCACGCAGCTTATTTGGCCGTCGTTTGGCTTCGCCCCGCTGGTAATATTCTTTACCGTTTTAAGTTTGATATTACAAATTTTTACCAGCTACGCGCAATACGCCAAATACTTAAAATGGCTGGCTCTAGTTTTGCTGGCTTATATTTTTTCCGCGTTTTTTGTAAATTTAAACGCCAAAGAAATTATTTTTAACACTTTGGTGCCGCATATTACTTTAAATCGCGACCAGATTTTTTTAATTTGCGGAATTTTAGGCACCACCATCTCCCCTTACCTGTTTTTTTGGCAAACTTCACAGGAAGTGGAAGAACAAATTATGGAAGGCAAAACCTCCATTAAGCTTCGCGAATCTGAGACTACCGACAAGGAAATAAAAAAAATGAGAATAGACGTTTGGACCGGAATGTTCTTTTCCAACATCACCATGTTTTTTATTATTGTCACCTGCGCCGCGGCGCTGTATCAACACGGAATTACCGACATTAAAACCGCGGCCGATGCCGCCGCCGCGCTCAAACCGATTGCCGGGCCATTCGCTTCACTATTATTTGCTTTAGGCGTAGTGGGCATTGGTCTGCTCGCCGTGCCGGTACTGGCCGGCTCCACGGCTTACGCTATGTCCGAGGCTATGGGCTGGAAACAGGGACTGTATCGCAAACTTAAAGAAGCCCGACCATTTTACGGCATTATTATTATTTCTATGTGTTTAGGTCTGCTTATGAACTTTGTCGGGCTAGACCCGATAAAAGGATTAATTTACGCCGCCGTATTAAACGGGCTGGTGGCTCCGGTAATTTTAATTTTAATTGTCCAATTAAGCAGCAATAAAAAAGTTATGAATTCCCGAGCCAACGGCAGACTTGGCGCCGCTTTTGGATGGATAGTCACCACGCTGATGATATTGGTGGGGGTGGCAACCATTGCCATACTTATAGTTCCTGCTTGATACGAATATATGATACTGATATACGGATTTATACAGATGATGCTGATACTTAAGACTCCTAGCATCCGCATTATCCGTTTCATCTGTATTCAAATCTGTATATCCGTATCCTATTATTCGTATTGACAAAATAAGCCAATTAAGCTAAAATATTAATCAGTTAATTCAATAAAAATTTGCTAAAAACCAGACTAAATCATCAAATTAAGGCTCCTACTTTGCGGGTTGTTAATGAAGAAGGCCAGCAAGTCGGGGTTATGAAGACTTCCGAGGCCTTAGCTTTGGCGTTAGAACACGGCCTGGATTTAGTAGAGGTCTCCCCTCTGGCTAACCCCCCCGTGGCCAAGCTGATTGATTTTGCCAAATTCAAGTACCAGCAAAAAAAGATTGAACAGTTGCAGAAGAAAAACGCCAAAAAGACCGAAGTCAAAACCATTTGGCTAAGTGTGCGCATTAGCGAACACGATATGCAAATTAAAGCCAAAAAGGTCAGTGAATTCTTGGCCGACGGCGACCTGGTTCGCGTGGAGCTGCGAATGCGCGGTCGCGAACAAGCCCATGGCGAACTCGGGCGCGATCAACTGCAAGCCTTCCTTACTCACATTACTAACCCTTACAAAATTGAGGTACCGGTAAAACGAATGGGCGGAACTTGGTCACTAACACTATCCCCCGGGAAATAGTCTCTACTAAATACGAAATAGTACTAAACTACTAAAGTTGCAAGGTACGGTTTCGTAATTTAGTAACATTTAGTATTTAGTAGAAAAAATTATTAAATAATTTTATGCCTAAAGTTAAAACTCACAAAGGAACATCTAAACGAATTCGCAAGACCAAAAGCGGCAAGTTAATGGCCAGAACCACCGGACAAGACCATTTTAATTCCCGCGAATCCGGCAAGACCAGAAAAAACAAGCGCCGCGACCTTATGCTTGGCAGAGTCCATGCCAAATTAAACAGTGTAATACCTTATAAGTAACCATTTAAAATTCAAAAATCAAAATTAAAAATTTAGGAGTTTTTGCGGAGCAAAAACACTATTATTTTAAACTTTGATATTTAAACTTTTCATTTTTATGGCCAGAATCAAACGCGGCGTAGCCGCCAACAAACGCAGAAAAAATTTACTTAAAAGAGCCAAGGGCTATGACAACCGCCGCTCCACTAACTTTGTCTCCGCCCGCCAGGCTTTGCTTAAAGCGGACGACTATTCCTATCGCGACCGCCGCAACCGCAAGCGCGATTTTAGAGCCTTGTGGCTTATTCGCACCAACGCAGCCTTGCGTGAAAATGGAACCACCTGGAGCAAGTTTGCCGGCAAATTAAAACAAGCAGGCATTACCGTTAACCGCAAAATGCTTTCCGAGCTCGCGGTAAAACACCCGGCAGTATTTGATACCATGGTTAAAAACTTAAAATAATTTTTAGAATTTTAAAACCCCTCATCAAGTTGATGAGGGGTTTTTAATTAAATTAAACCGGCTACTAAAAAACTCTTTTCGGAACAAAGTCCCCTTGAGGCAAAGACATATCCGCATCGTTGGCCGGAACCACCTTGCTAAAGTCGTTTGGCAAATGCCAAGAATTATAAACTTCGGCGGACGGATAAGCATGAAGTTTTGCGTCGTCGCCTATCCAATAAACAGTACCATTTTTATTTATATCCAACCCGGGCAAATGCTGGGCAGAACCATTGTCTAAATTGGAGGATTTAGGCAAAGCTTGCAACTCAGGGTTAGTAACCAACAAAACAGATGTAAATTTAAAGCCAAGTTTTCTAAAGACATCCGCGGATACAAAGCTGTATCTTTGCTGGCCGGAAATTAAATAAACTGTCTGGTCTTCCTTACTTTTTACCAAAGACCCGTCGCCTGGAGTGAGCAAACTGCCTTCCGGCAAAGCAATATCTTCGGCAGTGGCGGTTTTACCCATGGCAAAGTTAAAACCGTAGCTGGTAAGCATACCCGGGTTGGTAATTCCATGACGAACGCCATTAATCACTAAATAATAAGTTCCCCCGGCGTTAATTAAACGCAAACTCGAAGTCCCTGAGTTTGGGGTCGTTGTCTGATTTGGGGTATTAGGAGTGTTATTGCCACCGGCTCCTCCGGCACCAGGAGTAGGGTTTACTGTGCTTACCACATTGTTAATCGTGTATTGTCCGTTGGTGACAGAAGTTAAAATATCAGCTCCCTTGCTGGCAACATTGGAATCTGTAGTAGCACCGGAAGTAAAATTAATGGTCACCGGAACACTGCCGGCTACCAAGGCCTTAAAAGTTAAGGTGGCCAATACGCCACTACCGGTATAAGTTGATCCGGCATTGGTAATTTGGGAAAAAACAATTTTACCGTTAGTGGTGTCTACTGAGTTGGCCAAAGTGCTGGGCATTAGGCTGCCTGCTTGAATCTGGGTACCCGACGTGGCTGAATCGGCATCCTGAAGCTGTAAATTATAAGGATTATAATTTATTGCCTGCAAATCTACACCGTCAACCGGCTGTCCCTGAGTATCTAACATTACATTCACCGTAAAGGTGTCACCGACATTAACTGACTGCGAAGACGGAGAAAGGCTCAAAGTAGCGGCGCTGGCGCTGGCGGCAAAGGCAAAAAATAATCCCGCCGTTCCTAAAATTTTATACAATGTTCGGAGCATATATTTTATTATTTTATGTTATTTTTTAATTGATTAGTATATAAATTAATTATATCATACTTTTTAAGTAAAAATTTACTCCCCAACTTTATTCCAGTTATTTTTCAGAACTGCGAAATCGAGCGAATTTATTAGGCCATCCTTGTTAATGTCTGTACTTGGATAATTTTGATTCCAGTGGGAGTTCATGGAAGAAAAGTCTAAGGAGTTTATAATTCCGTCGTTGTTAAAATCACCGGCATAGAGCACCGGGGTGGCAACCGGGGTGGCAGTATTGACAGTTGTATCAATATTTGTGAGTACGCGGCTTAAGTAACCACTAACCGAAATACGGACAGACACCACCTGAGGAAATGCACTTTGAAAAGCTACAGTCACATTGCCAGAGGCGTCAGCTGTAAGTGATTGCGTGGACAATACCGTTTGGTTAGCCGGGGAAATAACCGTTGCCGTAACCGCGGTATTATTGGGCACAGCGGACAACCCTTCTAAACTCGCGATATTAAATGACCTTGGATACCGGGTTGCATTGGAGAGATTGTAAGCCGTAAAAGTTATGGCTGAGGAAGTAGTAATATTGCCGGCGTTGTCCCTGGCTCTGGCTGTTAAAGTATGGGAAGCGTTGGTTAAAGTTGACGTATCCAAGCTGGCCGAAACGCTGGCTGAGGAAGATGAAGCAAAAACCGTACCGTCAATTAATAAAGTTGTAGAGAAAATTCCGGAATTCACTTGTCCGGCAACCACAGGATCCGAGGCTGAAGCGGCCACAGTTATAGTTCCGGATAAAGTCTGACCGGAACTAGACGGATTGGTAATGCTAACTGTTGGCGCTGTGGTGTCGGGGCTGCTCTGAGTGGTAATATTAGCGGCTGAGGTCTGTGCCGAGGTGTTCCCAGCAGCGTCGTAAGCGGCAACGGTATAAGAATAAGCCGTACCGGCAGACAAACCGGTGTTGGAATAAGAAGTTAAAGTGGTAGTGGCAATTTGACTGCCTCCGCGGTAGACTTTATAACCAGCGACCCCGGAAGTTGTTTGACCGGCAACGGTTGGATCGGTAGAGGCACTCCAACTAAGATTAATCTGGCTGGTTGAAACCGCCGAACCGCTAAATCCTGTTGGAACTGTGGGGGCTGTGGCGTCGGAACCGTTTGAAGTTGTTCCGGTAGCCGCAGTGCTTTGGGCAGAATTATTCCCAGCAGCATCGTAAGCGGCCACCGTGTAAGAATAAGCTGTACCGGCAGACAAACCGGTGTTGGAATAAGAAGTTAGTGTAGTGGTGGCAATTTGGCTGCCTCCGCGGTAAATTTTATAACCTGTTACCGCCACGTTGTCTGTAGAAGCTGTCCAGGACAAATTTATTTGTGTTGAAGAAATTACCGTGGCAGTAAGTCCAGCTGGCACAGACGGCGCTGTGGTATCGCCAGCCGCAGTTCCTGTATAGCTACCGTTGGTCACTGCAGTTAAGGTATCGGCATACAGCCCGGCCACATTGGTGTCCACGGTACTGCCTGAGGTGAAATCGAAAGTTACAGCTGAAGTGCCGGTACCAACAACTTGAAAGGTTATAGTAGCCAAAACACCGCTGCCGGTATAATTAGAACCGGTAGTTGAAGGAGTTTGAGAAAACTGAATAACGCCGGTGGAATTATTTACCGAATTATACTGGTTTGTTGGCATTAATGAACCGGCTGCTATTTGAACACCGGCGGTAGAGCCGTCGGCATCCACAACCTGCAAAATTGCCGGATTAAAATGCAAAGAATAAATATCCACACCGTAAATAGCCTGCGAAGTCGTATCCAACATAACATTTACTGTAAATGTGTTGCCGACAGTCGCGGAATTACTTGTTGGAGAAAGAGCCAAGGTTGAGGCAGAGGCCGCTTGCGGCAAAAAAAGAAATACTAAAAGTGCCAAACTGCCGGTTAAGATAAAATATTTAAAAAATTTCATAGTTTTTATTTTAGCTTTATTCTCCGGTCTTGTTTAAATTATTTTTAATAATAGCGAAGTCCAAGGAATTCACCAGTCCATCTCCGTTAATGTCGTAGGCTTCGCTTGTCGTGGCGTCACTGTTCCATTGAGTCTTTAAATCCGCCGCGTCCTGGCTGTTTACCACTCCGTCGTTATTTACGTCACCCCCGGATAATTCAGGCAAAGGAATTTCTGCCGTACCGGTTGCGGTAGGATTGGTTACGGTGATGGTTTTAGCCAGAAACCCTTCGGCTTTAAATTTTAATTTGACTGATCCTGGAGCCAAGGAGCTAAAATCCACGTTATAATTTCCGTCAGAGTCAGCGTCCAAATTTTGTGTGGACAAAACTTGACCCGTAGTAGGAGAAATTAAATCAACTTTTGCCTTTGGTTTTTTGTTGGCGGCATTTCTGCCTTCCAAACTTATTGGCTTAACTTTTTTTCGGCTAAACAAACCCAACACCTGGCCGGTTGCGGCAGGAGTTTGCGGTTGGGAGTTATCATACCCCTGTAATATTTCCTGTAAAGTCAACGCCTGGACTTTAGGCACTGAAAAACCTGCCAACAACATGCCAGTTAAACCAACCAAGGCAATTGTTAACGATTTTCCCGTAAAATTAAACTTCATACAATTTAACAATTATTTAATAATTATCATACGATCCCTCTTAAATTATAGCAAAAAATAAGATTATTTAAACTTTTGTCAAGAAAGATTTCCACATTTTAATGCCTATGCTTCAATGCTTATATGATAGTATGCTTAAATGCTTGTATGTTAAGATGTCTTACTGCCCCACCTTCCCCCAGTTATTCTTTAAGATAGCAAAGTCAAAGGAATTAACAATTCCGTCATTGTTCAAATCTCCGGTAGAGGTAGTTTTCAGCCAGTTAGAGTTTAGGGAAG
>CAZFQP010000026.1:3775-7252 GCA_964520505.1 uncultured Candidatus Saccharibacteria bacterium | reverse complement strand
AAAAACCCTTGACAAATTTAGCAAAATATTATACAATTAGCGGTTAAATTTAATTATTACTGCTTTTCAGCAGAAGAATTAATAAGGACAATAAAATGACTACAAAGTCTGCCAGCAAAAAAAAGAATGGTTTTCGCAAATTTTGGCGCTTGGGCGTGGAAGAATTTAACACCCAAAATTTTGACATTAGCCCGGACGGGGAATTAGTTGTGCGGGAAGGAAATTTCCAGTACAACATTTTTGACATTGTAAAAAAATACGGGACTTCTACCGAGATTGTTTTTCCCACCGTGATTGAAAACCGCGTGCGTGATTTAATTGAAACCTTTAATGCCTACATTAAAGTTTTAGGTTACCGCGGCCGCTTTTTCTACCACTATGCCATGAAGGTTAACCAGAACAAAGAATTTGTTTTGCCGGCAGTGGCCGAAGGCGCCAACTTGGAAGTCTCCAGCGCCAACGAATTGTTTTTGGTTAAACGGATGATAGAGCAGGATAAATTTAACGCCAAAATTCGCGTTATCTGCAACGGTCCGAAAACCGAAAAATATATTAGCTTGATTGAAGAACTAAAAAGCAAAGGCTTAATCGTTATTCCGATTATTGAAGATTACACTGAATTGGAACGCTTAAAAAAATTTAAAGGTGAGGTGGGTATTCGCGTTAACCTGAATATAAAAATTAACAGTCACTGGGACAAAAAATTTAACCGTTTTGGTTTCACTGAAGAAGAAATTTTAAAAATCGGCAAAGTCCGCGGACTTTCAGTTTTGCATTATCACATTTCCAGTCAAATTGAAAAAGTGGACGGTTTGGTTAAACCCTTAAAGCGAGCTATTGAACTTTACGCGCTTATGCGCGAAAAAAATCCAGGGCTGGACACTATAGATATTGGCGGGGGAGCGGGCGTATCTTACGAAAAGAAAAAACATTTTTATACTGCCAAAAATTTAATCCAGCAGCTGATAAAAAATGCAAAAGCTTCCTGTGACAAATTGGGCGTAAAACATCCGGACATAATTGTTGAATGGGGCCGCTACGTGGCCGCGCCGGCGCAAATTACCATTTACAAAATCTTGGCGGAAAAAACCGTAGAGAACAAAGGCAAAAACAAATGGTATGTGGTCAACGGCAGTTTTATGAATGACTTGATTGATACTTGGGCCATCCATCAAAAGTGGCACGTGGTGCCGGTAAATTCCATGAGCACCAGAAAGCTGGAAAAAGTTTGGCTCGCCGGAAGCTCCTGCGACAGTGACGACAAATATACTGCCGGCGGCGGATACATTTTACTGCCAAGACTCTCGGACAGCGAAGAGCTCTATATTGCCTTTCTAGATACCGGCGCTTACCAAGACTCCTTAGCCTCGCACCACTGTTTACTCTCATCTCCGGCCAAATTAATCGCCCAGAACGGGGAAATAAAAATCGCCCGCAAGCGTGAAAGCTCCGAAGAGGTCGGAAAAATGTTTGGGTGGTAGATATTAGACTGACAAGATTTAATTGATTGAACAAGATTGACAAGATTGCTCTGCATTTTTGTCAATCTTTTAATTCTTGTTCAATTGCTCCGTGGGGATAACCTATTAGTTTTACGCTTGCTTAATTGTTATAATAGGGGTGAAGAATAATAAATACAAAACCTTGAGAGGGGGTGAAAAAAATGAAAGCTTTACATATGATTGCCTGGATATTAGTAATAGTCGGCGGTCTTAACTGGGGTCTGGTAGCCTTTAACTTCAATTTGGTTACCACCTTGCTCGGCAAATGGCCGACCTTAGTGACGATTGTTTATGCCTTAGTTGGCCTTTCCGCGCTTTACGAACTCTTCACCCACAAAAAAAATTGTAAGATGTGCTCTGCCGGCAGCCAGCCGACCATGTAATTTTTTAGTACTAAAAAAACTCCTGTGTTGTTCCGCGAAGCGCGGAATTAACACCAGGAGTTTTTTTGTTGTACTATCAAACCTCAATCTACTTTATTCTGCGGGGGTCGGAGTAGTTTCTTCTGCAGGAGAGCTCTCCGCTGTTTCGGTTTTCTCCGGAGCCGCAGTTTTTGGCGCTTCAGTTAAAGCTTTTAAAGAAAGCCCCAAGCGATGTTCGGCCGGCTCAATAGAAATAATTTTGAATTCTTTTTCTTCACCGGGCTTTAGTACTTCTTCCGGACTCTTAATGGCTTCGTGAGACAATTCCATTACGTGTGCCAGACCTTGAATGTCTTTGTCTAATTCCACAAAAACACCAAAGGGCATAATTTTTGTTACTTTGCCGGTGACGGATTGACCAATTTGATATTTTTTAACCGCTTCCAACCACGGGTCTTCCTGTAATTGCTTTATAGACAAAGATACGCGGCCTTTATCTATGGAAATAACTTTAGCGCGAACCTTTTGGCCGACCTTCACTATGTCTTTCGGATTTTCAATTCTCTGCCAGGCCAGTTCGGAAATATGAACCAAGCCTTCCAGTTCGCCAAATTTCACAAACGCTCCAAAATCCACTACGCCGGTAATTGTTCCTTCGACTATTAAACCAATCTTCAACTGGGAAAGTTTGGTTTCCATTTCTTTTTCAAAAACCGCTTTTTCAGAAACTATTAACTTTTCTTCCTCGCTGTCAGCGGTAATAATTTGCACATCAAACGGCTCACCAATATAAGACTGCAAAACGGACAAAATGCGGTTTTTGTCGCCGTCTTCCACGCGCGGGTAATGTTCCAGGGATAACTGAGAGACCGGTAAGAAACCGGTAACATTATTAATTTCAACCATAAGCCCGCCTTTGTTGGCTTCCAAAATTTTAGTGCGAACAACTTCGCGGCTTTCCATTTTTTCACGCAAGGTTTGCCAGACTCTTTCTTGGCCGGCTTGGCGCAAGGACAACTCGACAATTCCTTCTTTATTTTCCGGCTCTACCACGGAGACAAAAATTTTGTCACCGGGCTTGAGCGCGGAAAGGGTAGCTTCGTCGTCATAAAGTTCACGGCCACGAACCACACCTACGCCGTAACCTTCCAAATCGACATAAACTTCATTTTTACCCACGGAGATTAAAGAACCTTCTACCATATCTCCGGCTTTTAAAACTTTAATATCAACCCCGCTGGCTATTAAATCGGCCATAGTTTGGGCCTTAGCCGCGGCGGCTGGCATTACCTGAGCTTCAATTTGATTTTCTTCTGACATATATTATAACTTTCTTAACCATTCAATCTTTATTAGCAATCGAATTTTTTGCTTTGGGCATATTAATTTAACGAGTATCGGATGAGTCGGAGCGTCGGAATATCAGATTCCGATTCCTCTGATTTTTCCGATTTTCTGACTCTTGTCGCTAAATAATTCGATGGTGAATAAAAAAATAACGAATTAAATCGTTATTACAATTTAAAAGACTAAATTTTGGTTAATTGTTAAAACGCTCTTTATAAAGGCTTATTTGGGGGTTAATTTTTTAATATTTACTTTTAGAGCGTTGC
>CAZFQP010000026.1:0-3675 GCA_964520505.1 uncultured Candidatus Saccharibacteria bacterium | reverse complement strand
TTGGCGCAAAAGAACAAAAGCCTCTATTCGGCAGTTTCCGGCATTTCCGGAGAACATTTTGACGTAACCGACCCCGGCGAATACGATGTTAAAGGAGTTACAGTCACCGGCATTCCGCTTAAACAAGAAGATAAATATGTGACCATATTTTTAATTGAAAGCGAAGACATTAGAATATTAAACCTTTCTCACATTAAAGAATTTAACCTTAAAGAAGACGAGCTGGAAGAGCTAGGGGACATAGATATTTTAATTTTACCGGTGGGCGGCAATACTGTAATGTCAGCCTCAGCCGCCAGCAAAGTGGTTAACGAAATCGAACCAAAAATTGTTATTCCATCCCACTACAAAATGCCGGAATTGATTTTAGACTTAGACGGAGTGGAAAAATTTATTAAAGAGATGGGCGGGAAAAAAGAAGAAATGGAAAAATTAACCATCAAGAAAAAAGAACTGACCGAAGAAGGAACCAAACTAATTATTTTAGAACCCTTAAGATAACCTCTACTAAATACTAAAATAACGAAAATACGAAATTAGCAGATTTAGTAATTTAGCTTCTTTCGTATTTAGTAGAACATTATGTCCTGGATAGAAAAAATTCAAAACAAAACTCGAGCGGAAAAACTTAAAATAATTTGGACAGTCGCTATTGCTGTGGCCTTGCTGTTAATTATCGTTTGGTTTTTTTTCGCTCCTGTTTCTAAATACAAGGTCAAGGACAAAACGCTATTTCAAACTATTGGGCGAGGATTTAAAGACGTAAGAGAAAATTTACACAAATGAAAAATCTCCGCGAACAGGGGGGATTGGGACAAGAAAATTTTAGACCTCTCCTGGAAATTTCCCAAACATCTTTTAAATATTTAGAGAAATTGGAGTCCGAGACCAAACAATTGCTAAAATGGCTACTTGAATCCCGAAACACCGTGGTTCAGTTGGGAGAAGGGCACTTAAGCCAAGACAAGATAAAAATGAGGCAAGCGCAAAATGCGTTATGGCAAGATTTCCGTTCCAATATTTGGTTTAAGCAACTACTAACTCAATTAAATCAGCTCGAAGGAGCTCCACAGGAACAAGAAGAGCAAAAAATGCTTTTAAATAAATTGGACAAGCGGCTAAATATTATTAAATTCGACAATGGCAAGCAAAAAAAAATTCCTATGACGGAAGTCGACCCCCGGCAAATTAGGGAAAAACTCTACCGGCAGTTAGAACAACACTGGATGGCCGAAGACTTCTTAACAAAAGACAAAAAACCAATGAAGCTTGAAGATTTTACTTTCCGTATCTCTCTTTGGATTAGCGACATTAACCAAATCAATCATGCGATTACGGAATTAAAAAAACAGTGCGTGGTTAAAGAAAAATAATTTTTACTTTCATGCCTAAAGATTCCAAAGCAGAATTAAGCAGTGAAATTGGCCAAATTAAGGCCCGCGATATCCAAACAGAAATGCAGGAGTCATATTTGGATTATGCGATGAGTGTAATAGTTTCCCGCGCCTTGCCGGACGTGCGCGACGGGTTAAAGCCAGTCCACCGCCGCATTTTATACGCCATGCACGAAATGGGGCTGCGACACAGCGTAAAATTCCGCAAGTCGGCCGCGGTGGTCGGGGATGTGCTTGGTAAGTACCACCCGCACGGTGATGTTGCGGTTTACGACTCAATGGTGCATATGGCGCAGGATTTTGCCATGCGCTATCCGTTAATCGACGGCCAAGGAAACTTTGGCTCAATGGACGGCGACGGCGCGGCCGCTATGCGTTATACCGAGGCCAGAATGTCCGCTTTGGCCGAAGAAATTTTATTGGACTTGGACAAAGAAACCGTGGACTGGCGCGACAACTACGACGCAACCAGAAAAGAACCGGTAGTGTTGCCGGGCAAGCTGCCAAACCTGCTGCTTAACGGCACCTTGGGCATTGCGGTTGGTATGGCCACAGACATCCCGCCGCATAACCTGGGAGAAATTTGTGATGCCATTACCAAACTCATAGAGGACCCGGAAGCCACCACTGAAGACCTGATGGAATTTGTAAAAGGCCCGGACTTTCCGACCGGAGGAATTATTTACGACATTGCGGCCATAAAAAACGCTTATGCCACCGGCAAAGGCGGCATTGTAATGCGCGCCAAAACAGATATTACCGAAACCAAAACCGGTGCTTTTCAAATTGTCATCCATGAAATCCCGTACCGAGTTAACAAAGCTACCCTGTTGGAAAAAATTGCCGACCTCGTAAGGGATAAAAAAATAGAAGGGATTAAAGATGTCCGCGATGAGTCCGACAAAGACGGCGTGAGAATTGTCGTCGACATAAAAAAAGACGGCTTACCGAATAAAATTTTAAACCAACTTTTTTCCTATACCCAGCTCCAGGAAACCTTCCACTTAAATATGCTGGCCTTAGTAGACGGTATTGAACCTCACGTTTTGAATTTGAAAACAGTTTTAGAAAAATATTTGGAACACCGGCAGATTGTTATTCGCCGCCGCACGGCTTACGAGCTCAAAAAGGCCAAAGAGCGCGAACACATTTTGGAAGGATTAAAGAAAGCGTTAGATCATATTGATGAGGTTATTAATACCATTAGAAAATCGCCGACCAAAGAAGAGGCAAAAATTAACTTAATTAAAAAGTTTAAGCTCACCGACATCCAAGCCGATGCCATATTAGAAATGCGCTTGCAAACTTTGGCCGGTTTGGAACGCAAAAAGATTGACGACGAATTAAAAGAAAAGAAAGCCTTAATAGCGGAATTGGAAGGCATCTTGCAATCCAACAAAAAAATCCTGGCTATTATTAAAAAAGAAATTGAAGACATGAAAGCCCGGTTTGGCGACGAGCGTCGTACCGCTGTGGTTAAAAATGCCATCGGTACTTTTTCGGCCGAAGATTTAATTCCGGAAAGCAACGTAATAATTACTATAACCAAGAGCGGTTATGTAAAACGCCTGGCTCCGGACACCTACAAAACCCAAAGCCGGGGCGGCAAAGGCGTCATTGGCCAAACTCTAAAAGAAGAAGACGTGGTAGACAAACTTTTGTCTTCCAACACGCACGACGACATTTTATTCTTTACCAACAAAGGGCGTGTCTTCCAAACTAAAGTTTATGAATTGCCGGAAGGCAGCCGCACCAGCAGGGGACAGGCACTGGTTAATTTCCTCCAGTTGCAAAACGGGGAAACTGCCCAGGCGGTTTTAACTTTTGCCAAAAAAGATACCGCTAAATTCCTGGTAATGTCCACCAAAAACGGCCTTATAAAAAAAGTTTCGCGCGATGAATTTACCAAAGTCCGCCGCAGCGGTATGATAGCCATTTCCCTAAAAGGGGATGATGAATTAATGTGGGTGGAAACTTCCGGTGGAGATGACCAAATAATGCTCTCCACCGAAAACGGCCAGGCGATTCGCTTTAACGAAAAAGATGTCCGCCCGATGGGTCGCAATGCTTCCGGCGTTACCGGTATGCGCATAAAGAAAGACGACCACATAATTTCCATGGATATTATTCGCAAAGAAGTCAATGTGAAAGACCTGGAAGTTTTAGTCATTACCGAAAACGGCCTTGGTAAAAAGACCGAAGCCGCTTATTACAAAATTCAAAAGCGCGGCGGCAGTGGAATTAAGACTTTAAAAGTTACGCCAAAAACCGGAAAAATTGT
>CAZFQP010000025.1:0-8016 GCA_964520505.1 uncultured Candidatus Saccharibacteria bacterium | reverse complement strand
AGAAGGTTATGTTTCCTGTAAAGGATCCGGATGAAGGATTAAGGATACTTACTGTAGGAGCTGTGGTGTCTGGATTGGACAGAGTTGTCCCGCTTACAGAGGAAGTCTGGGCAGAAGTGTTTCCTGCTGCATCATAGGCTGAGACAGTGTAGGAATAGCTGGTTCCTACGGTAAGGCCGGTATCAGAGTAAGTGGTTAGTACTGAGTTCGTAGTTGTTAGTAAGGAACCATTTCTAAAGATTTTGTATCCTGTGACACCTACAGCGTCTGTAGAAGCTGTCCAAGACAAAGAGATGCTGGAGACAGATATTCCTGTGGCAGAGAGGTTGGTTGGAACTGTGGGGGCGGTGGTGTCGGGGGTGACTGTGCCGGTAAATTCGTAGGCGCCGGCTTCAGGCGGGTTTGCCCTTGTCACTCCGTCATAATCAGCACCTCCGGCATCGGCAGGATTACCTTTATTTATAGCTACCGCTGTGGATTTCAAATGAAAATCATCATTGCCGGCATATGCAACCAAAGGATTTACCCAGCCGTTTCTAATAGTTGTTGAATCTGATGTTGTTGTATTACTTCCGCAATTATTTGGCATCACGTTATAAGAAAAAGTTATACCGGAACGGCAGCCTTGTGCCGTTGATTCCGACAAGTAAACTCCTCCGGCAATAATATTTCCAGAAATCTGCCAGCCGCCCGCGCCAATAGCTCCGCCTCCGTTAGCCGTGGCAATTGCTCCTTCAATGGAATTGCGGCGGAAGATAAAATTGTTAGGCTGAACATCGGCATGCAAATTTATGGCGTACCCAAAATCGTAACCGTCGGGATGGACTGTTTGTCCCATTAGGTTATCTTCTATAATATAATCTTTCGGCTGAGCTTGGCTGTTAGCTAAAATTACGGTAATAAATATATCGAAATAAGTGCAATCCTGGAACCGATTTTTCCTCACCGTAAACCCTTGAATGCCGGTAGCAAAAATACACTCTAAGTGGGCGGCGCTGCCTGTTGGGGCATCGGCTCCATAGAAAACATTATTTTCCAGCAACACGTTCGCCGCATAGCAGGTGGAATTGGCACCGCAGAACTCCATAGATTTAGCGGTATCGGTAGAAGTTGACCCAGCCATTGTGTTGCCAATTTTGCTGTTTTTTATGGTTAAGTTGGTCACTGAAGCTACCAGCATGGCAGTTAAGTTGACTGTGTCTTGCGCGTCTATATTTAAATTGTCGATGATAACATTGCTGATACGAGTGCAATTATAACAACCGACATCAAAAGATCTGGCGTTGAAATTCGGACCTTGAAAAGTAATGTCTCCGGCCAGCATATTTATGTCTGTAAAATTTATGGTCGCTCCGGCAGCGGGCTTAACTACCACCGGACTGCCTGTCATACCGGATCTATACGCTATGGTAATGCTGCCGTAATTTCCAGCGGCGACTTGGATTGTGTCGCCGGGGCTGGCTTGGGTGTAAGCATAAGCAACGGTTAAACAAGGGGAAGACGAGGAGAGACAAGTTGAACTGTTTGCTCCGGTAGTGGAAACATACCTAATATTACCGGCACCGGCCGCCTGAGTGGTTGCGGAAGCGCTGGTAGACTGAGATGAGGTATTTCCTGCAGCATCATAGGCCGCGACAGTATAAGAATATAAAGTTGAAGCCGCAAGACCGGTGTCGGAATAAGAGTTAGTGGCAGAGGTACCAATTTGCGTGCCGCCGCGGTAAATTTTGTAACCTGTAACTCCCACAGCGTCGGTAGAAGCTGTCCAGGAAAGGTTAATGGCAGATGCTGATATAGCGGAAGCGGAAAGACCGGTTGGGACTGTTGGGGCGGTGGTGTCGGTGGGAGGAGCAACAACGCTGCCATATTCATTGGCGCCGGCATCGCAAGCCGCCCCGACGGGGCGCGTGTTACCCAAAATGTCTTTGGTTACAGCGCAAGAAGTCTCTCCGGCATTTATAAGCGGGGAACCGGCTTGAACAACATAACTATTGCTTAGTCCTAAATTACTTAGGGAATATTGGGGACCGGTGACAATTTTGTCACTGCCGCAGGAAAAATTAGAATCCCACTGCCAAACATTTTTAACATGGGTTCCATAACATCCGGCAAAAGATTGCCACCAGCCGGCATTGCCGGTGACAGTTAAATTACTGACTAAATTTGGTTGGGAAATTCCACCGGCAATTGTATTGTATCTAATATTAATATTTGTACCCCCACCGAAAACTATGGAAGAATTTCCATCTGTTCCCAAATAGCTATTTTGAATAGTGACATTATTTGGCGTACCTCTAAAGGTAGAAAAGAAAATTGTTCCGGTGTTGTCCTGCGCGCCGTCATGAAAATTCAAACCGTCTATTAACATTCCGTTTATGTTACCGTCTATGCGGATAGTCTCCATATGCAACGGGTCGCCGTTGCATGGAGTGGCGTCTATTTGCATAGGCCAGACGTCCATATTTTTTAAAGTAATATTGGTAATGGCTGTGTCCCCCAACATATACAAATAATATCCATCTTGATTGGCGCAGCTCCTGCGTCCGCCTAAATTATTTTGGTCTCCCCATTCTCCCCCATCCCAGGTAAAGTTGCTGGTACCGGCGCTCATATACCCGGCGGCAAAATCTCCGTGCAATTTAACATTTTTAAAAGTAATATTGCTCCCGCTGGCACCCCAACCGGAACCATGCACAGTATCACCAACATCTATGGTTACGTCTTGGATGGTATACCACGAACCACCGGCACTAATTGCTCCGGTTTTACAGGAATTTGAAGTTGCCCCGCTGTTTACAGAAACACATTTTACCGTAACTCCGGGAGATGACTTACTAGCGCTAATGTTTTGAGCGCCATAAGTTCCCGCAGCCATTTCTATTGTCTGTCCGGCGCTGGCTTTTTGCAAAGCTCCGTTAATAGTCAAACACGGCGAACCGGCACTGGCACAACTATTATTGTCATTTCCACTTGGCGAAATATAATAATTGGCTGAACCGCCAACCGGCGCTGCCTGCGTTGTTGCGCTTGCGCTTGAGCTTTGAGCAGAAGTGTTCCCGGCGGCGTCATAAGCTGCTACGGTGTAGCTGTAAGATGTCGAGGCAGAAAGACCAGTGTCGGAATAGTTTGTTGAAGCTGTTGTTCCAATTTGTGTTCCCGCTCTGTAGACTTTATATCCTGTTACTCCAACAGCGTCGGTGGAAGCACTCCAGGAAAGGTTGATGGATGATGAAGAGACCGCAGAGGCTGAAAGGTTGGCTGGAGTGGTTGGGGCAGTAGTATCTGACACAGGGGATGATTGAGTTGTAGCAGAAGCACTGGAGCTTTGAGAGGAAGTGTTTCCTGCGGCATCATATGCTGCAACAGTGTAAGAATAGTTTGTTGAGGCGGATAAACCTGTATCAGAATAACTGGTTGACGCGGTTGTACCAATTTGTGTTCCTGCTCGGTAGACTTTATATCCTGTTACTCCAACAGCATCTGTTGAAGCTGACCAACTAAGATTAATTCCGGAAGATGACACAGCTGTAGCTGAAAGATTTGTTGGAGTGGTGGGGGCGGTGATGTCGGGAGTTCCGCCGCTTAAATTAGCCTTAAAGCTCGCCATAACACAAGCATACTTATTGTCTGAGGCGCTGCTCACTGTAGCCAGTGTGCCATTTGGATATGTTCCGGTTGAAGCAACAATTCTGTCTAAGGCAATAAAATCGGTACCACTGTTGACATAACGATTCGTAAAACTTGAGCCGGCTGTAAAAGAATGGGCAGCCCATTCGCTAATCCCGGCAAGCAAAATTTCGTCAGCTTGCGAAGTAGTTATATTGCTGCAAGTTTGGGCAGTTGCAGAGGCTGCCGAAGGCGTGGAAACCTGATCAAGTGCTCCGGAAGTTGCCGCACCGGAAATCTGCCAAACCATAATGCGTCGATACAAGGCCGCACCGGAAAGATTGGCGGTAAAAGTAGCGGCAGACTTAGCGGAAGCATTTTCTTTATACCACATTTCAACAACACTGCCGTCAGGATCGGTATAACGGGAATTTGGAACTAAGGTAAAGTTATTGGTTCCGTCAGAAAGCGAACTCACGGTTCTGGCTGTAGAATTATAGTGAGCAACTACCGCAACTAACAAATCTCCCGTATTAACGTTTAGTGTCCCTGTGGTTGCAATTGAAGCGGCTGAAGAATCAGCAGAGCCATTGGCCGTTGCGGTAATAGCCAAGGTCGCGGCGCCCAATACCTGCCCCTGCGGATTATCATACCCTTGTATAATTTCCTGCAAAGTAAGAGCCTGTGCGACTTGGGTTAAGCCCAGAGTAAAGATTGCCAAAATTATTACAATTTGTTTAAGTTTGTTCATGTTTTTTAGATGCTTCAATGTTTAAATGCTAACCTGATATAATGTTTAAATATTTTTCTACCATAATTATACCATAAGAAAAGCCTGTCCTTTTTTAAGGACAGGCTTTCTTAAATGTAATTGGCTAATACAGCTATCACCCTTATTTTGCCGGGGCTGGAGCCGGCTGTTGTTGCGCCGGGGCTGGAGCCGGCTGTTGAGCTGCCGGAGCCGGTGCGCCTTGCGGGTTTGCCTTGTAGTTATTAATTGCAGTTACCACCTGGCTGTCTTCTTTCATATTTTCAAAGAAAAGAATTTGACTTCGAGAAATTTTCATTTCATCTACCGGGCCATGCAATTCATTTCCTAATTTAACCAGGGAAATTTGCGGTTGGGCTTGCTGCTGCTGTTGTTGTTCCGGAGTTTGTCCGCTGCCTTGTAGTCCAGGCTGTTGCACAACTTGCAAATAGTAAATATCTTTTAATGTCGCGTAGTCATTGTCAGATTCGGTCATTTTGCCAAAATAAACCTGTCCATTGGTTAGGAACACTGCTTGGTAAGCGGAAGCTTTGCCTGCTGTTGCAGTTTTTGCACCATCTTTACTGCCAAACATTTTATCGCGGAATAAAACACCCAAAACCACTACCACAATTACCACTAAAGCTAAAATAATCCAGGGCATTTTAGAAGCACTCTGAACCGGAGCCGGAGCCGCTGCCGGAGCGTAAGCTGGAGCTGGAGCCTGGCGATTGATTTTGATTTCTTCTGACATAAATTTAAATTGATTTCTTTAATCTTAAGCTGCTCAAAAAAATTTGGCCGAATAAGATAAATTATTATTAGTTAATATTTCTTCTTTTCTTTCGTGATTGATTAGTTAATTCACAGATGCGCTGATGACGCGGATATGCAGGATGGGATCAAGTCCGCGCCGTCCTGTTTTTTCTGTGTATCTGTGAGCCAACTCTCCCCTTCAACAACGCATCGGGCAAAGCATAAAAGAATTTGGGGTAAAATAAGTTATTGCCGGTTTATGATTTATTTTCTTTAATTTGCGGTCAGATAAGAACAAAAAAATTGCTGTTAAAATAAACGAAGCCAAGGGCAATGCCGGAAACTCAGACTGGCTAGCCGGCCAATGTTTTAATATATTGAAACCTTGGGCGGGCATATTGGCTACTACAATTTTAACTTGCGGCCTGGCCAATTCTTGTACGGCAATTGCCGGGGCGCTAACCGGAGAAGCAAAACCAATTTTATAACAAGAGGCCGGTTGATTAAAATTAATGGTTGCTTGTGACTGAATAAAACTTTGTGAATTAGCCAACCCGGCAGACTGACAAGAAATATCTGCAGCTTTTTTGCTTGTACTTACTACCGCAGCCAGCGGCGCAGCTTGAATAACATTTACCACAACTTGTGCGGAAACTGGTTTGGGTACAGAAGTTTTAGCTTGAATTTCGCCGCCAAGAGAACCACGCAAAAAACCCTGACTTACAGGGGCAAATATGCCCATAAGTAAGGCCAAAAATAGCGAGACGTATAATTTTATTTTTTGATTTCCTCTATTCATTTGAAAATATTACATCTATATTTTAGCATACTTTACCGGCAGGGTTTATCCACATCTGGTGATAAATTTTATACTTAATTAAGCCTTATTTAGCTCACAGATACGAGGAGTAATTAGATCCTTCGTCGGCGGCCTCCTCAGGATGACACCGGATAGAATAAAGGTTCCTTGGAGTTTAAACTTACGAGGTAATACCGGCGCTCACTCGTCACCCGAAGATAGGCTCTTTATCCTTGACGGAGAATGGCAGTAAATAGTATGCTTACTAATGAACCAATAGTATTTAATTTTTCTTTATGTCCAGACCCTACCACGAACTCAGTATAAAAATTTTAGCTGAGCTTAACAAAAAACCTGAGAACTACCGCAAACTCTACAAGCATCTATCTCCTGGCCAGCCATATAAATTTTTTTATAATATTATGTTCCGCCTGGAAAGCCAGGAACTCATAAAAAAAACCGACGACGCCGGAGCCTTAACTGCGGAAATTACGGAGGACGGAAAAAAATTATTACAGCGAACCAGGCCGGAAAAAGACGGGGTGTGGAAACTGGTAATTTTTGACATCCCGGAAAAACAAAAAAAAATCCGCAGCGTACTGCGAGCCAAACTGAAGCAGCTGCATTTTAAAAAATGGCAAAACAGTATTTGGATTTCGCCATATGCTTTAGATCCGGAAATTGAGACTGAATTCCAAGAGCTCGCTAAAAGATTTTTTGTCAGATTAATTAAAACCTCAACTATCAATCGGACAGACGACCTGGAAAAACAATTTCCCTAAAATCAACATATAAAAAACAGGCGCTAAGCTAGCGCCTGTTTTTTAATTTTATAAATTAGTGGTTTTGTTTATCTACTTCGCTGTAGACTAAAGCCGATACCTGTTTAATACTATTTGCCAACTCGTCCATTTTGTTGCCGCGGGACATAACGCAAAGCAAATACGGATGATTAGGGTAATAAACAATACCGCAATCATGCAGCTGTTTTTCCTTGTCCAGATAAATATTTTAGCATACTACCATGCAAGCATTCGAGCATCAAAGCATCAAAGTATTGAAACATTCAAGCATTCTCGGGTGTCAGAGGCACAAGGGAACGCCAAAGCATTGCGCCAATTTCTTCAGCTAAATTAGTTAATTTTTCATAATCTTCCCTGGGAAGATACTGTTCTTTATAGGCAAAGTCTACCAAATATTTTGATTCTTTTAAAGAGCCGTAGGATATTTCCCAAAAATTTCTTTTTACGGCCATTTTTTGTCGGGCATACCCTTCTATAAAATTTAAAACTACAGACAATGCCGCCCTTCGTAATTGGGAAGTGGAACCAAATAATTCATCCTTGGGAAATTTTTTGGTGACAAAATAAACCAAATGAACATATTCATCCATTTTTGTTTGCAAATTGTCTAGAAAACTCCCGGGTTCCATATGCTCAAATACCCCCTGCTCAGCCATACAACTGGCTATGGGTTCCGATATCAACAAAAATTATCACGTCGGAACTCAGCCGATAATAAATTGCCCTGTAGTCTCCCGTAATATTAATGCTTCTAAAACCGCCGTATTCACCTGACAAAGAATGGTTATCCAATAAAACATTGAACTCATTTTCTAAAAATAAATCGCGCCGGAGTTTAAATCTGATTTTAACCTTTTCCGGCAGTTTTGAATAAGCCTTGTCGAATTGTTTATTGGTTGAAATCCGCATACAAATTTATAGCCGGTTCAAATAATCATCCATTTCCGCGGCCGAACGGAATGCCGGGGACAAACCTCTCCCGGCTTTAATGTCTTTTAAGCTTGCTTTTAGCTTTTTGGCGGTTTTATGGTTTGGCGCCAAGGGTCTTTCTATAACTATCCGGCCATGGCTAATGGCCTGCCGCAGGGAAAAATTAACTACATCGGACAGGCTCATCCCCGTGCCGCGGGCAAACTCTTCGGCGCGGCGTTTTAACTCAGGTTCTGTTTTAACCGTAATTATTGCTGTTTTCATAAATTTTGCAGTATTACTTTTAATATACAAAGTATAACTATCGGGGGAAAAATAGTCAAGGCTTTAAATGTTACTATGTTTAAATGCTTGTATGTTAAGATGTCTTACTG
>CAZFQP010000024.1:0-9873 GCA_964520505.1 uncultured Candidatus Saccharibacteria bacterium | reverse complement strand
ATAAACCAAAAAATCCAACCACAGCTAAATCTAAAAGCAGCAGGCTAAAAGCCGCGATAGCAACTGCCTTATAAATTTTCCACATGCTTCGCATAATAAGTAATTATAGCACTAAAACCAAATGACTCTTAGCGACCCTTGACAAATGCTGAAAAATATGCTAAAATTTAATATAAATTTTACCTGCCATAAAACCGTAAATTCTAATGGTTTTTTGGAAGGTAGTATTTTGTTTTAGTTTTCGTCCCTCGCTTCTCCGGAAGCGGGATGGGTAATTTCAACAGCCTTCAAACAGTTTCAGTGGAGGAACACAATGAAAATGAAACGGTCTCAGATTTCTGCCTATTCCCAGCTCACTGACTGGAAAGGTGAATGCGCTCTGTTCGTCGTTGCCCATGCTCGCTATCAGCGAAGCCGTGGGAAGAATCCGAGCGAGTGCTACAAGAACGAAACGAACCCGCGGAAGGCCTTGCTTTTGGCTCTTTCCAACCTCCGTATTTACGAAGTCATGGTGGGAGAATACATCCCGACCAGCATCACACGGATGGTGGCCATCGCGAAGTTGACGAACCAGGAAGTTACTGGCAAGTTCAATGACATTACCATCACGGCCGACCTGGTCACTCCGGCGGCTGTGTTAGTGCAGCAGTGGGAAGACAAAATTAACCACTACTGCGAAGAGTATTACAAGTCGCCACAGTTCAAGCAGCAGCAGGAAGAGCGCGTGACCCAGAAGAAGGCGATGCGCACCCAGGTTAAAGGCTCGATGAAACTCCTCGAAACTCTCAACTTCGACGATCTCACTGCTGTCATTGACTGGTTCGACGGGATTCGGAACGCTACGGACGACGTGGAAGCAATAAAATTCGTTCCGCGAGAAGAAATCGTGCAGAAGTTCGAGGAACACGGCTACATTCCCGGCGCCAACTGTGGCGAGGAATATGATTCGGAGGACAAAGAGAATGTCGCCCGCCACTTGGTCGGGCAGGCTCTAAAAGACCTCAAGGAATTCGGCTCAATCCTCCAGGTCTACAGCTATAAGGCCGAAGAATGGCGCGAGAAATTTCTCCGCTCAAACGCCTCGACGGAGCCCATTCCCGAGCCAGCCAGCTAATTGGCAAACCGTTCATTCACAAAGACGCACGCCTCGGATTTTCCGGAGCGTGCGTCTTTTCTTTTGTATACGAAGGTCATCTTTGCATGGTGACCTTTGCCTATTATACATCAAAATCCACCAGTTTGCACTGGTGGATTTTGATTGTTGACCATTAAAACAAAAGTTCGAACACTTTTTAAAATTAACGAGTAGGAAATTCCTTCTCAAATTTATCAGCCATTGTACTCCTCCAGGGCTTATGGCCAGTAGGCGGAATCAATTGACCAATTTTATTCCACATTAGTTTTAATGCTTCCAAATCCGCCGTTTCAGCAATAAATTCTATTTGCCAGTAGTACCCTTCTTCTCCCCGAAAAGGGACAGCTGCGACTTTTGCGCCCAAAGATTCTATAGATTTTTTGGCTTGCTCCGGAAGCTGGACGTCATTGTAAAAACTAATAGATTGTTTTGTTGGCTCATATGGATTGAAACCTGAGGACATTGTATGATAACCTTTCGCATGCAAATCCAATAAAACGTCTCGAACTTGTGGTTCCAAACGCTCCTTAAAAAGACCCAGGTTACTTTCCTCTTCGGTCGGTATAGGATTAGTTTTAATTCTTTCTTCTAAATCGTGTTTTGCTTGGGCGTGAGCCATTATCCGCAATTCGGAAAATTTTTCCTCTATACTTTGTTCGGGCTTAAATTCTTCTCGCATTATTATATTAAAATACAATAATTGTTTATTTATACGATGGCCACCTTTGCATGGGGGCCTTTGCATTATTATATATCAAAACCCACCAGTTTGCACTGGTGGATTTTGATGGCTGGCTATACTGCCCTTAGCGAGAACCTTTTTTGAAAAACCCTTGAAAGGGCAAAATTTCCGAAGGAAATTTTGCCCTGATGACGCAGCGCTTCACGCTGCGCTCTACAATGATGTTTTTTGCAGACTGCAATCCCCCCCACACTACATTTCGCCGCCTTGTGGCGTCGTTATTAGTTAATATTTGTTTTATCAGTTATAAATGTGTTTGTTCTAAACGGGGATAAATTTATAATTCTAAAAATAATTAAGGTGGCCATAAAATAAAATATAGCGTCTAATATTAAGTAATCTGTGTAAACTTCTACATAATCCCAAACTAATTGGTTAGAGGTATTGTAACAATACCAGCGATGGTAATAATCGTAAGGCAGTCCACGAAGATCATCTGTTCGGTTATTGCATTGTAAGCCTAAATTCACTTCACGTATTATTGTGCCTGTAAAATAAGAGGTTTTAGTAAGTGGCGATTCAAATATAAAGCTGGTGGCGGTCAGTATCAAGGTAAACAGAATTACTAAAAATACAACTTTTTTATTTTTTAAAGAAGGTTTAGCAAATCTGTAAATAGCATAAATAACTCCTAGCCAAAAGATGATGTCAATTAGGTAGTTGGTCCACGAAAAGTGATAGCCCCAATCTATTCCTGTATGCGTGGGAAGCGGAAAGTTTAGGTACTCCAAGTATCTATTTAATGCCCAATAGACTACAACTGCCAATATCAATTTACCCCAAGACAATTTTGCGAGTTTGCTAAAAAAATTACTAAATGTTGGAAAGTATTTACTCATATTTTTTATTTAATAACCTTATACAAAGGTCACCTTTGTGTGGGGATCTTTGAATTATTATATATCAAAAACCACCAGTTTGCACTGGTGGATTTTGATGGCTGGGGCGGTAGGGATCGAACCTACGATGGAGGATTCAGAGTCCTCTGCCTTACCGCTTGGCTACGCCCCAATAAATTTTCTGCCTTATCCCGACCTGTCGGGACTAGGCACCAATAAATTTCCTTAATCCTTTATTTTTAATCTTTTACAAAAGATAACCCATATATTATACAATAATCGGGCAAAAAATCAATTGTAGCTCACCTTTTCTACAAAAAACTTGACATAAGCTTAAAAATATGTCAATATGTTTGGTTATCACTTAAAAAAGTGAGGACAACCCTTTTAGAGCAGGGGGTTTTTATCTGCTTAGGCGACTGCGTTCGCAGCACCGAATAGTTCCTACTCCCAGTCCGCTCGGACTGACAAAACATTCCCGAGGAGGAATACAACAATGAGAGCAAGTAGCTTGGTAGTCGCGACTGCCCACACCAACGGCATTATCACGTTGGAAGGAATCGACCAGACCGCAGTGAATATCGTCGGCGCAAGTATTGGCAACCTGCCCGTCGAAAGTTACCAAAGCAACGCCCAATCATTCAGCATCAAGCAGGGAGAAAAAGGCATGGTTGCTCTGGAAGTCTCGTACAGGAGTGGAATGGGCAAGAATTCCCAAAGCAATAGCTACACATTTTTCCTGGGTGTGAAATGGGAAGATGGCCAGGAAAAACCCCGCATCGACCTGCAAAACCAATGGATCCCGGAAGATCCTACGCGACTTGGCTGGTTCTACTTCCAGAGCCTTGAAGTGGTTATCGACGGTACTACCTATTCCAGCATTACCGACTATTCCCAAGGCAAAGATGGTAAACACCACGTGAAGGACACCAACCTGCTGTGTCGGTATATGGACAGCAAGGTTACCGCGGAAGAGCTGCGTGAAGCACTCGGCCTTCCGGCAAAAGAACAGAGCGCGCGCGAAGAGTTAGAGAAGGCCAAGTTGGAAATTTTGACACTTACAAGCAAAGTGTCCAGGCTTTCATTCGACAAAACTGCCCTGGAAGAAGACATCATGGCAGCAAGAAACAGGGCGGAGAAGTGGAAATTTGCAGCGACCCGTTTGAGGCTGACTGTCAAATCCCGCGGATTGCCCCGCTGGTTCTGGGGCAAAGCCGTCACACAGGCTCTCAACAATTTTCCCGCCGAATAGAGAACATCACGCTCGTCAGCCGAGCAGCCTCACCACCTTCGGGTCGGTGGGGTTTTTATATTCCTTTAATTTTATAATTTTAGTTAGAATGATATATATCAACTAGAATGAGGTAAAAAGAGAAACATCTAAAATTATGGCGGTAACATTTACAGAAGTTGGGGTGCCATATCGTAACAAGTTTAGGTATTGCAGGTTCGATCCCTACCGCCCCAGCCAACAGGATTAGAACCGCTCATATGAGCGGTTTTTGTGCTATAATATGACTGAATTAAATTCAGCCATTATGAAACGTTTATTTTTGTTCTTCGTCCTTTTTACCTTGATGTCGAGTGGCTGCAATAAAAAACAACTTCTTCAAACTACGGATAATAGTACTGCCGGTGGTAATCGAATTAAAGTAGTTCAATCTCCCCCAGGTTCCACACCTTTAGAAGACTTAACCGCTTCATCTACAATAGCAATTGAGGATTGGTTGCCCTTATCAACATCGAGTTGGAAAGAACTTCAAAGTAACACCCTCGGGCTATCGATAAAAATGCCGCGGTATTGGTTTGTTAACCAAAACCACAATTTTTACCTTACTAAAGATGAAGGCGTCAGTTTTGTTAATGATAAAGATAAAAATATTCCTTTTATCGAATTTATTATCACGAAAACGAAAATTGATAATGAGCAACTTAGCAATGATGACTATAAACGCAATGGGTATTTTGATTATATGCTATCAGATGGAATAATCGGAAAACGAAAGCTCTCTTTGGGTAAAGGACAAAAAATGCAATGGATACAGATTAATCATAATCAGTATGAATATCTTATAGCTATACAAATGGTAAGTGATGATTGTGGCAAAACTATACAAGGCAATGATATTTTTTGTGATTATACCAATGATCAACGTAACCTTATAAAAACTGTTTTATCAACCTTGAAATTTGTTAGATAAGTTCCAACTTCGTCAAACAGTGCCAGCCATTAAGTTTTTTTATCGAGTAGACCGAGGTGAGTAAATTTATAAAGAAAATAATTGAAGAGCCGACCTTTGAAGTTATCGCAGGTCGGCTCTATTGTTTTAGTTAACGGCTATCGCTCCAGCCGGTTCCAAGCAGCGACGGAAGATGGTGCTTATGCCTGAGGTAATCGGCAAACCCAATCCACATTCCTTGACACCGAACCAGGGTTCCTTGCGCACTCTGGAACCGTGCTACGTAGTCGATTAGGTTCTGTCCGGTCAGGCCGAGAGCCTGGGCTAAGGTGCGGGCAACGAGGATTGCTTTATCGGCGAAGGCTTCGCCATTCTGCAACCGGAAGGTAAAAACTGCGGAACGCGGCCAATCAAGAGTTTCCGCTTTTGATTCGAATACCACCCCTTTGGCTTCCACTGCATGTAGCCGTTCGGTCACAATAGCCCAGTCTTTTTTGCACAAGCCGGTTCTTGATCTGCCGTTTAGCATGAATTCTCCGCTGCCGGTGCCGTCGGGTTGACAAGTGATTCTGATACAGGACAGCGAGTGTGGCGGCTTCTTCTTTGCGCGCTCGTCCCACCAAGTAGAAATTTCTATGTCGGTGGTATACTCTTCTGTCCAAACTAAGGTCGTATAGTTCCAGCTTTCCATCTCTTGTTCCTAGCCACTAATGGAACCCGAGAACGATAGCTTGTCCTCTTTAGGCGGTTGGCATTCTACCAACTCTTTTTAAGTAGCTGGCTAGATTATATCGGAAGAAGCCCTAAATAGTCAATAAAATTAGCCAGACCTAGGCGCGTTAAAAGCCCTCTGGAAAAATTCCTCAAAACCCCTTACAATATCCCTAAAGACTTGGTTCTGAATCGAGACACACAGCCACAAAGCCTCAGTACAGCAAGCGTAAATTATTCCACAGGTAGGATTTTGACCCAATCAACTTAGTGAGGAAAAATTGGTTTCTTTATAGACAAAAAACTACGTTTTACCTACGTAGTTTTTTGTCTGAATTTAATTGTTATGCTGGATGCAGTTAATCAGGAATTCAACAGTTAATGAGTCCTACCAAGTTGAAAAACTATACTATTTTAGTATATTTGCTAGATTTGATATAATTAGATGTATAAACAAGGGTAAATCAATTGGTACATATGTTACATAAAGAAATAGAGGTTAGGTTTTTAGAAATAGACCCGGATACTTTAATTAAGCGTTTGCGGGATTTGAAGGCCGTTGATTATGGTGAAGACATATTAGAAGAAACCATCTTTTACGACAAGGGCCTAAAATGGCAAAGCTCCGGTAAATTTGTGCGTCTTCGTAAAAATAAAACCGGGGTTTTTCTTACATACAAGCACCATTTATCTGAAACGGTAGGTGGTGCGGAAGAAATTGAATTTATCATCGGCGACATGAGCAAAGCAGAAACATTTCTCGAACGCCTCGGTCTTGTTGCTTACCGTCACCAGCAAAAAAAACGCCATTCGTTTCAATTAGGCGAGGTGGTTGCCGATATTGACACGTGGCCAAGAATCCCCACTTATATAGAACTGGAAGGGCCTACAGAAGAATCTTTAAAACAAGTCGCGACTAAACTAAATTTAGATTGGCGGAATGTAGTACTTGAAAATGCCAGACTCGTGATTGAAAACCGTTATCATATTCCAGTCGGCAATATGAAGTGGTTTACTTTTGATAAATTTGAATAATGCTATGCTTAAATCCGTAAAAGAGTCCGGGGACTACCTCGGCCAAATAAGAAACAATACTTCAGAAAAGGTTGGAATAATAGAGCAGGCCTTAAGCGACAAAAATCTCCCGGTCAACAAAAACGGCAAGGTAAAAATAGTAGAATTGGGAACCGGCGGCGGTGAATCATTAAGGCGGCTTAAAAGTGCCGGCGCAAACGCCGAGAACGTAGAGTTAATTGCCGTGGATATTTTACCCGGACTTGCCGCTTCCTTGAAAAAAGAACTTGGGACGGAGGCTGTCGCTGCCGATGCCGGAGATTTGCCTTTTGCGGATGAGTCTGTAAGCGCCATCAACGCTTCGGCTGTAATCCACGAGGTAAGCTCGTATGGTACCAACGGCTACACAAGGGAGCAAGGCAATAGAAATCTTTTGTATGGCCGAGAAGCTGTCTTAAAAACGTTTAAAGAACTCAACAGGGTTTTGTTGCCCGGTGGCGTTGTGGCTTACAGGGATGTATCGGCTCCCCTAGGAGATTTTCGTCGTGAAAAAACCGTAGAATATTACCATAATTTATGGCGGCAATTTGCCGAATGGTTTTTGCAGGATTTTTCTGATTCAAACCCTCATTTTTACGATGGTATAAAAACCGAAATAAAGCAATCTGAAAAAGGATTTACCTTGTCCGCCCCGGCCGGAGTGCAAAGGGAATGCCAACGCCATTATTTAATGCTCCGTGATTATTTAAGAAACGTTAAGCAACGGGAGTTTGGCCTAACAATGCTCCGCTCGGACTGGCTAAATGAGACTGAGGGATTAAAATCAATTACTTTTTCCCTCGACGAACGCTTGGCTCACGTGGCAGGTCTTGAAAATTTCGAACGCCACGAATCCACGCAGGGAATCGTATACAGGGGAAATTCCGACCAATTCGACAAACTTTACGACGATTTGATGGAGTATTATTTTAAACAAATGCATAGCGGCTCAAAAGAAGGAGAAGATTTTAGGTCTTTAATTTCTGAATGGAAAGAACGGGAAGGGCTTGAACACTATGTTTATGGAAATGTTGCTGATATTCTAAAAATATCTTGTGAGTCTAGTGAGGGAGCAGGTTCGCCATATGTATTATTTCCTGAATCTCCAACCAGCATAGCCCTGTCGCCAAGGTATTATTATAACCGATATTTAAAACAGGTTGCTGATGCACCCGAATTTGACGGCAAACAAATTATTAATTTTAAAAAAATTACCAAATCTCAGGCCTTGCAGTCACTTGCTTCTATAAAGGAATCGACCTTGGGCAAAGAGATATTAAATGCGCCCGTTATCCGTGAATTAGAATCAAGCCTAACAAGTAGTTCCTGATTTTATATACCCTCACAGTAGTTTGACATTAATAAGAATTTATAGTAAAATAAACGGTCAATCGAGTAATCGAGAAGGCCGTTGTTTTAGCATAGGCAACGAAAAATGGGAGGATTAAATGGCTAAGTTGTATTTTACGCGTGCTGGTGCTGATCGCATCACGCGCCAGAAACAGGAACTGATAAGCAAGCTGAAGTCCACGCAGGGGCAAAAAGGCGAAGCTGCAGAAATCGGAGGGAACCAGTGGCACGACAATTTCTCCTTCGAGCAGCTCATGCGCGAGGAACAGATGCTAAATGCCCAGATTGCCGAGATCAACGAGAAAATCGGCAATATGACCGTCGTCGACGAGGCTCCGGTCGATATCGACAAACTCCGCATTGGTCATATTGCGGTGCTTGATGTCGAAGGAGAACCTAAAACATATCTGGTGGGAGGATTTGAAGACTCCGACACCAGCGCAGACCCCCCTGTGATCAGCTATCTGGCTCCGCTCATCCGCCAGTTTATCGGCAAAGAACAAGGCCACGCGGCCAAAGTTCAAATCGCCGGCAAACTGAAACAGGTCACGTTAGAAGACATCAAACTGAAGCAGGGCTAGGAGGCGACCATGATAGTAGCAGTGGAAGGAATTGACTGCGCCGGCAAGGGCGAAGTCTGTCCGAGACTGACCGCCACCTTGCAGGGGGTCTTGTACAAGACCCCGCCCGAGTCCATGCGTAAAGAGCAAGATCGGGTGAACGCCGAAGCAACCGACTCAGAGCATTATCACTACTTTGTCAAAGTCGTGAAAGCGGCTTCGTCAGAGTTGTCGGTACTTGCTGCAACCAGACATGTTGTGCTGGACCGTTACTGGATGACGACAGTAGTCTACCACCGAGTAATGGGTATCTCCGCAAGACTGGAAGATTTCGGCAAGATTATCATGCCGGACTTCACGGTCTATCTCACTGTTTCGGCGGAAATCCAAGCAGTCCGCATGGCCGGCCGGGGCATGTCTCCCGGAGACAGGCGAATGGATGGCAGGCAACACCTCATTCGCCAGATGTACGACGACGTAATTGCCACCCAGAGCAATGTCATTCGCGTCGATACCAGCAATACAACTCCCGAACAGGTCGTCGACCTGGTCGTTTCCCAAATGTCCTTAGTCCGCAGCGGCTAAGGACATTTTTGTTTACAAAAGCTGACTGGGGTGCGCTAAAAGCCCTCTGGAAAAATTCCTTACAATACCTCTAAAAGCTTGATACTAAACCAAGCTACACAGCCATTAAAACCTATCAGTGAATTCTGATGGGTTTTAATGTGTAATGTTAGTAATATTAATTTGAAATGAAATAAAAAAAACTAAAGCCAAGTTTTTGATGTTGGTGGTGTCGTGATTTAATTTAAACCGGCAAGGAGAATTTTAGGCGCTTTTGGCGCTTTTAATTCTCCTTGCCGGAACCCGCGTCCTCAGTTCTCCGTATACTTCTGCCATTTCGCTAGCACAGAAAGTACACAGACCACCCCGACCATATAAGGGATTGGGAAAAGCAGGGACGACAAGAGGTAAGCCCACCATTCCAAATTTCCAACCCAAGCAAAGGCCAAGCCCGCGAACATCGAGCCCAAATAGCCGGCCCACAACAAGGCGTATACCCATTGGGTATAGTTCCGTTCAAAAAGCTGATAAATCAGGCCGAACAGCAGGCCGATAAAGAACAAAGCCAAAATAGGCTCCGGGTTTGTAGAAAAATGCATTAGACCTCCTTATAAAGTATTCTATAATATCACGCCCAAATTACAAAACTCAAGCAGTCCGCTTGACATATTTTGAAGGTTGATATATAATTGATTAGTCAAGTATTAATCAATTATTAAAATATACCTGGTATGACTAA
>CAZFQP010000023.1:5193-11210 GCA_964520505.1 uncultured Candidatus Saccharibacteria bacterium | reverse complement strand
TATTGGCAGCCGCGGGGAGATTTGGCGCATTCCTGGTCTTGAATTTGTTGTTGATTTACGCTTTGTGCGTCTTGGTAAGCCGCGGCCTGAGCCGGAATTATCGGCTTTAATTCAGGCACTGCCAAACATACCGACTGCTCTTTATATACCACGGCGCCCCTGAATAAAAACTTATTAAATAAATTATATGTCACCTGACTGACTAACTTGCTAATAATTTCACTGGCATTAACAACGCCCAAATTTAATTGCGCGTTCATTATTGCCTGAACCGAGGAGGTAATAGTCGAAAGTGAAGCCGCAATTTGCGTACCCATCGCATCACGAGGCGATTTTAAGCCGGAACTAAGTAGTTCGCGATCGGCTGCTTTTTCCGCCTCACTCTGGGTTTGCGCGGCTAAATCTTGATAATATAAACGCCAACCGTCCGGTGAGGACAAAAAGTTGCCAATCCTTGCCATTTTCGAATAATACTGCGGATCACTCGGTCCGACATTTTGCGGATCAAAACCCAAATAGTCGTCGGCCTTAGCCTTTAACGCCTCTTTTAAATCTTTGGGCGCGCCGCAGTTAAATTGCGGAATGAAATTAGTCACCAATGTGCGGTCAAGCGGATTACTAACATACTTTTTTAAATAGTCATTGGTATATTGCCCACTAACTAACGCATCGGTGTAATACAAAAAGTTAGCGATTTTGTAATTGTCTTCTATAGAAGTAATTAACTTGTTTAAAAATTGTGTCGCAAAATTGGCAAAGGCTGCCGAAAGAGCTTCGCGCAAAGCCTGCCTTATAGCATCCGGGATGTTACCAATAATTATAGTTGTGTCACCAACTCCTAAAGCTGCTTGTGCGGTTTTAATACCAAAAATATTTTCCCTTGCCTCAGCGGTGTGAGGATAAATTGGCAATTGGCTAATTTGATATTTCTTATCCAAAACATCCAACTCTTTTTGTAAGTTTGCCAGGCTGTCGTTTACAACGGTGTAGTTATTATAAAACTTCGGCCAAGGGTCAACCGTTGGATCAGTTTTGTAGCTTTTAGCCAAAGTTAAAATATCTCTATTAGCCGCGAGCATAACCAAAAGATTTCGGTTAAACGAACCGGTTTCTTTGGGAACGTTAGCCGAATAGAGACTGGCGGTCAGTGAGTCATTTTCCGCAATCAAATTCTCTATCTGGGTCAAACTCTGGGTCGAATAAAATAAACTCTTAAACCCTTCCGACGTTTTCCCGCTAAAATTTGATACTAATTGCCCAACCGCGGTTAAATATTCCGCGACTGCTTGTTTGCCGGTGGTAGAAGAAATTTTTACTTTACTTTCTTCAATTGTCGGAACGATAATTTTTTGGTCAGTCTTTAAAGCTTCTTCTATTGCGACTCTAACCTGTTGTTCGTCCACCACTTGCTCAAACAATTTTTGACTAGCCACCGGATCGGTCTTTATAGCAGCCAAATATGCGTTATAATCAAAAGCTGTTTTTGCCGGTGCCGGCGGATTCGGTTTTAAAGTTAGATTCGGCTTATGCCAAAAAGAGATGGCAGTTAAAATAACAATTAACACCAAACTCCCGGCAAAATATTGTTTTTGTTCTTTTGTTTCTAGCATAGAGCAAAGCCCCTTATTTTTCTCTCCATTTCATGAGAGATGCCACCCACAGGGTGACAGAGAGGTTAATTTTTAATTTTGTTTCTAACAGTCTCTAAAATTCCTTCAATATTATTATACACCTCATTATTCCAAAATCGCAATATCTGATAACCATTTTGCTCTAAAACTTTTACTTTTTTCCCTCTCTCCATAAATTGGAGAGAGGGACCGTTTTGCAAAGGTTTGATTAAACTTTAAGCTTTAATTTGGTTATTGCTTCAATCCGCCCCATTCTACTAAAGTAAAGCCTTTTCTAACCAACGGGGTCAACTCTTGAGGACTTAACTGGTTTGCTAACCCACTTACCAAAGGTTGCCAATCTAAAAATATTCTGAACGTAGTATCGGGCTTGGGCATAACCAACATTGGGAACAGCTTATTAACCTCCGCGGTCTGCAGGAAAGCCAAACGGTAGTAAGCAACGTCTTTTTTCAGCATTTGAGGCAGCCAATAACTCACCATATCGTTTTTTTCTTTTGTCGACAAGCCCAAAATATTTAATTTTTCGTTCAAAAATTTTTCCAACTCTCCACGACCAACAACCCACCCCTCTGTGGGCTGAGAATAATTTCCAGCCACTTGGCCTGACCAATAAAGATACGGGTAAGTTGCGCTTGCGCAGGAATCTTTTGCATATTCCGAACCGACAAAATTAAAATTGATATTGGAACAATTGGTTTTTTCAGCCTGCAAATCTTTAAGTTGCCCATTAGGATTAGCTAACACGCGCCACTGACCGACGTAGTTAGGGATACTAACGGTAAAATTGATTGGCGCTAAAAACTTTACCAAAATCTCGGTTGGTTTTTCCGGGTAAAGATAAATAACGGGTTTGCCGCAACCGCCGGGAATTTGGTATTCCAACTCGCCCAAGCCAAGCCATCTACCCCAATTATCTTTAACAATCAACACCGGATTTTTTGCCACATAACTTTGAAAATCTGGCACCGGCTTTTTATTCATTTCATCAAAATAATCTTTAAAAGCAGTTACTTTAGCAAAATAAGCCGCTTTATAAATGGGATGATTTTTGTCGCTTAATACATAGACATCTTGACCGCTCTGGGTAGAAGTCCGTTCGGTTAAATCACTTTCGGAAATATTTTTTAGAACATAAGAAGACCCAAGATTACCGCAACCCCAAGGATATAGCTGGCCATAAGAATTATACAATCCTGAGTCATTATTTAAATCTGAGTTCGTATAATAAGTCTGGTAATTAGGATACTCGGAATTTTTTGCTTTTTCTCTCAAGTAGGATTCTTTAGTTACCAATTGATATTCAAATACCAACCCGGCCTGATCTTGAACAAAAACTTTTGTGGTGGCAGCCAGATATTGCTGCTCGGTCTTATAGAATTCCTCATAACCTTTCGCATAACCTTCACCGGAAGTCGGCATTTTAACATTAACTATATCGGGAAAAAACTTTAAGTTGGTCTGTATACTCGGAAGTTCCGGAGTGGTTCCAATTTGAGCATCAAAATTAATTAATCCTCTGACCAAGATGTAATTCCCTTGCTCAATAACTGTTGGAAAATCCATTGGCACAGTATCAGCTAGAACCACCTTGTCAGAATTAAACGGACTGTCCGGCTGGCCTAACAAAGGCAAAAAATATTTAGACGTACTGTCTTTGTCTAAAATAAAAGTTTTATAATCCTTAGTGGCAAAAATAAAAGACGTTCCGTTGGAAGGATCATTGGCACTAACAAAGCCAATTAATCGATGATAACCCGCGTATTTCCCCGAGCCAATAATTCCGTCATCAAAATATTTAGTTTGTGGTAAATAATTATTTTCTTTGTCAAAAGAGTTTTGCACGAACAACTCATATTTGTCCTTAATAACCGAAGACCCGGTTGAATTGACTGTGGAAGTTGCCTGATTCGACTGCGTGGAGGTACTCACCGGGATATTAGGAACTATTCCAACCTCGGGAGCTTTGACAACATGAAATTGCCAGTATAAACCCAAGCTTAAAATTGCAATTGTTACCAATAATGCAGAGAAAATATATTTTGTTTTCATAACCTGCAATCAACCGCCCAAGATGGGGCTTTAAGTTGATTCCTTTATATGAATTAATTTAATCTATTAACTCGCCTCCAAAAACTTTCAATGCCTCAGTTATCGCTTCCGCGGTGTTTGGTGCCGCAACGCTCTCTGCTTTAATCAAACGCGCTTCAAAACCAACGCGCTTACCACAGACTTCAATAATGGTGGCGTTTAGTAGAGCGGCATTTTTAGAATTTTCTAAATTTTGCTTGTTAAATAAAAATTTTACTCCCAACACAATTCGGCCGCGATAAACTTCTAAAATCTCCGTGCCTCTGAGCATGCTGGCCAGCGGGCCGTTTATTGTTCTAATTTTTTCAATTACCCTGGGAAAAAATAACAGAACCTCTTGCAAAGTCACCTCGGCATCCGGCTCGATTAATTCAACAACAGGCGGCAACTGCTCAACCCTGTCCACGTTTAAATCACCCTCCGGATTATCTTTTTTTGCTTCCGGCGGTGGAGGGGCTGTTTTATTTTCTGAAGCAACCGGTGACACCGAAGGTTGTTGTGTTTTGCCCGCGGGAGCCCTCTTTAAAGACCCTTCAATGGCCGCAAGAAGCATCGGGATTTGTGGCGCCGGGGAAACAGATAAATCTTTATAGGCTTTTAAAAATAGTCGGATAATAAAAACAATATCATTAATATGCAAAGCTGACGCCAGAGCGGATAATTTTTCCGCCCGCGTGCCAACAAACCCAAAAGTAATTTTTCCTTCCGTGGTTTTGTAAATTAACACTTTACGCAGATATTCCAAAAAGTCTCGGTTAAAAATAGCGTAGTCCAATCCCCTTTCGCTCAAGCTGTCAAAAAAATCCGGAACCTCGGCAGATTTACCTCCGGCAATTTTCTCCAACAAATTTTCACACAAAGAAATATCGGTTATGCCCAATAACTGCAAGCATTCTTCCAAAGTGGCTTTGGCTCCAAGCGTGGCAACTTTACCAAGCAGGGAAAGCGCATCGCGCACGCTGCCTTCGGCGTTTTCTGCTACAGTTTCCAAAATATCGGTACTTAAACCCAAATTTTCTTCTTTAGAAATTTTTTCCAAATGGCTTAACAAATCAACCGCGGACAAGGCTTTAAAATCAAACCGCTGCGTGCGGGAAATTATTGTGGCCGGAACTTTATTAATTTCCGTAGTGGCTAAAATAAACAGAGCATGCTTGGGCGGTTCTTCCAAAGTCTTAAGTAGAGCGTTAAAAGCACCCTTAGACAACATATGAACTTCGTCTATAATAAAGACTTTGTATTTACCGGTGCTAGGGCTAAATTTAACGTGTTCGATTAATTCGCGAATGTTGTCTACACCCGTGTTGGAGGCCGCGTCCACTTCGGCTAAATCTATAAAATTCCCCGCTTCAATTGCTTTGCAAATATCACAAATTCCGCAAGCATCCCCGTTTCCGACTTCCGACTTCCGACTTTCCGATAAGCAGTTTACCGCCTTGGCTAAAATTCTGGCCACGCTGGTCTTCCCTACTCCGCGACTGCCGGTAAATAAATAGGCGTGCGCAAAAGTCCCGCTGGAAATCTGGTTTTTCAGCGTTTGAATAATGGGTTTTTGATTTAATACCTCCGCAAAAGTCTGCGGCCGGTACTTCCTGTAAAATACTGCCATAAATTTAATTTAGCTCAGTTATTATAGCACAACGGGACAACAAAAAAAGCCCGCCTGGCGCGGGGCTTTAATCGGTCTAATTTACCTACTTTTTGAACACAAAAATTTTATATCCAATAAAGTTCCAAACGAGCGAAGCTGCGGTGGCAATAATTTTGCCAATATTCAAATTATCTCCGGAATTAGTCGAAAGCACAAAATGAGTAGTAGTGGCGTAGAGAACCAAAGAATTGATTAAAAATCCGGCCGCGCTGACGACAAAAAAAGCAATATAATCTTTTCCTGGCTGCTCCGCAGATTGCTGTTTAAAAAAGCCAAAGGCATACCACAATAGCACTTGCGCTAAAATAAATACGCCAAAGATGCCAAGGAAATAAATAGGCAAAGCAAAATTATGCCCACCCAAAGCAACCAAGCCATAAACAATGACACCAACAACTCCTACCGAGGCCAAACGCAAAAAATTCTTTAGTAAGTTGACCGAATCCTTGCTAAAGGCCCAATATTTATTCCAAAAATAACTCTGCACTACTGCAAGCACGAATCCCGGCAAATTCACCCAACCCAAGCCGCTGCCTTTTGTCACGCCAAACTGCGCGGACATATAATTTAAGACTAATACATCCATCGCGGTATTAAAAACACCAATCGCTCCAAACCGCAACAATTGCAAAATAATCGGGTAC
>CAZFQP010000023.1:0-5093 GCA_964520505.1 uncultured Candidatus Saccharibacteria bacterium | reverse complement strand
GCATGTGAACTGCCACTACCCTTTTTTATTACATTTTCTACAGCCGCCCATTCCGCAGCCTGACCTTCCGGCACAACAATAGTCACTTCGTCTCCGGCTTCAGCTTTAAAATAAGTTAAAGAGGCCAATAAAACTTTAAACGTCTTGCCTTCGGCAATAACTTTAAAGTCACCCTTTTCATCCACTAACAACATTCCGAGCATCTTTTTGCGTTCAATCGGTCCAATCTGTTTGTAAATAAATGAGCCATCGTCCGCAATAGTCAACTTTAAAACATCGCCTTCTACGAGTTTAGACTTGGAAGCGTAGTTGGCCGGCACCGGATATTGTTTTTTGTCCGGCCCAATCATATTTTGCCCGTCAAATACTCCTTCTATAACCTTACCCCCTTCGGACACAGTTAAAATTTGTGCCTTTTCAGACAGCGCCGCCAGGTTGGCTTTAGTGGCCGGGCCGCCCATTGCTTCCCGAAGTAATTGTTTGGCGGACTGAATATTTTTCTCCGCCGAATCTATCATTTGCGCGAGTAGCGCCAAATTCGAAATCTTGTCCATAATTTTTTATTTTAATTACCCTTAAGAACTCTTTTATTTTGATTTTTAACTGCTTTTGATTTTGGTTTCAATCGAAAAATCAGCACTGTTATTATAGCATAAAGACCGCCGAAAAAGCAAACCTAGGCCTGATGACCAAAAAAGTTTGGTTTCATAAACTCCAACAAGCCCGATTTCTCAGAAGAATGATTTAAATACTCGCAAAAATCAGGATATTTTAAACACAGCTGTTGAATGTTGGTATCCGGTCTGGAGGCGTCCTGTAAAAAATTGGCGGAGCGCTTCATATCGGAAGCAAAAATTTTGGACGCATAGTCGCGAATTTCCGCTTCGTACACTTTAATGTCCGAGGCTTGGTAACCGAAATGCAAGGCTTGTTTTAAGGCGGATACTTCGCCAAAATCTTTTTCAATGGTTGTTAATTCCGAAAGTACCTGGCTTTCCGATTTCATTTGCGGCAAGCGTGCCAGTACACGTTTGGAAATTTCCGCGGCGCGCGACAAAGACGTCCGGCGCGAACGCACGGCTTCGGCTAAAAACAGCGCGATAAGATTATTAAAAATTTGGTTTGCCGCTGAAGTTTCCATAAAATTTAATGATGTCCATGTCCTCCACCATGGCCGCCTCCGCCACCACCTTTTGCCCCAAATAGTTCGGGAATAAAACCGTAACTACCCATGGCAACGCCAATAGGCCACTCTGCCACTTTGGTCAAAAAATCTTTTAAACCATCTTTGCTTACTATTGTCTTAAGCATGGTGACAGCTCTGCCCACCAATGGCAATTTTTCAACCGGCGATGATTCTCCTCCGCCGCCACCATGGCCGCCTCCGTGTCCATGCTCGCTAGACCCAGATTCATGATGTCCTGACATAATTATTTTAAATTAAATTTATAAGTTTTATCTTGCAGTCTAAGCTTTAAACCGCCAAGCGCGGGCAAACCTTGCAAATATTTGTCTAAAAACTCAAATAATTTTTCCCTAGTAGTAATACCGTCGCAAGCGGCTTCAAATTCTTTCACTAACAATATAACAACCGGCAATTCAATTTTTCGTTGTTCTAGCATATCGGCCAAATAATTGGTAAAGATGCTAATATAGTTTTCTTCCATATTTATATATTATTACAACCCTGATATTTTGGCAATTTTTCCCCTGCTGCCCTCCTCGCCCCGAGTCAGACGAGCGGGAGAGGAACGAGGTGAGAGTGCAGTTTGTTGATGGGAATCTTCCGCAATTATACAACAACTTCAGAAGGCTCACTCATACAACCATCATACAATTTTACAAACTTCTTTCTATACTTGGCAGTGCTTCGGACATTCTTTCCGCTACCTCGCTTGATTCTAAAATTTCTTCTTCCACTTCGGCTCTAGGGCGGCCAAATTTTAAGCGGCTTAATTGCCTAATGGCTTTAGCCTGCTCTTCATTCCCGTTTCGTAAAAGCGGATAAGTGGCAACGTTAAAAGGCTTGCTGGCCGTGCCGTGAATCATTAACTTCATATACGCGTTATACCTGTCCACATTGACCAAATCAAACTCATTAAAGGTGGGCTTAAATTCTTTAGCCATAACCTCGCTGTCTTCGGCGCCGATTCTAAAACAAACCATACTGCCCGCGTTGCCGAACACGGCGTCGCGCAGATCTTTGCTGCCAGCGCCTTGCGCGCCGGCCTGCTGCTCCAACTGTCCTAAATATTGGTGGGCAACAATTAAATTCAGCCGATACTTTCTTGCTTCGGAAAGAATGGAAGAAAACGCGTCGGTAATAAAGTTTTGGAATTCATCTACATACAAATAAAAATCCGGTCGCTTGTCTTCACGGACGTCTGCTCGTGACAACGCAGCCATTTGTAATTTGGAAACAATAATCAAACCCAAAAGTTTGGCGTTAATTTCCCCTACCTTGCCCTTGGCCAAATTAATCAGCAAAATTTTCCTGCCGTCCATAACTTCACGGAAATTAAAAGCCGACTTAGACTGACCGACAATATTCCGCATCATGGAATTTTCCACAAACCGGCCGACTTTGGAAATTAAATAGCCCAGCATTTCCGACTTGTGGAAGTCTGATGTTTTAGCCATTTCCTTTTCCCAAAACAAACGCACAACCGGGTCTTTGACTTTGGATACTTTATATTTTTGGAATTCGGTATCGGTAAAAATTCTTGGAATGTCGGTAATGGTACCCGGGTGTTCCTCGTCCGCCATTAGCGTGAGCATAGCGTTGCGCATATTGTGTTCAAACATCGGGCCGAGCATAGCCGGATCTGTCACCAATTTATAAAAGATGGAGATCATTTCCTGCACGGCAAAATCTTTTTGTTCTTCGCTGTCCACCTGCAACATATTCAAACCCATTGGGCGGTCCATATCGAACGGCTCAAACAAAATCACGTCCTCGGCGCGCTCTTTGGGAATGTGCGGCAAGATGTCTTCTATAAAGTCTCCGTGCGGGTCAATTATGCACAAACCCTCGCCGTTTTTTATATCCTGCACGGACATATACTTCATTATTTCTGTTTTACCGCTGCCGGTTCGGCCAAGTATATACATATGGCGGCGGCGATCGTCGCGCTCAATAAATACTTTAGTTTCCTGACCGCGATAAATATTGCGGCCAAGCAACAACCCTTCCGACGGCAAGTTAACCGGCGGCGGCGCTTTTTTGGAAACCAGCCATTTAATGTTTGGCGTTTCAATATACGGAGTTGGCAAGTGCCACAAACTGGAAAGTTCTTCGGTATTTAATATACTATTACCTCGCTCCCTAAAAACGCGGAAAATAAAATCTTTTAAAATTTCATTTTTGTCGCGCTTGTAAATTTTTAAACCGTTAAACGGTGGCATATTGTATTGCAAAAACGACGACAGCAAATTACGCATATGCACCCCGGCGTTACCGGGAACAGATGACGAAGTAATTAAACGGATGTTGGCTTTGTAGCCCGGTCGGCTGGCTTTTTCCTCCAACTTTTTTACAATTTCCTGCTGCATGGGAGTTAGCTGAATTGGCGAAGAATAGCCGGAAAGATCTTTATGGGTGTGCGAGCCTTGATTTTGATTTTTTCCTACGCCGGCCAAACCCTTGCCCACTCCGCGCATTAGCCCCATTAACAAACGATAAATATGCCCCTTCTCGACCAACTCGGGATTCTTTCCCTGTTGAATTTCCAAAGCCATTTTTCGCGGCCGAAACTGCCAGGCCGTACCGGCCGGACGAATAACATATTGTATAACCGCGCCTTCATTTTCCCCCAGCTTACTCATCGCGTTGGTCAGTGAATTTAACGGATCAGTCTCCGTGGTTTTATAGGTGCGGAACGGATAGACCTGTTTTTTTAACAACTCCAACTCTGCCACTTCCACATGTCCGTCTTTTTGGAACGGATTATATCCCGGCACCACTTCTATAAACGCGTGCGGATATTGGGCCTGAACTTGCTTTTCCACCAGCTGCTGGAGATGCTTGGGACAATTAATATAAAAACTAATTTTTTTGTCTGTGCACGCAATTTCAAAACTGTAATAATCCTTACCCTGCAGCCAGCCTTTTTCCTGCCCGCTTTCCGACAGCGTGGTAAAAAGCTGTTCGGCCACGGCGATTAAATGTTTTTTCTCTTCTTCGCTTTTTGGCCGCTGGTCTTCCTTTTCCGGACTGCCGTCTTTTGGCATTAAAATTTCCAAAAATACCCAATTTTCTACGCGCGGTGCGACATGCTTGGAATGATAAATATGCCGCTTATAATAATAAAAAAAGACAGCCGCAAAAACGGCTATCAACCCGAGCAAAACTATTACCGCAATATTAATTCCGCTTAATTCAAACTGCATTTATTTTTGTTTTTAGACACTTATAAATTAATTTTGGTTATTTTTCGCTTCCCGCTTGGCTTTTTCTATCAAATCGTTCATAACATCATAACCCGCACCGGCCTGATCAGCTTTAAGGCTAGTACTAATTACATCACCACCCTCAGCTCCATTAAGGAGGTCAACTAGTACTTTTCGAGATTTGACCGTCCCCAAATCAGCCCCATTTTCGGAAACGCCATGACTGCCGAGTTCGCGAGGCACAGGAGAAACCTCACCGCTTTCCATTAAAGCGATCTGTTTTCTTATGGCATCAGCAACGGTTGGATCAAGGTCTTTATTGCTTGCCAATATATTCTTCAAATCAGCTTTTTGATTTGTTTTATTCAGCTCCGGTGAAACCTGTGCTCCGTGCTTTTGTTCTATAGGATTTACTTCTGATTGATTTTTTACATCCATAAATAAATTATATTTTACTATATTATTATACCATATTTTAATTCAATTGACCCATTATTATAAGTTTTTATACGGGTTTTGTCAAAGGTTCCTTAGATTTTATTTTCCTTAGCCCATTTTTCTTCCAGGCGCCTGATTCCGGCTTCGTCAAAGCCAAAATGATGCCCGATTTCGTGCCAGACCACTCTTCTCACCAAGTTTGGGATAGCCGATTCAGACCCGGCAAACTTTTCTATAGTTCCTTTCCAAATAGTAATTTTATCCGG
>CAZFQP010000022.1:8781-11562 GCA_964520505.1 uncultured Candidatus Saccharibacteria bacterium | reverse complement strand
TCCCCTCCTTGGGAAATTCGATTATCTATTATAACAAAAAACGCCGGTTTTTGCAAGAGCCTTGCATACAAAAAAACCCTCAACTTCAAGGGTTTTTAAATAATTCTATAATATTTAAGTTCTGTTTATGGTAAAAATGATTTTATCCATTTACGCACTTTGTCCACGCTCTGACTGCTTAATACATTCTGGAGCCTACCGCCTAACTCCTTACTTCCGCCGCCGGCAAATTTACCGCCCCACAAAGCCAAACCAACCACTGTGGCAAAGCTCGGGTCATCCACGCGGTCAATTACCGTACTAACATTTTCCGGGACGCCTAAAATACTCGGCAAGCGTAAATGTTTTTTGGAAAACTCCACCATACCGGGCAATTTGGCACCGCCGCCGGTAAGCACAATTCCCGAAGGCAATTTACCGTCACGCTGAATTTTTTTTAATTCCGCGTTAACCATTCGAAAAATTTCTTCCAGACGCGCTTCAATAATTTCTACCACATAAGCGCGGGAGACAGCTTGGTCTTCCGCTTTATCTAATTTGGACAGATCAATTTCTTCTTCTTTGCTTACAGCCTTAGGATCACAATGTCCGGCAAGTAATTTTACTTTTTCTGCGGTTTCAATACCACACCTAAGTCCAATGGCAATGTCGTTAGTAATATGCATCGCGCCTATCGGCAAAACAGCCGTATGCAGCAAATCCCCTTCTTCATAAACAGCCACGCTGGTTGTACCCGCGCCTAAATCTACCAAACACACACCTAAATCTTTTTGTCTTTTGGACAAAACAGATTCAGCCGCGGCACAGGGAGCCAAAACCAAATTTTCCACTTCCAGCCCGGCTTGCAAAATAGCGCGATTTAAATTTTTGACAAAAGGCAACCCGGCCTGGACAATAATCGTATCAACTTCCAAACGAATACCCGTCATACCGGCCGGATCTTTAATTCCGGTTTGTCCGTCGAGCGTAAAAGTTTTGGGAAAGACGTGTAAAACTTCCTTATTTTGAGGAATAGATATGGCCTGGCTGGCGTCGATGCAACGAATAATGTCATTCTCGGTAATTTCTCCGTCCGCGCGGGATACGGCAATTACCCCGTGAGACGACAGAGAAGAAATGTGACTGCCGCCAACCGAGACATTAGCAGAGACTACAGGCACGCCGGTCATTCGCTCGACTTTTTCCAAAGCGCTGGAAATTGCCGACACTGCTTCTTCTATATCTACAATTACGCCACGGCGCAAACCTAAAGCCGGCACTTCACTGGCGCCAATAATATTGGCTTGGCCAGTAGTTTGGTCAAACTTAGCTTGAACCACGCGCACGCAAGCGGTTCCGACATCTACTCCGACAATGTATTGTTCTTTAGCCATAAATATAATGCGAAACTACGGATATTATACGAATTTACGAAATGTTAACGAAATTTTTCGTATCTATTTTCGTAATTTCGCATGCCAATTTTCGCATGCAATTATTTTAGTTTTTCTTTCAGTAGCTTAGCCAGCATTGATCCATCTGCATCATTTCCTAACTGAGACTTCAATCTACCCATAGCTTTGCCGAAGTCCGCGGCGGTAAAATTATTTTCTGCAATCGCTTTTTCAATAATCGCGGCAAGTTCGCTTTCCGGCATAGCCGCGGGCAAATATTTTTCCAAGATTTTAATTTCGGACATCTCTTTGTCGGCCAATTCCTGCCGCGCTCCTTTAATAAAACTTTCCGCGCTGTCCTTACGGCGCTTTACTTCGCTTTTTATCAATGCCAAAATTTCCGCTTCTTCCAGTTCAGTTTTGATTTTGGCAACTTTTTCATTCTGTATACGGGTCTTTAAACCGCGCAAAACATCTACGACAAGTTGCTCTTTAGCCTTCATTGCCGCGGTTAAATCTGTTTCAATTTGAGATAATGAAATCATGAAAGAAAATATCAAATATCAAATTACAAATTTCAAATACTATCAATGTCCTTTATTAAGAGCACTGCAGCAATTTGAAATTTGAGATTTGTAATTTGGAATTTACTAATTATCTTCTCCCGTAACGTTTCGGGGCTAACGGTTTGCCCATTTTTTTCAATTCTTCCTTTTCCGCCTTTATCTGACTGCGACGACGAGCTGCTACTTTCTGCAAATTGCGGGACTTCGGGGCTTCAAAAAAACGAATTCTACGAGCACGAATAAGCACGCCGCTCTGTTGAATTTTGCGGTTAAAACGGCGCAATAAACTGTCAAATGATTCGTTGTCTTTTTTCTTTACTTCTACCAAAACACTCACTCTCCTTTCAAAATTAGATGTGCTAATTATAACAAACTCCTCCAAATTTAGCAAACGTAATAAAAAAAGAATTATGAATCAAGAATTGTGAATTGAGGCTTTGTGGCCCAAATTCCTAAATCGTAATTCATAATTCTTATATCCTATATCTTAAATTCCCCTACTCCCCCATCTGTTTGCCGCCCATCAGGTGCAAGTGCAAATGAGGAATCACCTGTCCGCCGTCCCGACCAACATTGAACACCAGCTTATAGCCGGTTTCACCCACACCGAACTTTATAGCCATTTCCTTAGCGGTGAAGATCATTTCCCCAACCATTGGTTCGTCTTCGGCTTCCACGTGGGTAATGCTTAAAATATGTTTTTTAGGAATAACCAACAAATGCACCGGCGCTTTGGGTAAAATGTCTTTGATTACAACCAAACGCTCATTTTCAAAGAGGATCTCGGCATCTATAGTCTTGTTGATGATATTACAAAATACGCAATCGTCCATAAAATTTAT
>CAZFQP010000022.1:6486-8681 GCA_964520505.1 uncultured Candidatus Saccharibacteria bacterium | reverse complement strand
TTTTTTCACTTCCTGTACTATTTTATCATAAGAAATGATTTCTTGCATCCCGCTCTTTACATCCCGCAAAATTACCATTTCATCCATGGCTTCTTTTTGCCCCATAATCAAAGCAATAGGAGCATGGCCGGTCTCAGCTGCCTTAAGTTGATTTTTTACCCCGGCATTACCAAAGTGATCATAAACCGAAATTTTTTCTCCCGTCAGGTCACGGAATAACTTCAAACTCTTTTTGGCAGCCAGTTCGCCGAGAGGCACCAAATAGACCTCGCACTTTTGTTCTTTAGTCACACTAATTTTATTAGCTTCCAGCAACTCCCTGACCGTGGACAAGTTACCCAAAAAACCAAAACAGCAATAATTTTTACCGCACAAGCTTTGCATTAAGTTTTCATGGTAGCCACCTTCGCCAATGACCACCGTCTCACCTTTAAGCTTGGTTTTTATGACCATATTAGTGCGACCATGTCCATCCGGTCCGGCATAAAGCGGGTTTAACTGATACGGCACACCCAACTCATCTAAAGCTTCCAAAATATTAGTAAAATGTTTCCGGCTGTCCTGATCCAAAAAATCCAACACCGCCGGTGCTTCCGACAAAATAGCCTGGCAGTCTAAGTTATCGCAACGAAAAACGTTAAGTACTCTACCCGAAAGATGTTCGTTACAACCATCACACATCTGATACTTTTTTCCGGACAAAAAATCCTGCAGGGTTTGACTGTATGCAACCTGACACTCCTCATTGCCAATATGGTTAATCTCCAACACGCACTCGGTTAAACCAATGCTTTGCAAAAATTCCCAGACTCCCCCAATAACTTGGGCTTCAGTTAAATGATTAAACGCACCGAAGACTTCAAAACCAAACATATATTCGGACTTGATTTGTTGATTTTGGTCTTGTTTAATAACATAGCCGCTATACGCCCACTTGCTTAATGGTGATTTATCATAAATTTTATGTTGATAGTAAGCGCGCAATACCGAAGGCAAAAATTCAGAACGCAACACCGCGGTTTTTCCGGGAAGTTGTACCTGCACGGCTCGATTAAATTCCTGTGGCGCGGTCTTATAATAATGCTCATACAATCTTAAATCTTCGAGCAAAGGAATTTCCACTCTTTCAAAACCGTATACTCTGGACAACTTGCCAAGCCTGCGCAAAGCCAGGCCCCAAAGCAGATCGGTTTCGGCCACAATGTCATTAAAACCTTCCAGTCCTTGAATTTTTTTGGGCTGATAAGATGATGCAGTTTGATTTTTTTTTGGTCGACCCATAAAAAAAGTTTAAAGTGTAAATTTCAAAATAGAAAATTTAGGTTTCCGCCTATGGCGGAATCTATTATTTTAATTTTTGATTTTTAAATTTTGCATTAATTTAATAGCTTGGCGTTTGGAAAAAACCGGCAGCCGAAGGCGGATAAACTCTTGCCCAAACTTTTCCGACAATATCATTTTCCGGCAAAATCCCCCAAACCCGGGAATCGGAACTAGCGGTACGATTGTCGCCAAGTACAAAATATTCCGAGCTTCCTAAACGAACTTCTTGCGGTGCCGCAATGGTTTCCACTCCCTTAGGAATGTAAGATTCAGCCAAAGCCCAAGGCTGCTCATGCTCGCTATTCATAATGTAAACCTTGCCCTGTTGAATTTTCACAGTTTCACCCGGCAAGCCAATTACTCTTTTAATAAAAAACTGGGAGGTATCTTTAGGAAATTTTAAAACAATCACATCGCCGCGAGCCGGAGAACCTTTTATATAAGACAGACGGTCAATAATCAAATAATCATGATTGTGAAAATTAGGCTGCATGGAAGAACCGGACACCACAAACGGCTCGGCAACAAACATGCGAAATGGCACAATAATGACCAAGGCAATAATTAATATTTTTACCAAATCCCAAACAAACTGCCAAATAGAACCCATCGTGGATGTTTCTTGAGTTGGCTGATTTTCATTTTTGTTTTCTTCAGTCATAAAATTTTTAAAAATTTAGAATATACTTTTAGTATGATGATTATAAAGTAGTGGCTCAGTTCGCGCAAGTAAAAAAGTTTGCTCCATTAATTTTTTATTGAACTCTGGTGGACGCGACAGGATTTGAACCTGTGGCCTCGCCGATGTGAACGGCGCGCTCTAACCAACTGAGCTACGCGTCCAATAAATTTAACGGGTGAAAATGCAACGC
>CAZFQP010000022.1:3159-6386 GCA_964520505.1 uncultured Candidatus Saccharibacteria bacterium | reverse complement strand
AATAATATTTTTCAAATTCTGCGTAAAATATAACATTGTTTTTACCACCAATGCAAGCCCTAAAAAACCTTAAGCGGAGCGGCGGCTAAAAGCCCTTACCTAATTCTCATTTTTTGGCTATAATAACACTAATGTCCCTGTAATTTACAGTAGATCTAGCTTAAATTCAGACAAATTTACCTTATGAAAAATTTTGACTCGATAAACCAAGCGGCAATTCCAAAAACTCCGCGCGTTAGCATATCAAACGAACCTCCAAAAATCCAAAAAATCAGCTTGCTAGCCGCCAAACCACAAAGTGGAAATAAAACCAAACTCAAATTGGTTTTGGGATTAATTGTCTCCATAATTATTATTCTCTCGGCCGTTGTGGCCTTGCGAGCAGCCAACCTATCCGAGAAAATTTTTGTTGGTAAAAAAACCAGTTTTTTTGAAAAAATTCGAGAGGTTTTTGGAGTCGGCGGAATCAAACTCGTCGGCGAAGACCTGGGGCAAATTAACATCTTACTGCTCGGCATCGGCGGTGAAGGGCATGACGGACCTTATTTGTCTGACACTATTATTCTGGCGCAAATCCGTCCCGATGTCGGCCAAGTGTCTTTAGTCGCTATCCCCCGTGATTATCAAGTCAGCCTGCCCAATAACATGGGCTTGCGAAAAATTAACGCGGCTTTTGCCGAAGGATATAACAGAAAAAAAGATTGGAACGAAGCTGGCGATTGGGCCAGACAAGTAGTAGAAAATTTATCCGGCCAAAAAATTCCCTACTTCGCCGTAATTGACTTTGCTGGTTTTGAAAAAGCCATTAACCAAATCGGCGGAGTAGATGTAAAAATTGACAGGACTTTTACCGACTTTAGCTTCCCTGATAACGGCGTTGGTTTTTTACCACCGCTAACATTTACCCAAGGTGAGGAACATATGGACGGCACCCGGGCCCTACAGTTTGCCCGTTCGCGTCACGCGGCCGGACCCGAAGGGTCAGACTTTTCCCGCAGCGCCAGACAACAAAAAATTATTTCCGCGTTCAAACAAAAAGTATTAAGTCTGAACTTAATTTCCAACGCCGGAACCATTAATTCCCTACTGGGAACTTTTGCCGATCACTTCCACACCAACATTACCCCAGGAGAAATTTTCCGCATTTACAATTTAATTAAAGAAAACGATATTCAAAATTTTGTTTCCGTCAGTCTGGACCCAACCACTTCCTTGGTCTGCCCAAAAATTATGGAAGATACCGGCGCTTATGTATTGGTCGTGTGTGACGGTAAAAGCCAAGACGACATAAAAAACTTTTTTAAAAATATATTCTCCCTTGGTAAAATGTACGAGGAAAAAAGTGTTATATGGCTTAGCACATCGGCCGAAGACCGTGCCGGCTACCAAGAAGCTGACAAAAAACTTAAAGAGGCAGGATTAACCGTTTGGGAACTAGGTTATAAAGGAGAAATTTTGAGCCGCAATATTTTCTATCAGGTTAACCCCAAACCTGCCACCGCCGAATTTATTAAAAACACGCTCCATGCTACCGAAGTCAATCTCCCGCCACCTGGGGTAAATATTAATAAAGATAAGGTGGATATAATAGTTATATTGGGAAAAGATAATTGAATTTCAAATTTCAAATGAAAAATTTCAAATTAAACATTAATTTTAAAATTTAAGGCTGAATTCAATTTGAAATTGGAAATTTATAATTTGAAATTACAGACGCTATGTGAAGTCGCCCAAAGAATACTAATTCTAAACAATAAACCCAACTACCATGAGTAAAAATCATTCCCTGCCTCTCGTCGCCATTGTCGGACAACCCAATGCCGGTAAATCCACTTTAATGAACAAAATCTCCGGGCATCAGTCGGCCATAACTTCCGACCTGGCCGGTACTACCCGCGATCGCCAGTATGTCGACACCGCCTGGAACGGCGTGGAGTTTACTTTGGTTGATACGGCCGGACTGGCAGAAGACGAAAATCCGCAACTGGAACTAAGCCTGCTTAAACAGATTGACGTAGCCGTAGAGCAAGCCGACGTAATTATGTTTGTAGCCGACGGCAAAGAGCCGGTAGGCGCGGTTAACCGCCAAGTGCTAAAAAAATTCCGCGATAACAAGAAACCCATGCTTCTGGTCGTTAACAAACTGGACTCAGCCAGAAAACATGACGAAAAAATTGGCGAATTCTCCAGACTTGGAATTAAACCGGTGTTTGCCGTGTCCGCCATTAGCGGTTTAGGTATGGGCGACATGCTGGATTTTGTGGCAGAGAAAGCGGGAACCCCATCGGCTAAAAAAAATAAGCATGACGAGGAAGCTCCGGAAAACCACAATATCGCCGTATCTATAGTCGGTAAACCCAACGTGGGCAAAAGCAGTATTTTTAATGCCATCCTAAAAGAAGATCGGGTGGTCGTCTCCCCTATTCCCGGCACCACCCGCACCGCCATAGACAGCGACATAAAAATTAACGGACGGGATTTTACTTTTATTGACACCGCGGGTTTGAAGAAAAAAGAACACCGCCAAACCAAACCCGACATTTTTAGCGGCTTTCAAACTTTTAAAGCCATTCGCCGCAGCGATGTTTGCTTTTTTGTTATAGATGCCAATGAAGAAATTACCAAACAAGACCAGCGCGTGGCCAGTGAAATTTTTGCTATGGATAAAGGCTGCATTATTTTAGTAAACAAAATGGACGCTTACACGCAAGACAACCGCGGGAAAAAAGGCGGCCAATGGGACGGCCGCGGTAAGACTGATGACGAATACAAAACATTGCGTGACTATATTTCCCACCACTTCCCTTTTTTGTGGATGTCACCGGCATTTTTTGTCTCAGCCAAAACCGGAGAAGGACTGGAAGAAGCACTCGCGGCTATTGAACCGATTTTTAATTCACGGCACAAAACTATTGACGAAGCCACGCTCAAAGAATTCTTAGCCAAAAAACTAAAGACTAACCCGCCTAAACTATTGCGCGACCAAAAGCCTCCCAAAGTCTTTGCCCTTAAACAATTGGAAACCAATCCGCCGCTGTTTGAACTTTATGTTAACCACCCTGCGGCCATTTCCCTGCAATTCCGCAAATTTCTTGAGAACGCCATTATAAAAGAATTGGACTTCTGGGGAACGCCAATTTCTCTTAAGCTTAGGGGTAAAGACAAAGCCTAACACATAGCTCCTAGCTTGTGGCTTTTAGCTGATAGAGGTAAAATCATAATATGAA
>CAZFQP010000022.1:1494-3059 GCA_964520505.1 uncultured Candidatus Saccharibacteria bacterium | reverse complement strand
GGTTTGGGAAATCCAGGAACTAAATATGAACGCAACCGTCATAATACGGGGTTTTTAGCAGTAGATTATTTTTTAAAAAACACCCAAGCCATTAATTGCCAAAGCTCTTTTAATGCACAAATTTGCGAATTGCATTTCGGCGCGCAAAAAGTTTTTTTGGTTAAGCCTCAAACCTTTATGAACCTCTCAGGCGAGGCGGTAAAAGCCATTGGCGATTTCTATAAGATAGATTACAAAACAGACTTGTTGGTTATTCACGACGAGGTGGATTTACCTTTTGGCGAGATCCGCACCACCGATTCCTCTTCCGCTGCCGGACACAATGGTGTACAAAATATTATTGACCTTCTGGGAAGTAAAGATTTTCACCGCATAAGAGTTGGGGTAGAAAACCGGGGCGATAAAAAAATGCCCCCCACCGAGGCGTTTGTTTTGCAAAATTTTTCTGACGATGAAATAAAAGAGTTACAAACGGAAATTTTTCCGCAAGTTAAATTGGAAATTGAAAAATTCCTTGGAAATTTGAAATTTGAAATTTGAAATTAAAAAAACCGCCTTACGCGGTTTTTTATTTATATTTATTACCCCATCTGCAAGTGAAAGGTAGCAAACAATCGTCTACAAACCTTTGCTTGATGCTCAAACCAGTAATAGGAGGGATGATACCGGCTCTTGCGACTTGCAAACAGGGCAATAAATGTAATTGGTACTCTGATATAATATTATACTCCTAATCGGTGCTTTTGTCAAGCCCTGGTTGCCATAATCAGGCTTAATTTCGAGAAAATAACTAATAAAAGCCTTGTTTCTATGCCATTAGCCGACTCTATATATTTGCATGGATTAAACCTAATGCCGCAATTTGGGCCGGCCAGGCTGAATTTATTAGCCAAAAGATTTTCAACTTTCCGCCAGGCTTTTGAGGCGACTGCAACGGAACTTACGGCAAACGGAATTGACGCAGCTCTTGCTAAAACTTTTACGGACTTTCGCGCCAAAGTAAATCTTGAGGCCGAAGCAGTGAAACTGGAACAAGAAAAAATAAACATTTTAAATTTTCGTGACGCAAATTATCCAAAATTACTTTTGGAGATTCCCAAAAATCCTCCCATCCTCTACTACAAAGGTGTAATGAATGAGCCGGAAGAACTTTGTATTGCTGTGGTCGGCACCAGAAAAATTACAAACTATGGACGCGTGGTGGCACCGCAGTTAGTAGAACCTCTGGTGGACGCGGGCGCAACCATAGTATCCGGAATGGCTTTTGGAGTAGACTCCGCCGCTCACGACATTGCCGTAAAGAAAAACCGCCGAACTATTGCCGTGCTTGGCGGCGGCTTGGACGAAAAAAGTCTTTATCCAAAACACCACGCCCTGCTAGCCCAGCAAATTTTAGACAGCGGCGGCGCATTGCTTTCCGAATACCCTATTGGCACACCTAACTTTAAACAAAACTTTGTGGCCAGGAACCGAATTATCTCCGGACTGTCGGTTGCCACTTTAGTTGTTGAATGTGATTTGCAAAGCGGCACGCTCATTACCGCCAGCCACGCGCTGGATCAAAA
>CAZFQP010000022.1:0-1394 GCA_964520505.1 uncultured Candidatus Saccharibacteria bacterium | reverse complement strand
GCCGGCACAGCCTTGACTTTTTTGGAAATGAAAGGGAAAATTAGGAATATCGGCGGACAACAGTACATTTTGTCCCGATAACGGGACAAAGTAATTTTAAATTTTAAATATCAAATTTAAAATTACTGGGTTCCATTTGAAATTGAAAATTTAAAATTTGAAATTACCTAATATGTCTCGTTCCAACTTAACAAAAATAATTATCGGCCTTCTCTTCGCTCTCGCCATTGCCCTTGGGCTTATTCAGCATAATCGGGACCCATATTTTGGTTCCAGCAAAACAACTTACCAATTAGCCGCATCCAATAAGACCCTGAAGACTTATTTTGATCAAGCGAAGGATATGGCTAAGCAAACGGATCCCAAAAATCAAGCAACTTTTCTGGCGGTTGGCGACATTATGCTCAGCCGCAACGTGGCGGCGGAAATAAAAAAACAAAATGACGCAGCCCTCCCTTTCCGCCAAATGGCGGACATTTTAAATCCGCCAGCTGGCGGACCCGATTTTAACTTTGGCAATTTTGAAAATCCCATTTCCTCCACTTCCCCGGTAATAGGAGGCCACAGCCTGATATTCGGCGCACCTAAGGCTTACGCCGCGGCGCTGGCTGATTATAAATTTAAAGTTTTAAATCTGGCCAATAACCACGCACTGGACCAGGGATATAAAGGCCTTACTTACACCAAACAATTTTTAAACAATTTAAGCATTCAAACAACAGGGGCAGGAAGTAATTTAGACGAGGCTTGGGCGCCGGCAACAGTTGAGGCAAATAATTTAAAGGTGTGTTTTGTTGGCGCTTCTTACTCATCTATTAATGACGGCGGCAAAGCCGTAAATAATTATGTCGCCCGCATTGAAGACATAGATAATTTAAAATTAAAAATTAAAAATTTAAAATTATCTTGTGACTTTATAATTGCTACCATGCATGCCGGAGTGGAATATGTCCGCAAACCAAACCAATCCCAAATTGATTTTGCCCATACAGCCATAGACGCCGGGGCGGATATGGTCATAGGCGCCCACCCCCACTGGGTGCAAACCATAGAGCGCTATTGCCCCAATAGCGCAACAATTTTACCTTCTCCCTTGACGGGAGAAGGTGCCACCCAAAGGGTGGCGGATGAGGGGATGGTAAAATGTAATAACCCCAAATATATTTTCTACTCTTTGGGAAATTTCATTTTTGACCAAATGTGGAGCCCAGACACAAGAGAAGGCCTTGCAATTAAAATCCAAATTTCAAAACCCAAATCCCTAAATCAACTGCAAGGGACCCACCAGTCCGCCAAACTCGATTCCGTGGAGTTAATCCCAATTATCATTGACAACTACTCCACTCCCCGGCCTGCCACAGCCGAAGAAACAAAAAATATCCTAAAAAAAATCG
>CAZFQP010000021.1:1789-11657 GCA_964520505.1 uncultured Candidatus Saccharibacteria bacterium | reverse complement strand
TCATAAAATTGAGTTAAAAAATTGCCCTCTTTGGGGCAAATTGCTATTGCAATTATACTATTAATCTTCTCTCAAGTCAATGCGTTTTGTTTGCCATAAAAATTTACTTACGACGAAAAAATTAAAATTGATTAAAAATTTTTGTAATTTTCAGATAAAAATTGTGGATAATATTTTATAAAATTTGTGCTCTATAATTCCCAAAATTTAATTAAAACTTAGTTTAAAATATTAATTTTGTAAAACAATTACTGATATTTTTGTATGATTTCCGTCTGCTAAAAATTTGTTCAAAATTAAGCGGACGTAAACTTTCTATAAAATACCGTACAACAAAATTAAAAGTATTTAAGCAAATATAATTAAAGTTAGCTTGGATGTTCCACAAAAACTGACTTCTTAAAAAAGAAAATAACCTTAAAAAATTTTTAAATAACTCTCTATATTTGTTTTTTGGACTTTTTGTTATTAATGTCATAATTACTATATGACAACTGGTCAAACGGAAACAAAAATTCAGCCAAAAATATTCACGGCTGCATCTAAAATAATGGCCCAACAAAAAGCAAGAAAAACTTTTGTTGCTTTTTTGATTGCCTGTATTCTTTTAGGCCAGGGTCAGCCTTTAATGGCGCTTGCCGGTTACGACCAAAATTCGTCTGCTGAAAATTTCGTTACCAAATCCTTTACGCCCAAACAGACTCTTCTCGCGGCTGACAATCAGTTTCCCTTAAATTGGATAAATCAAGATCAAGCTCTCAAAACAGATTTAAATTCGACTGACCCTGTCAGCCAATTTACGGAACAAAATTCAGCCATCCTTGTAAACGGTTACTTTTCTTCCGCCTCGAGTTCGATACCGGTGTCTAAATCTGCCACGCCATCCACGACAACAAGTTCGCAAATTTCCGCCTTTGCGGATACCGTCAGTCTGACGGAATTACCTCCTGCCGAGCCGAATGCGAGTTCAACAACCGAAAACCTGCCACCCACCTCGGATGCTGAAGAAAGCAACCAAAAAAATTTGGAAAATCCAAAAATTAACTTGGCGCCTTTGGCCAGCTCCACCCCCTCCTTGGCCACAAGTAGCGCCGAGAATGTTTTTGAAACTTCGGAAAATAAAAATGAATTACCGGAAAAATTATCCTCTGCTTCCACGACACCGACTCCCGAAGATCCGCTGCCGGGGCCGGAGGCTCAGTTTGCCGCTCCGCTTTTAGAATATAATAAATTTTATGCTGAAGAAAAAAAATCTGATTTCACAACAGATTCAAAACCTGCTTCGGCAAAAATATTTTTGTCGTTTGCTTCCCAACCCATAAACAACGGCCAGCTGGTAGTGGAATACGCTTTAGGGAATTCGGCTTGGCAAACATTAGCGTCCTCATCCCTGACTGAGGCCACGGACAACACCAAACGTGAAGGTTATTTTTTTTCCGGTTTGCCGGACACGGTACTCGCTAGTTTGGATGAACTGCATATCCGGTTAAAAATTTGGGCCCCGGAAAAAAGCTGGAAAGAAATTTCCGATAGTCAAGTTTTTTTTCTTGACGGTATTTGGCTGGAAGCCAATTACAAAGTCTTAGAAAAAAACGACGAAGAATTGTCTCAAATGCAATTACCGGAACTCACGCCGGAACAATTCGCTCATTTGGATTTTTTCAGCCCGCTGGCGGAATTGTTTATGCCTTCGGATCTTTCTGCCAACCCCATATCGGTTGGTGCAAAAAACAAAGCAGCCAATGTCCCAATGCTGCAAATGCTCCCGTTGGGTGTTTCCACAAATACCCCGGCAACCCGCCAAGGGCAAACAATTCGTTATTCGGACGCTTATAAAGCTACGGACTTGGAATATCAGCTTAAAGATACCGGGTTAAAGGAAAACATTATTTTAAAAAATAAAACTCATCCGGCTAAGTTCCGATATTTACTTAACGCCAATCAATATGATGTTATTCAAACCTCGCCTTCACAAATAGAATTTTACCAAAAAGGGCATAAGGGAAGTATTCTTTACAAAAAATTTGCGTTAACCGCCCCGATAATGACCGACGCAAATAATGCTTCCAGCGATAAACTAATTTTCCAACTTAAAGGCAATCTGGTCACTTTAATTCCAGATCAAGAGTGGCTGAGCCATGCGGCTTACCCCGTCATTATTGACCCGAGCGTGGATTTAAGCATTCTAAATGTTTCTTCTTTTCCGGTTGCCGGAGAATACTGGAGCATCGGCTTTACTACCGTAGGCGAGCAGGATCTTGTAATAACTCCCGGCGATCAGGCAACAATTGACGATATGGAGTTTTCCTCGCTTACTTGCGATGGCGGCAACGTTGCCGCTTCAGTGCAAAACAACGGACAGGTTAGCGCGCCTAACTGGAGCTGTGACGGAATCGGCGAAATAAAATTTTTTGATAAAAAAACCGGCCATCACCATATGATTTTTAATTTTGGCGGGGTTACCCAAGACGCTTATAACGGAGCCAATGTATGGAATGGGAACGCCGGCGACAGCAACTGGGCGACCGGAGGCAATTGGTCGCTTGGCACTCCCCCGGGAGCCGCCGACGATGTGGTAATCAATACCGCATCAACCGTAAATTTAAATTCTGCGGCTGCCATCAATTCATTAACCATAGGCATTTCCGGCGGCGGCACCGCCTCTGTTTTAAATTTCAACTATGACGCGATAGGCGGTTCCCCTCTTGCCATAACCGGTGATCTTACCGTTTACGGCAGCGCAAATATCACCCACACCGTCGCAAGCTCCACAAGCGCCAGCGCCGCCGCGATTATTGGCACAATAAATTTAACCGTTGGGGGGAACGCCACCATTGTTGGATCAATCAATGCGGATGCCAAGGGTTATTCCATGTCCCATGGCCCGGGAACCCCGAACATGGTCAACTCCAACAACGGCACAGGAGCTTCCCATGGCGGCATCGGCTCAAAAGGCGACGGAGCGCAAACAGGCAGCCAAGGAGCGGCATACGGATCTTCCACGGCGCCTACGACTTTAGGCAGCGGCGGCGGCAAGGCATGCGGACTTAGCGGCACGGCAAATGATATCGGGCTCTGGGGCGGCGGCGCCATTAAATTAAACGTCACCGGCACCACGACCGTAAGCGGAACGATTTCCGCCACCGGCAGCTCTTCCAATCCGCAAGGGTCTTGCTGGAACCCCGGCTCAGGCAGCGGCGGCAGCGTATATATCATTACCGGAAAACTGGCCGGCGCGGGGACGGTTTCGGCCAACGGCGGCAGCGGCACCAATATTTCCTCGGGCGGCGGCGGACGAGTGGCCGTATATTATACTACGGACAGTTCAACTATTTCTTTTCAAGCGTACGGGGGAAGCACCAGATCTTATTCAAGAATCGACAGATACGCCGGCGCGGGGACGGTCTTTAAAAAATCCGCCGCGCAAACTTACGGCACGCTCACTGTATCCAATAACAACTATGGAAGCACCGACGACAATGTCTTTGGATTAACTCCGATAATTAATACCTCCACCTTTGACAGCATTACCATATCCAATTCCGGTTATTTGAATTTAAATTCCTCTTCCACTACCATATCCTCCACAACTTCCCTGACGATTAGTTCCAATAGCTTGTACGAAGCCGCCTCCGGCACCACTTTAAGTTATGGCAGCTTAAGCTGGTCCGGGGTAATTCTTGACAGCGGCGGTTCATTTGCGGTCATTAACCAAAACCAGGATTTAACCATTCCGGCAGGAGGGAAATTAGTTTTAAATGTCCCCAACGCAACCAGAACTTACAATAATTTAACCGTGAACGGTACTTTTACCCACACGCCAAATACCACAGCCACTTCAGGCACTCTTTCTTTATACAAATTGGATGTTACGGTTACCGGAGATTTAACCATTGGAGCAGCCGGCTCGATTAATGCGGATGCAAAAGGTTATGCAGTCTCCCGCGGACCGGGAACCCCGAACATGGTCAACTCCAACAACGGCACAGGAGCTTCCCATGGCGGCATCGGCTCAAAAGGCGACGGAGCGCAAACAGGCAGCCAAGGAGCGGCATACGGATCTTCCACGGCGCCTACGACTTTAGGCAGCGGCGGCGGCAAGGCATGCGGACTTAGCGGCACGGCAAATGATATCGGGCTCTGGGGCGGCGGCGCCATTAAATTAAACGTCACCGGCACCACGACCGTAAGCGGAACGATTTCCGCCACCGGCAGCTCTTCCAATCCGCAAGGGTCTTGCTGGAACCCCGGCTCAGGCAGCGGCGGCAGCGTATATATCATTACCGGAAAACTGGCCGGCGCGGGGACGGTTTCGGCCAACGGCGGCAGCGGCACCAATATTTCCTCGGGCGGCGGCGGACGAGTGGCCGTATATTATACTACGGACAGTTCAACTATTTCTTTTCAAGCGTACGGGGGAAGCACCAGATCTTATTCAAGAATCGACAGATACGCCGGCGCGGGGACGGTCTTTAAAAAATCCGCCGCGCAAACTTACGGCACGCTCACTGTATCCAATAACAACTATGGAAGCACCGACGACAATGTCTTTGGATTAACTCCGATAATTAATACCTCCACCTTTGACAGCATTACCATATCCAATTCCGGTTATTTGAATTTAAATTCCTCTTCCACTACCATATCCTCCACAACTTCCCTGACGATTAGTTCCAATAGCTTGTACGAAGCCGCCTCCGGCACCACTTTAAGTTATGGCAGCTTAAGCTGGTCCGGGGTAATTCTTGACAGCGGCGGTTCATTTGCGGTCATTAACCAAAACCAGGATTTAACCATTCCGGCAGGAGGGAAATTAGTTTTAAATGTCCCCAACGCAACCAGAACTTACAATAATTTAACCGTGAACGGTACTTTTACCCACACGCCAAATACCACAGCCACTTCAGGCACTCTTTCTTTATACAAATTGGATGTTACGGTTACCGGAGATTTAACCATTGGAGCAGCCGGCTCGATTAATGCAAACGGCAAAGGATATATAGGAGGGCAAGGACCGGGCGCCGGGGCGGCAAACAACAAAGCAGGCGGCGGCGGATATGGCGGTGCGGGAGGCAATGGACTTGGCGGTGGTGCCGGCGGGTCAACTTACGGCTCTTCCACTTCTCCCACCAATTTGGGCAGCGGCGGTGGATACGCCAGCTGCGGAACCAATGTCGGCGGCAACGGCGGCGGCGCCATTAAATTAAACGTCACCGGCACCACGACCGTAAGCGGAAGCATTCTTGCCAATGGCAATGACGGCAACAATGCGTGCTGGAACAGCGGCGGCGGCAGCGGCGGCTCCATTATTTTGACGACCGGCACCCTGGCAGGCAGCGGCAGCATTCAAGCCAAAGGCGGAAATGGCATTAGCGGCGCCAGCGCTTCCGGTTCCGGAGGAGGCGGGAGAATCGCTTTGCTAGCAACTACCAATTTAACTTCCATTGCCAGAAATGTAAGCGGTGGGAATATAATTGCCGGAACTGCAGCCGGAACAGGAAGCCTCTACCCTGCTGACTCCCCAACTATTTCCACTCAAAGCGCAACGGACAACATCACCGGAACTTCCGTCACTGGAAACGGCACAATAGACAGCATTAATTACTATCCAATTTCACAATACGGGCATGTTTGGGCAACATGGTCAAATCCTTATATTCCAAATATCAATATGATTGACAGTGTGCTTGGCGGGACTGCGACTTCTTCCAAATCCAACCAAGGCGCGGCCATAAACGCATTTGATACCAGTACCAGTACTTTTTGGGCGTCCGATCAAGGGGTGCCTTATGACCTGGAATATGATTTCCCTGTAAATACCGCGGTCAATAAATATATAGTATACAATTACAACACTGCCTCCGACGCGCCGAAAGATTGGCAATTTCAGGCCTGGAATGGAAGCACCTGGGTAAATTTACAATCAATAACTTCCCAAACAGGCTGGAGCAATTATGAATCCAGGGCTTTTACTTTAGTTAATACAACCCCATATCCTAAATACCGGCTATATATTTCCGCCAACAACGGCGGCGGGTGGACGCGCATCTCCGAACTCCAGATGATAAATACCGACAGCGCCGTTCTGGCCAAAGGAGCCACAACCACTCCCGGCGCTTTTACTTCGGCAATCACGGGCCTCTCTCCTAATACCACTTATTATACCAGGGCTTACGCAACCACTCCGGCCGGAACAGTTTACGGAAATGAAATAAGTTTCAGCACCGGCGCGGCCAATAACGCGCCAAGCGCGCCGTCTTCACTGGGGCCAAATTATTTCGTTTCAAATCTTTGGACAGCCACCAATACGCCGACTTTTACTTTCACTCTTTCTGACCCGGATCTCGCGGATACGGTAAAATACAATATTATTTTGGATAACGACAGTAATTTTTCCTCCCCCCTTATAAACTACACTTCGGCTCTTCAAGCTCAAGGCGCAACATCTTTTACCGTCGGACAAGCAGCCGGCGGCGGCAGCTATTCTTTTGGCAGCGCCGGACAAATTTTACCTGACAGCAGTTCCTACTACTGGAAAGTTCAAACAATAGACAGTACCACGGCCAGTTCAGCCTATAGCCTGGCGAATTCCGGCAGCATCGCATTTAAGGTTGACACAACCAGCCCCTCGCCTGGAACAATAGATTTCTATTCGGTAAACCCCCAATCAATTTCCCTGTCACCTCTTAACGCTTCCGATTCAGGATCGGGAATTTCAACATATCTTTTTTCCAACATTACCGACTCCTCCTCCAGTGGTCCGGCAGCGTCTAATTTTTGGAACAACACCGGCCTAACGCCCAACACCACCTACTCCTACACCATCACGATATCCGACGCCCTGAATTTTTCCTCAACAACCCCCACTTCTTCTGTCCGCACATTGGCAAATGTGCCGGCAAGCCCGACCACTACGGTAATATCAAACTCTTCCATATTACTTTCCTGGGATAACAACTTAAACCCGCCGGGAACGGAATATTACGCGGAAAATTCCACCAGTGCTTTTAACTCCGGCTGGATTACCTCAACCAGTACATTGTTCACCGGACTGTCCTGCGGCACTTCTTACTCTTTTCATGTCCGGGCAAAAAACGCAAGCGGTACTATTACTTCCTACAGCTCCTTAGTTAGCCCGTCGGCTTCACCCTGCAATAACAACCCTAACTCGCCTAGTTCTCTCGGCAGCAGCCAATACATTAATGGCGGCTGGACCAACCAAGCCAATCCGGGACTAAACTTTACTTTATCGGATTCTGACGCTTCCGATACTTTAAAATATCGAATACAAATTTCCACAACAAGTAATTTTACCGGATTAATAGTAGACTACACTTCTCCCCTTCTTTCGCAAGGCGGCAAAACATTTACGGTCGGACAAGCGACCAGCACCGGAACCTACACCATCGGTTTTGCCGGGCAAACTTTATCCGACACCTCCACGGGTTATTATTGGCGAGTAATGGCAACCGACAATAGCAATGCGACTTCATCATGGACAACTGCGAATTCCGGCAATGTTGCTTTCAAACTTGATACGGTAGCTCCTACTGCCGGCACTTTAAGCCTCGCTAGCTATACCACCGATGCGGTAACCCTGTCTTTTACCGGCGGAGCAGACACAGATTCCGGACTTGGTCTAAGTCCTTACTCATATTACAACACTACCAATTGGAACGTCTCCGGCAGCACTGCCGCGACTACTTGGACTAACTCCGGACTCACTGCGGGCACCTACTCCTACAAAGTCAGGGTAACGGATGCCGCGGGAAACTATACGGAAACGCCGATGTCAGGATCAGTCACCGTTACCGGAAACGGAGGAGGTGGCGGCAATCCTTGGGACGGTTCATCCACGGAAGGATTTAGCGTTTTTGTAAATCAAAATGACTCTCTCACCAACACCAATAATGTAACGCTTCAATTAACCGGGCAACCGGGGACATCGCAAATGATGATTTCCAATCTGTCCAATTTTTCCGGAGCCAGCCAGGAAAATTATGCCACAACTAAATCTTGGGATATTTGCCAAGGCTTAGGAAGCTGTACTAACGGCACCTATACGGTTTACGCCAAATTTTATAATGCATCAAATCAAAGTTCCGGCACCGTATCCGATTCTATAACTTATCAAGTTTTAAATACCTTGGTTCCGGGAACCATTTCCTCCACAGCCGTTTCAACCAGCTCGGTTAGCGTGCTAATCGCCGGTTCGTCCGACGCGACTTACGGGCTTGCCGCCAATCCTTATACTTTTGTTAACCGAACGACTAACGGGCGTTCCGCAACATCCTCGGTCTCATCATGGATTAATACAAGCTTATCTCCTAACACTCAATATTCATATTATGCCATTGTCGGCAACGCCAATAGCGACTTTGGGATTACTCCGGATATAAGTGTTTATACTTTAGCCAATTCTCCAACTAACTTGACCACCTCAACCATTACCAGCACGGCCATAGGTTTTACCTGGCAAGCAAACAGCAACCCTGCCGGGACAGAATATCAAATCTTAAATCAAACCACTAATACATCTTCTTCTTGGATAACCTCTACCAGCACTACAGTTACCGGTTTAACCTGCGCGACCGCCTACGCTTTTAAAGTTAAAGCCCGCAATGCTAACGGTACAGAAACAAGCTACTCTCCCTTAATTAGCCAAAGCACTTCTGACTGTCAGGCTAACCCGACGGTTCCGCCGAGCGGCGGCGGCGGAGGAGGAATAATTGCCCCAACCGGCACTGTCACAACTTTATTGCTTTGCCCGGCGGCGGCGGACGGAAAATTTACAGAATGTTTTTACAATAGCAAAGATTTTAGTTCTTTGGCGGCCGTCGGAACAACAGCCGGCATAAATTATGACTGGGGCACTAATTCACCAGCTCCGGGAATAAACTCAAATAATTTTAGCGCCCGCTGGGAAGGAAATTTTAATTTTGAAAAAGGCGCTTACGAATTCACGGCAATTGGAGACGATGGAATAAAAATTTACATAGATGGCCAAATAATTATCAACCAGTGGCACGACCAATCAGCTAGTATTTACAAAAAGATTGTCAATTTGACAGAAGGAAGCCATCTTATCCAAATGGATTACTATGAACACTCCGGCCACGCCGTAGCGAAGCTTGCTTGGCAAAAAAATAAAATTATCAGTCCCGATAAAACCGGCCGAATGATATTTAGCGGACTGACTGCCACCTCTGTTTCAATTAGCATACAATACGCCGCGCCCGACTTGCTGCCTGAAGACACTCTGCAATTCTTTACCAACCTGACTACCGGGGAAACGGCTACTGCACCGAAGAATCAAAAATCGGTTTTCTTAAATCTTCGGCCGAACACCAGCTACCTTTTTAAAGCCGTAGTTGCCGACAAACAAGGCCGCCAATTCGTAATTCCAAATGCCAGAATTCGAACCCTGGACTCTAAACCGGCACCCCCTCCGCCTTTGCCTCCGCAGTCACCGACAAATAGCACGACGCCTGTTATTGTCACACCTGCTAACCCTACCGGAACCGTACAACCTCCAAGCTCGCCGTCGCCTGCAATCACACCGCCAGAAAATCCGACGCCTCTTTTGCCCGAAGACAGTGAAATAAACCCGGTCGAATCCATATTAAATTTTGGTCATGGCGCTCTTGAATCTGCTTCTGCAGCGGGGACGACAATTTTAAAAAATTCGCGCATTATACTTCTCGCCGTCTCCCAACCCCTAATATCCTTAGGAGGGACAATGCAAAAAATCAAAAATTCACCGCGAACTGCCGTGGGAATCAGCGCACTCACAATTGCTCCAGCCAGCTTGTATCTGGAATTTTCTTTAGCCAGCCAAGGATTGAGTTTAAATGCCGCCGGCTCAATA
>CAZFQP010000021.1:0-1779 GCA_964520505.1 uncultured Candidatus Saccharibacteria bacterium | reverse complement strand
AATAGCTGATATCTGGCTAAAATTGTTACAATGGTTGTACGCCCTGCTTACAATGCTCGGCCTGCGCAGTAAACGCCGTTATTGGGGAACGGCTTATGACAGTGAAAGCAAACAGCCACTTGATCCGGTAATTGTGGAATTAGTAGATCAAAAAACCGGCAAAACACTGGAACAAAATATTACCGATATGCACGGACGTTTCGGCTTTTTGGACAGGCCCGGAACTTTTGTCATCCGCGCCACAAAAACCAACTATCGCTTCCCGTCGCAAAATATTTTGGGTCAAACTGATTTAATGTTTGACAATTTGTATCATGGGGAGCCAATAAACATTACCGCCGAAGGAGAGATTATAACTCCCAATATTCCGATGGATCCAATGGCTTTCGACTGGAATCAAATGGACAAACAGCGCATAGTTAAAATTAATCCGCGATTTGAGTATGCACTGCATATAATTTTACAAACACTTTTTTGGTCCGGCGCAATATTTGTACTGTTAAATTTCTTATTAAAAACAGACCTATTTAATTCCATTGCCACAATAGTTTACATCACTATGATAATACTGAGAAAAATGATTCCACATGCCCACCTTTGGGGCCGGATTGTCTTTAAAGACGGACGCCAAGCCAAAGATTTGCTGCTCGAACTGCATCCGGTAAAAATACCGGATGTTGTAACCGGCCGGGCAATTACAGCGGCTAGCGGAAAATTTTTCCTAAAAGCCATGCCTGGAAATTATATCCTCAGTGTGAAAAAAATAACCGGTGACTCCAACCAGGTGTTATACAAACAAGATGTGACTGTAGACAAAAACGGCGTTGTCAACGAAGTCATTCATTTATAAATCTATAAAAAAACACGAAACCAGATTCTGGGTTTCGTGTTTTTAAATTATTTAATACCGGCTGCGAGAACCGGCAGGTCCGGAGTGGCGATGCCCGCCAAATCTGCCAGAACTTTTTTTATGATAATTGGGGCGAGACGGTTTGGAAATAAAATAACCGCGGCGGCCGCTTTCTCCCTGAGCGCTTCCCAGGTCGGCCGGCTTCGCACTTCTTTCAAACCTCTGGCCAAAACCCGGACGGCTGGAAGGTGCGGAAAACGCCCGCCTCGGATGCCTTTGGCTCTCGCCATACCCAGGCTTTCCCCGATACGGCGAACGGTTATGAGATGAAAAAGAATTTCTTTCTCTTTCCGGCTCCCCCGGATCGGCTACTCTCGGAGCCAACGTTGGCAGCACGGAAACAGGGAGTTGTTTTTTTATTAAACGTTCAATCGCTCGCACGTCATATTTTTGGTCCGGTGTAGCAAAAGAAATCGCGTGGCCCACAGCCTGAGCCCGGCCGGTGCGGCCAATGCGGTGGACATAGTCAGCCGCCTGTTCAGGCAAATCAAAATTTATAACCAGTTCAATGCCGGTGACGTCTATACCGCGAGCCGCAATATCGGTCGCGACTAACACGCGGTATTTGCCGGATTTAAAACCTTCCAGCGCTTCCAAACGCTGGTTAAGCGACCGGTTGGAATGAATCTCCGCGGAAGTAAATTTCATATTGCGGATAATCCGCGCCACTTTCTTGGCACCGAACTTGGTACGGCAAAAAACCAAAGCGCTGCCGTTGTATTCTTTTAAAATGCTTTCCAGCAAAGACATTTTTAATTCTTTGTGGACAAAAAATAATTCCTGGCTAATGTTGGTGGCGGTAGTCCCCTGCGGCACCACTTCCACGCGCACCGGCAATTTCATATAGGAATTGGCAATGTTGATAATTT
>CAZFQP010000020.1:0-15600 GCA_964520505.1 uncultured Candidatus Saccharibacteria bacterium | reverse complement strand
TAAATTATATTCCATTTGCCGTCGTCGTTTTTCATTAATTTGCCAGCTACGGCAAAGCCCGAGGCTAAGCGATGGCCGCCACCGCCGAAAATTTTGGCAATTTTAGAAACATCTATATCTTTAAAAATATCACTTCTTAAACTCCCCTTTATTACCTGACCATCTTGTTTTAAAAACATGGCAAATTTGGCTTCAGGAACGGTGTTTAATACTTCCACAAAACCTTCAAAGGCCGCGGCCGGCAAACTGTTAAAATTTTGCAGGTCGGTTTCGGTAATTACAGAGTAAATTATTTTTTTCTCCGGGTCGTAGCGGCAGTTGTCCAGCGCTTTGCCCCAGGCTTTTAAAGTTTGCAGGTTTTTGCTTTGATAAGCGTGGCGGACAATTTTATTTACATGCGCGCCTTTGCGCATAAGTTCGGCCGCGGTTTTTAGCGTGGAACTTTGCGTATTGGCGTGCATAAATCCCCCGGTGTCGGTAATAATTCCGGTAAGCAGGCAAGTGGCAATATCTTTGGTAATAGGCCAGTTGTTGGCAACAAACATATCATAAACCAGTTCAGCCACGGAAGATTTGGTGTGGTCCACTATATTAATGTGACCAAAGTTTTGGTTGTCGGGGTGATGGTCGATATTAATAATTTTTGTTTTTCCCGCAAAGGCGGAAATTTTTTCTGAGCCGGTTCTTTCAATGTTTGCACAGCCGAAAGTAACAAGTAAATCAAAATTGGAATGAGAGATATCGTCGGTAATTTTGTGGCAACCCGGCAAAAAAGCCAAAGCCGGCGGCACACCTTTTTTTATCGAGTAGCCGACTGTTTTGCCTTCTGTTTCTAAAAATGCACCCAAAGCCAAAAGCGCTCCGCCATCATCCCCGTCCATACGCTCGTGCATGGTAAGTAATATTTGATCTGCGTAATCTATTAACTCTTTTGCTTTTTCAAAATCCTGCTCCATAAAGGGTTAATTCAAAATGTAAATATCAAAGATAAAAATTGCATTGTAAAATTAAAAATGTGTCAAAAACTTTCAAATTTCAATTGTCATTTTGCATTTTGATTTTTAAATTTTGCATTATTTTTCTTCGTGCACTTCTCTTATTAGTTCGTCTATGTGCTCCACATATCTCGGGGATGTGTCTAAGTGAAAACTTAAGCGGGGAATGATTTTGGTATTAAAGTGTTTATTTATTTCTCCCTGGATGTCATAAATATTTTTACTCAGATGGTCTAAGATTTTTTGGTCAGCCAAAGTGACGTCATTTTTTGCATCAATAACTTGACTTGCGGCGGCCGAAGGCGTGTTTAAAATAGAAATCCAAATTTTGGCGTATTTCATATCGCGGCTGGTTTCTACTTTGGTAATGGTTACCAGGCCGTTCTGCCAGTCTAAAAACTCGTGCAAAATAGGTCCCAGTTCTTTTTCCAGGAGCGAGTTAACTTTGGCTATGCGGTTAGTATCTTTTTTTATTGGTCTCATATGTTTGTTATCCCGTCTGCCTCAAGCGGACGGAGTTTATTTAATTACAGCTTAAGTTTAAGTTGACTAGATAGTATAGTCAATTTTTGATAATTTATCAAGCCCCAGGTAGAGCCCGTAAGAGATTCTATCCGATATAAATCTAAAAACAAAAGGCGCGGCTTGGGAGTATGTCCCAAGCCGCGTCATGGAGTGAGAGTAGTAGGGCGCGACCTTACTACTAGTACTTATAGCCGTGTGCTGCGAGCCAATCTAGAACTTCACGATAGACCTTGCCTCTGCCGACGTTTTTTATCTGATATAAACTTTTTCCCCCGCGAAATTCGCTAATAAACTGGGGAATAGTTTTTACTCCATACCAGTTCATGGCGTTTTGGAATCTTGAGGTTAGAGCTGGGGTAGAGAGCCTGATGTCGGTGATGGGATTGTCTTTTACCTCAATACATTCAGTGGCGAGGCTGGACGTAAAGGCTTCTAATCTGTCATAAAGATTTGGAAATGATTTGTTTTGGATTTGCTGGTTTGCCATGCAGATGCGCAGAATTTGCATCTGCAACCACAAGCAAATAAACACTGCCGCGTCTTCGTAAGACATGCCCCGGAAAGGTTTGTGTTCGGCATCAATCCAGTCCATTACGCGGCCATGGCCGAAAATCAGGTGGAAGTCGGCCGAACCGATGGTTTCTCTGGACAGTGTCGGTTCGGGGCAAATTAGGTAGATGTCCGCAACAAAGTCCGCCGGAGGGCTGTCGATATTATTATCGTCTAGCATATCGACAAGCGCATTGGCGGCCCACGCGTCGGATTTGGGAACCAGTCCGGCGGCGGTCAGTATGGTATCGGAAACCGCTACGGCAAATTTACCTATAATGCCGGCTTTCGTTTCCCATTCTTCAATGTCGCCCGCGGGAACGCTGGACAGCATTTCACACAGCGAGTTGATGGCTGTTTTAATCATTTTATCCTCCCAGATGTTTTATCTCTATTTGGCAGTTTTTTGCTTTAAGAGACCTTGCATAATACCAGAAAAATTTAACCGCGTCCAGCCCAAAACAAAACCCCGCCCTTATTCCAAAGAGCGGGGTTTTAGTATTTTAGAAATTTTAGTATTTAGTAGAGGCTACAGCGTTTTGGCTTTAATTTTTTCTTCAAAACTTTCCAAGACATCGCCAACTTCCACTTTAATTGGAGTTTTTAATTTAATACCAAACTCTTCGCCTCTGCCAATGGTCTTGGCCATAACTTTGCTTTGTTGGAGTTCCAGAATTTCACTGCGGCCGAGTTCGGTGTCGCCGCGCCAAACCATAATTTGGCTGTTCTTTTTTAATTCCCCTTCTTCCACTTTTCCGCCAACAATCATTTGGCCTTTTTCGGTGCGGAAGATAGCCAAAACTTTGGCCTTGCCGTTGGAAATTTTTTCCAGCTCAGGAGTAAACATTTTAATAACAGCTGAGGTAATATCTTCAATCAGTTCGTAAATAACGTCATAGTTGTCCACGACAACTTGTTTTTGCTTGGCTAAATTTACGGCTTTGGAATTAATTTTGGTGCGAAAACCAATAACCGTGGCTTTGGAACTGGCAGCCAGCATTACGTCGGACTCATTAATTTCTCCTACGCCATCGCTGAGAATGGAAATTTTTACCTCATCATTTTTTAGTTTACCAACGGACTGTTTTATGGCTTCCAAGCTACCGGCCACGTCGGTTTTTAAAATCAAGTTTAGAGTTTTGCTTTCCACGTCACCGGTAATGCCTTTTTTTCCGGCCATTCTGTGGCTTTGATTTTTTTTCTGCACACCCATAGCAGCTTTTTTGGCCTGGTCTAAAGTTTCCGTGGTTTGTAAAATATCACCGGCTTGCGGAACTTCGCTAAAGCCGGAAATTTGTGCCGGCGTGGAAGGCAATGCTTCTTTAAGCTTGCGCCCGGTTTCGTCTTCCAGAGAGCGGATGCGCCCAAAAGCAGCGCCGGCGGCAAAAATATCGCCCGGCCTAAGCGTGCCATTTTGAATAACTACAGTGGCGGTAGCTCCCTTGCCTTGGCTAATTCGGGATTCAATAATTGTCCCCACAGTTTTGCCTGCAGGATTGGCTCGGAAGTTTTCTATTTCCGCAGTCAGTAAAATCATTTCCAGTAAAGTGTCTATACCTTTATTGTGTTTGGCCGAAATTTCTACCGCAATAGTTTGTCCGCCCCACTCTTCGGTTAGCACTCCCTGGCCGGCCAGTTCTTGTTTGGCTTTCATTACATTGGCTTCCGGTTTGTCTACCTTGTTTATAGCCACTATCATCGGAGTGTTGGTAAATTTAGCGCGATTAATAACTTCCAAAGTTTGTGGGCGCACACCGTCGTCTGCGGCAATAACTAAAACAATAATGTCGGTGACGTTGGCTCCGCGAGCGCGCATTTCACTAAAAGCTTCATGGCCAGGTGTGTCCAAAAAGGTAATATATTTACCGTTCTTTTTAACTTGGTAAGCGCCAATATGTTGGGTAATCCCACCGCTCTCGCCTTCGGCTACTTTGGTTTTACGAATAGTATCAAGCAAAGTGGTTTTTCCGTGGTCGACGTGCCCCATAATGGCAACTATTGGCGGACGAGGTTTTAAATTTTCTTCTTTTTCGCCTTTTAATACTTCCTGTAAAAAGCCTAAGCCCGACAAGACTTCGGTTTTGTCGGCTTCGCTTTCTACTTCAAATCCCAAATCTTGCGCCACAATGCTAGCTGTATCAAAATCCACTTCTTCGTTAATGGTCGCCATGACACCATTGGTAATTAAAACTTTAATTACATTGGTAACCGGCATATTGAGCAGCAGGGCAAAATCGCGAACTTTTATAAAAGATGGGAGCTTGATTTTTTTAATTTCTGCGGCGGCCGTTGTTGCGGACGGTTTGGCCACCACACCAAAAGCTTCAATTAATTTTTTTGCCACATAGTTGTCTACTTTGTTGGCTTTGGGCGAAATAAAATATCCCTTCTCGCGAGCTTTGACGCGAAGGTCTTGGATGGACATATTCAGTTCTGAGGAGAGGCTGGAAAGATTCATGTATTTTTAATTCGCTAATTAGAATCAAATAAAACTAATAATATATAGGTTATTTCTGATTTTGTTGTTGTTTAACTTATTGATTATACTGGAAAATCTTAGGAAAATCAAGTGAAATTTGATATAGAATAAAAAACAACCCAATGGCTGAGTCAGGGCTGTTTTTAAATATAAGCCGGTTATATCTGCAAATTTAGAAGGTTCGGTTTTTGCCGACAATCATTCGTAGCCGCTGCGGAATAATTTCCACGGTGGCTGGAAATTTAGCCACTATTCTTCCTAGCATGGTTAAGGCTAAACCGCGGGGTTCCAAAAATTCAATTTTTTTGCATTTAATTACCGTAGTGTTCGGCACTTTTTCCAAACACCCTTCGCCAATATCCATGCGGTGGGACAAGATTTGCAATTTGTTTAATTTTTCCAGAATCATTAAATCTAAATTGCCGTCAGTAGGGTTAGCAATTTTTTCGTTCTTAGACGATGAAGCGCGGATGTTGGCCACCAACCCGCCCATACCGCTGGTGGTAATAGTGTAAGAATCGTCTATTCTAATAGTTAACGCCTTGGTTTCTGAAGATAGAAGTTTTAAACTTTGCCACAAACTGGCTTCTTTAATTTGCTGCGACATTACTCCGAATTCAAGGAAACTTATAAAATAATTTCCGGCTATCTTAGCTAAATCGATTTTTTCTATTCTTCGGCCGGCAGTGGTTTTAACACCGTTGTAAACACTATCAACCCCAAGAATTTTGGCCAGCTGTGATTGCTCGTCAAAAGGAATAAAACCTAAAGTAAAGTCGCGACCTTTTAAGGCGGCTAACATTAAATTAAAAGTGTTGTCTGAGCCGCAGGCAATTAAAGTTTTTGCTCCACGCTGGCTGGCGGTATCTACTAAGTCCTGCACAGAGCGCAATGGTGTGACCCGCGCGGTTTCTCCGGCAATTTTAAATTCCGCCAACAAACCCTGGAGCTCGGTTTGCAGCTTTTCAAATTTTTCTAACGGTAATCCGTTTTGATCGAGGATATAGTAATACATAGCTTTACGAAGTACGAATTTTTACGAACTTACGAACCATACACGATTACCATACAAAAATTCGTACGTTCGTATTTATTCGTACTTCGTAAAATAAAGTTTATTCCGGTTCAATTTCGCTGTCACGGTCTGCCGGCTTTTTGCCGTTGCCGTTTTGGCCCATAACACATTTGCCGCTGAATAAGGCCCCATCTTCCACGCGTAAAATACTGCAGGAAATATCGCCAAGAATTTTGGCCGTGCTCTGCAGGACTAAATGACCGGCAATTTTTAAGTTACCTTGAATTTCCCCGCCAATTATCGCGTTCCCGGCTAAAATATCAGCGGAAATTTTGGCGCCGTGAATAACAAAAACACTTTGGCTGGTTTTTACTTTGCCGGCAACCTGGCCTTCAATTTTTATATTGCCTTCGCTGTTTAAATCACCCTGGATTTTTACCGAAGGCCCTACTACGGTCTCTGCCGGAGTGTTTAATTCTTCATCAATCATTTTTTCCATATATTGGTTCCTTGTTAGCTTCAACGGCCAACGGTTAATTATCGTTTGCGGTTTTTTGTTTGAATTTGGTGTGAGCGGAAATAATGGCCTGTTCTTCTTCTTCGGTTAATTGCGCGTCGGCTTTGCCGTCAGTAATTTTTTTGGTATAAATTCGATTCTGTTGGCGCCCGTGAATACTGGTTAAAACTACGCCGCAATTATGTTCGTCCAACAGAGCCAGGGTAAAACTAAAATTTCCTCCCCCGTCTTCAAAAGGATTAAATCTTACCAGGCCAACTTTTTGCACGCCGTAAGAAGTTTTGTCCGTTAAATTGGCTAGCGCTGTTTCTAAATAGTCTTGGCGTTTTTGGCCTTTAGTTATTTCCTCACCCAAACGAAAGAGAATTTCCTCTAGGTTGGTTTTATCGCTGGTTTGAAAAAAAGCCTGGCGCAGATTTGTGAGCGATCGGATTTGCCAGAAGCAGTAAATTGCGGCTGCCAGGGCTAAAACCCCAACAATCAGGCCTGTAATATTTAGGTAATTTATCATAGCTCAAACATTGTAGCATTATAGGCGGGTTGATTTCAAACTTCAAATAATGTTATAATTTTTTACATAAGACATCTTTAATTATTAGTAATTTAAGTTATGAGCAAAAAGCATAAACAGCACCAGACTCAAGAAGCCGGTCAATCTTCCAGCCTGAGCCATGAATTGGAATATTCGGTTATTAAGAGCGATTTATTTAAAGTTTTATTGCTGAACGTAGTATATTTAGCCGCAATTATGCTGTTATACATTGGTAATCAGCGCAGCCACTTTTTGGATCAGTGGTTTGCCAGAGTCCTCCATTTTTAAATTTTTAGACGGTTATATTTATCCCTCCCTTTGTTTCAAAGGGAGGGATTTGTCATATGTGGTATATATTATTGATATTTTAGTCAATTAGGTGTATAATATAACTATATTAATATCACCATAGATATGAAAAATCACATTCAAACCGATCAAAAGAAAATTGGCCAATTTATTGCCGAGCTGCGGGAATTAAAAGGTTTTACTCAAAGTCAATTTGCAAAAAGTCTAAAAACCAGCCAGTCGGCAGTGGCACGAATGGAAAAAGGCGAGCAAAATTTGACCACTGAAATGTTGGCCAAAATAAGTACGGTTTTAAATCGTGAAATAATTACCTTGGCCGACAAGTCTGTAAGTTTTAAAATTGAAGGCGGAAAGAAACTGTCCGGCAGAGTTTCAGTTAATACTTCTAAAAATGCGGCCGTGGCTTTGTTGTGCGCCAGTTTGTTAAATAGTGGAAAAACAGTTTTAAAAAATGTGCCAAAAATCGAGGAAGTTAAGCGGATTATTGAGGTTTTACAGAGTTTGGGAGTAGTCGTAAAGTGGGTAGGTGCCGATGTTGAAATATTGCCACCAAATAAAATAAATATTTCCGGAATTAACCGCGAAGCAGCTATAAAAACCCGTAGCGTGCTTATGTTATTAGGACCCCTCGTCCATTTGTTTGATAAATTCGTTTTGCCTTTGGCGGGTGGTTGTAAATTGGGCGCCAGGACTGTTCGCCCTCATTTATTTGCCTTGGAAAAACTGGGGGTCAAAATTACAACTAATCACGACCACTATTCTGTGGCATCCAACAATCTGAAAGCCTCAGAAATTGTCCTTTATGAAATGGGAGATACGGTGACAGAAAATGCGCTAATGGCCGCGGCCAAACTGCCCGGCATTACCACAATTAAATTGGCCTCCAGTAATTATATGGTGCAAGACTTGTGTCATTTTTTGGGAATTTTAGGTGTGAAAATTGAAGGTATTGGAACATCAACTTTAAAAGTTTATGGCAAACCAAAAATTCAGATGCGTGCCGTATTTAATTTAAGTGAGGACCCGATTGAAGCAATGTTGTTTTTGTCTCTGGCCGCTACCACTAAGTCGGCTATTACCATTGAACGCTGTCCGATTGATTTTTTGGAGTTAGAATTGCTCAAATTGGAAAAAATGGGGTTTAATTATAAAATTATTAAACAATATAAAAGCCGTAACGGCCTGACAAACCTGGCCGATATAAAAACCGCTCCTTCAAATTTAATTGCGCTGGAAGAAAAAATTCATCCCCTGCCCTACCCCGGTTTAAATATAGATAACCTGCCGTTTTTTGTTCCCGTTGCCACCCAGGCTAAAGGAACCACGCTCATTCATGATTGGGTTTATGAAAATCGTGCCATCTATTATATGGAATTAAATAAATTACGGGCGAATATAATTTTGGCCGACCCCCACAGAGTTTATGTAGAAGGACCAAGTGAACTTAAGGCCGCGGAAGTAATCTGCCCGCCGGCCCTGCGCCCGGCCGCCATAATTTTAATTGCAATGCTGGCCGCTAAGGGAGCATCTATTTTGCGCAACGTCTATTCCATAAATCGCGGCTACGAAAATTTGGTGGATAGGCTAAATAGCCTTGGCGCCAATATTCAAGTTCTTCACGGAATATAAAATTTTTACATAATTAAAACCCCAATCAATGATTGGGGTTTTAATTATGGTGGACTCACCGGGAATCCCCGCCTGCTAGCGCCTGAGGCGCAGCCGATGGCGGGCAGGGAACCCGAGCCTCCGCCAGAGGCGGACAAGTCGGCAACTCGCCCCGTTACTAAATCTTGGTGGACCTAGCGAGAATCGAACTCGCGTCTTGGCAATGCGAATGCCACGTCTTACCACTGGACCATAGGCCCAAGATTTTTATTTAGTAACGGGGTGAAAATGCCGCGCCTGCCCCGTAGAGTTTGTTTTGAACAAAATTCTACCGGGGTAATACCACTTTACTAGGAGCCCCTCAAAGGTAATCGGGCCACTTTACTACAGGCCCATAAATTTTATTGCCGTATTATTCTAGCTAAAAATTGAGGTTACGTAAATAGCCGGTTAGTATCTGATAAGCTGGAGTTGCGATTCTCCATTAAGACAATTATCCGCATCCATTTTTTGGTCTAAAAACCATTGTTCGGAAGCTTGGGGTATTGGGTTGCTATCGTCATAGTTTCTTTGGGTGCCAATATAAATTCCCGGAGGAACATCGCAGCCGTATCTGGTTGTGGTAGTATCCCAATTATTGTAGTCGTATTTGCCTCCCCATGGTGCGGTGTTTGGCCAAATCGCGACATAGGGTCCGCGCCATTTATTTTGCGCTTGGCTTACCCAATCGGTCGGGCACGTGGTGCACGTCGGACAGTCGGCAGGGTTTGTTGCGCAATCAAAACCCAAATCTTTGTTGTATGGCAAAGCTTTGGAAATTCCCGGGTCCCGTCCCCTGTTAACATCGGGAGGATAAAATCCCATATCGTTGTAATACAATTCAATTGCTTTTTGCAATTGTCTTTGGTTAGACAAGGCAACCGAATTTTTTGCCTTGTCCCTGACTTTGCTTAGGCCGACTGTAATAACAGATGCCAACAGGCCTATAATTGCCACGACTACTAACAGTTCAATTAAGGTAAAGCCCGAGTAATTTTTATTTTTTATTTTTTTCATTTAGGTTTTTATTCAACGTTTTTCGGAACATCCTCTATCTTAAACTGTAAGGCGAATATCCAAAATGTTGTGTCTTTGAAGGTGTCGCGGCTCTCGCTGTAGGTGCTGAATTTATTTTTATCTGTTAAACTAAGTTTATACTAAATTAGTTATATGTTCAAAATAAAAATAATTGCGCTAGGAAAATTTAAGGAACAGGCTTATAAAGAGTTGGAGGCGGAATATTTAAAACGCCTCTCCCCTTTTGCAAAAATTAAGGTAATTGAACTGCCTGAAATTGGCTATGGCAAAAACCAGGAAGTGGAGAAGATTAAAGAACAGGAAGCGGAAAAAATTATTAAACAATTACCGCAAGATGGGATTGTAATTTTGCTCGAAGAAAAAGGAGCGCTGAGAGGCTCTAAAGATTTTTCTATTTTTTTGGAACGTACCGGTGGTTTAGGAAAAGAATTGGTTTTTGTAATCGGCAGTGGCGTTGGCTTGCATTCCAGTCTAAAGAGTTATAGCAATTATTCAATGTCCTTATCCCCTCTTACTTTTCCCCACAATATGGCTCGGGTTATATTGGAAGAACAAATTTACCGAGCCTGCACAATTTTGGCTGGCAAAGAATACCACAAATAAATTTAAGATTTTAAGATATAAGATTGAAGAATTATAACTCCCCTGCTTGGGGAGTTTTTGTTTCGGCAGTAATCATTCCTAAAAGTATCCAAAGGAGCATTTGGGTTTGCTGCAAAGTGTAAAAGTAGTGATCAAATTGCATTAGGATTAAAAAGCAAATGAAAATTGCAAGCAGTAAGTATTTGGTTGTGTAGCCACCTGTCAGTTTATTGTTTAAAGTTTTTAGGTGCGACAGAAAAATCCAAACTAGAATCAGCATCCCAGGGATTCCAAGTTCAGCAGCGGATAACAGGAAGAAATTATGCACCGGCTGGATTTGCCACGGCCAGAGTTTAATTGGGCTATATTGTTGCATGTGAATCACGCTCTCCCCTATGCCAATGCCCATAAATGGCTGGTGTTTTATCATTTGCCAGGCAGTTTTGGCATAAAAGATTCTTTCCAGAGATGCCTGGTCACTTATTGTAGTCCGGGTTAACAAGTATGGTTTGAAGATTAAGAACGATATAATGCAGGAAATCAAAACTACAAAAATTGCAAAAAGAGTAATATTTTTTTCGGTTTTTCTATATTTATAGACAAATATCGCCAATAAAGTTAGCACTCCAAAGCCTGCTGCCAAAAAGCCAGCTCGGGAGAAAGTAACTGTTAAGCCAATAATATTAATAAATAGTGCTGCAGAATAGACAGTTTTTTGATATTTTTTTGTCGTTTTTATCAATAAATAGAGGGCAATTATAATCCCAAGGGCTAAAAATGCCGAAAGTAGGTTGGGGTGAGGAAATGTGCCATAACCCCTTATTAGCTTTGTTCCACTTGAAACAATTTTTGCTACCCCAATGATATCAGGGGAAAGCAGCTGCTCCCCTATCTTTCCAAGACCAATAGATTTTTGAATGATAAACTGCCAAATGGCTAAAATCGATTGAAAACTAGCTAAAATCAAGAAAATTGAATAAAATGCCTGTTTTATTGTTGTTTTACTAAATAAGTAGTAGGTTGTTCCATATGCAACAATTAATTCCGCATATTTAAGCGTAAACCACCAATTAATTTCAGAAAGGGTTTTAAAATGCCAAAATAGGCCTAGAGTAAGCCATAAAATCAAAATCCATAATCCTTTATCCTTAATCCTTAACCAACACGCAAAAATCCCACCACGTGGTGGAAGGGTCTCGCCACGTGGTAGAATCATCCCACCACGTGGTAGAAAAGCGAAACCGGCAGCTAAAAAAAGAAAAATATCGCTTAAATATAAGGAAATTGAGGTAAAATCAGAATACGCGCCTGTCTCAAAGGCGTCTTTGGTGGGAAAAACATAGCGGATTGGGAAAAAAAGGCTAGCCAAAAAGAGCAAAAAGAAGGCTTTTGCAATATTTAGCTTATTTATGGAGGAATTTATCATTGTAATTAAAAGTTGACTAACTCTATTATTTATTGTATAAATAATAAAATTCATAAGTTTTTAGTCTCTTTTTGATTCTAACATAAGTATTGTATTTATGTTATAATTTTCAGAGTTGTCGCCTTGAGTTTAAATTTTCTTCCTGACTCGCCTGAAGGCCTCGTAGCTCAATGGATTAGAGCAGTAGCGTCCTAAGCTATTGATGTTGGTTCGATTCCAGCCGAGGTCACCAGACGAGTCAGGTAGATGTCCAAAGAACTAGATGTAGGTTCCCTGCCCGCCATTGGCTGCGCCTCAGGCGCTGGCAGGCGGGGATTCCAGCGGAGGAGACCAAAAATTATTAAAACAAAAAATATGTTGGACCCAGAGCTAAAAAATTATTTATCAGGAATTAATTTACATTTAACAGAGCTTAAAGCTAAAAAAACCCTGGTATTTGGCGATCTTTTTTTAACGGCATGTTTTCGGCTTTGGGTTATGTAGTTGGTTTAGCTTTAGTAATTGTAATTTTGGGCTGGGTTTTAAACGCAACCGGATTGCTTAAGCCTTTTCAGGAACAAATGAAAAATTTTAGCGATATTATTGATTCTGCAAAAAAGCTTATACCTTCTGACTCAAAGCCCAACACAAATAATCAAGCCCCTCAATCAGGGACAGGGGAGAGTACTTTTACTTTACCTGATGGGAGACAAATTAAAGTCCAATTGCCGCAATAGGGGAGAGTTATGTTTAGGGTTGAATAAATTATTAAAATAATGTAGAATATCAAGGCATATATTTTGAGTCCTTAGCCTTATTCGGCAACAGCGCCCCGATGCACATCGGAGAGGTGACAGGAACTATAATAATTTGTTGAATAGCTTGGGCCCTTAGCTCATTTGGTAGAGCGCTTCCATGGCATGGAAGAGGCGACCGGTTCAAATCCGGTAGGGTCCACCAATGCAATAAAACTCCCGCCCCCTGTGGCGGGTTTTAATTTAATTACAAGCATTGCCAAAAGAGGCAGAAATAGCTATAATTATTTAGTTTTCGGGATGTAGTATACCGGTAGTACACACGCTTCGGGTGCGTGGAGACTGGGTTCGATTCCCAGCATCCCGACCAAAAAGTAAGCCCCCTAAAGAGGGGGTTTTATCTTATTTAGAGTAATGGTATTATTTAGGTACTGAGTTTAAGGAAGTAAGAAGTATTTAAAATAATGAATAACCAAATTGTTATTGGTGGAAATTTAATAAGTTTTTCAAAAACAGGAGAAGGTAAACAAACTGTTTTGTTCTTGCATGGCTGGAGGTCTCAAAAAGAAGTTTGGGCTCAGGTTATTTCGAAATTAAAAATTATTGATGGTAGTTTTTACACATTAGATTTACCAGGGTTTGGTAGTTCTTCTTTACCTAAAAATCCTTGGACTGTAAATGACTATGCCAAGTTGGTGGCAGATTTTATTTTTCAACAACAATTGCAGAATGTAATTTTAGTCGGACATTCTTTTGGGGGGAGGGTTGGAATAAAATTGGCAAGCCATTTTCCTGAAATAATTTCTAAATTAGTTTTGATTGACTCTGCTGGTTTTGTCAGCAGGAGCAGAAAACAACTGGTTTATAATATTTTGGCTGCAATTGTAAGCCCTGTGTTTAGACCAAGATTTATGCAAGGCTTAAGGGCTAAAATTTATAAAATTATAGGAGCCAGTGATTACGTAGCCAGCAAGGAACTTAGAGAGACCTTTTTAAATGTTATCAACGAAGATCTTTCAGAAGATATGAAAAAAATAATTTGCCCAACTTTAATTTTAACTGGTGAGAACGATACAGATACTCCGGTCGAATTTGGGGAGAGGATGCAAGCCCTAATTCCTAATTCTCGATTCATAATTCTGCCAGGCTCAGGGCATTTTAGTTTTATAGACAAACCTGAAGAAGTGGTTAAGGAATTGCAAAAATTTATTTTTTGATTTTTGAAGAGACATGAACCCAATTAGTATAATCAAATACCAGTTACACTTATTTCAGTTAGAAAATTACGAGCTGTGGCGATTTTGGAAATTACTTTTTAGAAAAGGTTTGTTGCCTAAAGAACCACAAAGACAAGGCTTGGTTTGGACGGTCAAAGCCTTTCTTGTAGCTGGGTTGTCTTTTGTTTTAGCGGTTGGTGTGGCTTTTGGAATAATTTATTTTTTAAATAGTGGTTCGATAGTGTGGTTGTGGTATACACCATTGGCTGTAATACTGATTTATTTGTTTAGTTTTTTCGGGTTTATGTTTTTTTCAATATCACTTGTCTTACTTTGGCCTGTTGAGACTTTTGTAAAATTTTGTATCATTTTGTGGGCAAAAGAAAAATTTAAAAAAAATTCCAACTTGAAAGTTATTGGTATAGCGGGCAGTTATGGCAAGACCACAATGAAACAAGTATTGGCAGAAGTGTTAAGTGCAAAGTTTAATGTCATAGCCACCCCTGGAAGCGTAAATACACCATTGGGCATAGCAAGGTGGATAATGCATAAATTAGACAACAGCGTTGATTTGGCGATTGTAGAAATGGGGGAGCACTATGTGGGAGATGTGGAAGCTCTTTGTAAAATTACCCCACCTGATGTTGTCGTAATTACAGGCATCAACGAAGCGCACTTGGAGAGAATGGGGAATGTGGAGAATGTTGAAAGTACTATTTTTGAGGCAGTTAGTTATTCTAAGCCAGGGGCAACAATCTTTTTAAACCATGCAAATATAAGAGTCAGAGAGAATTTTAAAAAATATATTTGGCCTGACCATAAAGTTGAATTTTATGGGCAAGCAGACACCAAAGAAGAGGTGTTGTCTTATGAATTTGATTCCCAAAAACTTGGTTATTGGGAGAATATGCTGTAGCAGATACCGAGGCTGCTATAAAAGTTGCAAAGATATTAGGAATGGAAGAAAAAGAAATAGTAAAAGGTTTGGTAAATGTAAAGCCAGTGGAGCATCGCCTTGAACCAATAAATTCTTCCAGTGGCGTTTTGGTAATTGATGATAGCTATAATGGTAATCCAGCAGGAGTGAGTGAGGCAATAAAAGTTTTGTCTAGATTTGGAAGTAGAAGAAAAATTTATATCACTCCTGGACTTGTGGAAATAGGAAAAGAAGTTAAGGCTGTGCATATTGAAATAGGAAGAGAGTTAGCCACGGTTGTTGACCTTGTTATACTTATCAAAAATTCTGTAACTCCATATATTGAAATGGGTCTGATGAGTGCTAAATTTCCCAAAGAAAAAATATTGTGGTTTAACTCTGCACAAACAGCACACGCAGAACTGAAAAATATTTTAAAACCAAATGATGTTGTACTTTTTCAAAACGATTGGGGAGACCAGTATATATAAGAATTTTTAATTATCATTTTACAATTTTCAAATTATTATTTTATGCATAAAACAATTGGAGTATTTTTTGGATCTGGAAGTCCTGAACATGACGTCTCTATTATTACAGCGCAGTTAATTATTTCAGGGCTGAAAGGTTTGGGTTATAAAGTTGTCCCTGTTTATATCACAAAAAAGGGACAATGGATGATAGGGGAAGATTTGGGTAATTTAAAAATGTTTACCAACCCTGAAAAGAAAGTTGCTGATGAAAATAGATTTGCTCAGTATTATTTAGATATGGAAGAAAGTGTGGGTAAAATAGTTTTTAAGAAAAAAGGAGTGTTAGGTAAAATTGTGACTATTGAAATTGCTTTTCCTGCCTTACACGGAAGTTTTGGAGAGGATGGAACAATCCAAGGGATGTTCGAAATGCTTGGAGTGCCTTATGTGGGTTGCGATGTCTCTTCTAGTGCTGTTGCTATGGATAAGGCGCTCACAAAGATTGTTATGCAAAACGCTGGGGTGCCAACAACCAAATTTGTGACCTTGATAAAGTCTGACTGGAAAAAAGATATTGAAAATTGTAAATTGAAAATTGTAAATTCTCTTAAGTTTCCCATGTTTGTTAAACCAGTACATTTGGGTT
>CAZFQP010000019.1:0-16601 GCA_964520505.1 uncultured Candidatus Saccharibacteria bacterium | reverse complement strand
AACAACGGCTCCATACAAACTACTCTGCCCTCTGCTCGGTATACGCCTCTCATACCGTTTTATACCGGCATAGGTGTGCCGGTGATTCGAGAAATTCCATAAAGAATATATCCCCGCAAACGAGCCCAGAAATAATTAATTAGGTAATTAAGATAATTTCAAAGGAGAAATTTATGCCTGATCAGCAAGAATATAAAAAAATGCTGACTGATTTAATTCAGAAGCAGATGGTCGTGCTAGGTCCAAATATTGCTTTAGACAAAGCCCGCAAAGTTCCCGGGGTCAAAGTTGAAGACGACGGAACGGTTTTGGATATGGATGGAGATCCGCCAATGGTTTTAAAAGGTGTGGCTAATGAATACATGGCATTGTCCGGTCAAATCGCGCAGATGACATTAAATTCGTTGTTGGAAAAATACCCGACAATGAAGGGACTTTAAAGAAAGTTTCTACTAAATACTAAAACACGAAAATACTAAATAGGAAAGCAGGGGAAGCGGGAGTTAGTATTAGTTCGTATTTAGTAGAGAAAATTTTGAAACAAAATTATAAATGATCATCAACATTCTCTTAGTCATAGATTTTATAATGCTGGCCGTTGTGGTCTCGGCTTATATTTATGCTTCCTTGCGGGAGCGGAAATATTTGCGCAGCGCCGCGGATCAGTCATTGGAATTGCAACAAAAAGTTTACCAAGCACAAGTGTTAAAAGAAATTGGCGAGCGCATTGGGTATTCTTTGGACACGGCCAAAATAGTAGATATTATTACCAGTTCCTTGGGTAATTTGCTTGACTACGATACGGTATCATATATGGTTTTGGAAGAAGGCGGTAAAGTAGCCTTTAAGTGTCATGTGGAAAATACGGTTAATCATCAGTTTGTGGACGAAGTAAAACATAAAATGCTTTTGTCTTATGGCGCGATTTTAAACAGCACAGTGGAGCCAAAAAGTTTAGACGAAAGTATTACCGGAAATATTTTAGACGACGCTTTAAGAGTTAAAGTGGAGTCTTTTTTTAATTTGCCGGTGGTTATTTCCGAAAAATTAGTGGGACTAATTAACGTGGCTTCTTCGGAAAAAGGCCGTTATGGCGAAGAGCAAGCATCTATTTTATATACTATTACCAACCAAGCGGCCACAGCGGTTTCCAAATTGCAGGCAGTTTTGGAAAGTGAAAAAGGTAAGCTGGCCGGAGTAATTTATTCCTTGTCAGACGGAGTAATCACCGTAGATTTAAGCCATCAGCTAGCCGTTTACAACCCGGCTGTTAAAACTATTTTGGCAATAAATACAGACAAGCCTTTAAATATTTTTGACATTGTCGACAGTTTGGCGGGGAAAATTGATTTGCGTACGAAAATTGAACAATGTATTGCCGAAAACAAACCGTTAACCGTACCGGAAGTTTTATTAAAAGATAAAGCGCTGGAACTTACTGTGGCTCCGGTAAAAGACAATGCCGGTGAAATTATTGGTGCCAGCGTGGTTTTTCACGATATTACCACAGAAAAAGCTTTGGACAAGCTCCGTCAGGAATTTACGGCTATGATGGTGCACGAACTGCGGGCGCCACTCACTGCTGTTCGTTGGTCTTCTGAATCTTTAATTAAAAATTTAACAGCTGCCAGCGGAGTGGATCCGGCAAAAATAAAAGACACCGTCATTACAATAGAAACCGCATCCAATAATATGCTGGAGTTGGTAAACGATCTTCTTGATGTTGCAAAAATTGAAGCCGGCAAGTTTGAACTTAATATGCAGGAGTATGACATTGTGGAATTAATCAAAGAACAAGCCAAGGCTTTTACTCCTCAGGCGGAAATAAAGCACCTGGCTATAAATGTTACCACGCCGGCTAAGTATCTGTTAAAGTTTGACCGCGTGAGAATCGGTCAGGTCCTGTCTAATCTAATTAGTAATTCCATTAAATATACCGACAGCGGGCAAATCGAAATTAATTTAAATGTCAACGCCGAGGAAAAGCGCGCCACTGTTTCCATTAAAGATAGCGGTATAGGAGTTTCTCGGGAAGATTTAGGCCAGCTTTTCTCTAAGTTTAAACAGCTGAAAGGTTCAGACCATGCGCGTAAAGGTACCGGTTTAGGCTTAGTGGTCAGTAAGGGGATTATAGATGCTCACGGTGGAAAAATTTGGGCGGAAAGCGCCGGAGAGAACTTGGGTTCCACCTTCAATTTCTCCTTGCCTTTGTAGGCTTTAGGCAGCCAAATAAAGGGATAAAGCCAATTTGCTAAATAATCCTTAATAATTTATTATTATAGTAAGAATTATCAAATGAAAGGTTAAACTTATGGCAAAAATTGTATTAGCTGAAGACGACAAGCTGATTTCAGCTTCCTTATGTGATGCTCTAACCGCGGCCGGTTACGAACCCCATCCGGCCTATGACGGGGAAGAAGCCGTGGCCAAAGTAAAAGAAATAATGCCCGACTTGGTGCTGTTGGATATCATGATGCCGAAATTAGACGGTATTTCCGTGCTCTGGGAATTAAAAGCCGATCCAAACACGGCTAAGCTCCCGGTTATTGTCCTTACCAATATTGGTGACGTAGATACAATAAGCAAAATTGTGGAAGCCGGCGCGACTGATTATTTGCTTAAGAGCGACCAGTCCGTTGACGAAATTATTCAGAAAGTCAAAGACGTACTGGCTCGGAGTGTAAAACTAGCTTAATATAATCCGAATTATACAAAAAGTTCAATCCGAATGCTCCGAAACAGGATTTTTAGATTTCGGAATATTTGGATGGTAATTCGGAGTTTTAGGATTATATCCATGAAAGTTGTATTACAAGACAGCCGCAGATATTTGTTGCGGTTTGATAAAGATGAAGACGTGATAGCCGGCTTAGCCAAGTTTATGGCTGATAGCGGAGTTAAAGCCTGTGCTTTTAACGGTATTGGTGCCTGCTCTTCCGCCGAGCTGGGATTTTTTAATACTCACCTTAAAGAATATCGCAGGAAACCAATTTTAGACGAGCTGGAAATTTTGTCTTTTAGCGGCAATGGTTCTATGGCCAATGGTCTGCCGACTATTCACGCTCATGCTATGTTTGGCGGCACGGATTTTTCTGTTATTGGCGGGCATGTTTTTAAGCTTGTCCCTTCCGTCACCTGCGAAGTGTTTTTAATCGCTTTAGATGGTGAAGCTAACCGTACTCTGTCCGAGGAATTTAATTTAAACCTGTTAAATTAGTAAAGTTTTTCTGTGTTGTAGGGGCGAGCTTTAGCCGCCTGAGAATAGATTATATAATATTTTTTTCATGGACGTAATCGCCCACAGTTTGTGGACTAACTTAGCCTTTTACAAGAAATACCAAACGAATTTAAAAAGCCGGCTTTGGGCGGTTTTTTTTGGAGTTGCGCCGGATTTAGTGGGATTTACCCCGGCCTTTTTTTATATGTTATTTTCCGGGCAAAAGTTTGGGCCCAGTGTTTTTAACAGCGGAGTATGGGTGTTCCGTTTTGCGGCCGAAGCCTATAATTATACCCATAGTTTGGTGATTTTTCTGTTTGCGGCCGCTTTGGTGGCAGGCTTACGAAAAGGAAAGATATATTGGCCAATGTTTGGCTGGGCGCTGCATATTTTAATAGATATTCCATCGCATAAAGGCTTTTACGAAACCCCGTTTTTATTTCCGCTATCCGGTTACAGGTTCGACCATGGCGTATCCTGGGCACACCCGATTTATATGGCGGTTAATTATTCCGCTTTGGTTGTCTGCTATTTAATTTTGTATTTTTATGCCCGCAAGAAAAAAAGTTCAGACTCGAGCCGGTAAAGAATTTTTTGTCATTGCTCACAATATTCGCTCTTTGCTTAATGTCGGTTCCATTTTTCGTACGGCCGACGCTTTTGGGGTGAGTAAAATTTATTTAACCGGTTACACCGGCACGCCTGCCAACCCTGTCCATAAAAATAAAATTGCCAAAAGCGCTCTTGGTGCGGAAACTTGGGTACCGTGGGAGCATCGGGTTTCGGCCGTAAAATTGATTAAGGAATTACAAACAAAAAAAATTAATATCGTGGCTTTAGAAAATAATGTGCAGTCAATCAGTGTTAGAAAATTTATACCTCATTTTCCTTTGGCTTTGTTGCTTGGTGAAGAAGTGAAGGGGATAGCTAAGCCATTGTTAAAACTTTGCGGACAAACAGTAGAAATTCCCATGGTTGGGAAAAAGGAAAGCTTAAATGTTTCTGTAGCCTTTGGGATTGCTGCTTATCAATTAACTAAATAAGTATGAATAAAATTATCGTCTATTCTTTACCAACTTGCGGCTATTGCCAATCGGCCAAAAAATATTTTAAAAATTTGGGGGTGGAGTTTACAGAAGTTAGCGTGGACAAAGACCCCGAGGCGCAAAAAGAAATGATAATTAAAAGCGGGCAGTTTAGCGTGCCGGTAATAGACATTAACGGCCAAATCCTCGTGGGCTTCCAAAAATCCTCCATAGATGCCTTGTTAGGATTGTAAAATTTGGCATTTCTAATATTTTTATGTTTAAATAAATTAAGTTAGTAAGCGGGCACAGTTTTAACTATTTAGTTGTGGATATTTTTTAAATAGATTTTAATAAAGGCATAAATACCTCTTATATAAGGGGTATTTTTTTATCTTTACACATTTGGACAGCTTTGACCAATGGGTTTTTGTGGAGTAAAATAAAGAAGTAATGGTAAGAAGTGGTTGAAAGTGGGATTTAGTGGTAAATCTTGTGGACAAAAATACCGCGGATACGCAGATTGCCGCGGACTACACGGATAAATCCATTTGCATTTTGCACCATCTGCGACATCTTTATTAATCAGCGTATCAGCGGACATATGTTTATTGGTGAATATCAGGCAACATTGGACGAAAAAGGCAGGATTTCCATTCCCGCCAAGTTTCGCAGCGAATTAAAATCGAAAATTGTTGTTACCAGAGGTCTAGACACTTCCTTATTCTTGTATCCCATTAATGAATGGAAAAAGCTCGGCGAAAAATTGGCTAGTCTCCCAATTTCTACCGCCAATAACCGTGCTTTTTCCCGGCATATGTTGGCCGGAGCGATGGATTGCGAAATTGATAAGCAGGGCAGAATTGTCTTGCCCGGGTATTTAAAAGAATTTGCCAAAATAAGCAAGAAGGTAATTGTGGCCGGATTGTATAACCGCATTGAAATTTGGAGCGAAGAATTGTGGAGTGCTTACAAGGCGCAAACCGAAGCGGCCAGCAACCAGATTGCCGAGCAGTTGGGAAGCCTGGGAGTTTAAACATTCACCAAGATTGACATCATTGACCAAGATTGAACAAAATTATCAGCACATACCGGTTTTATTAAAAGAAGTTTTGGAGTATTTGCAACCACAGCCGGGACAGAATTTTGTGGATGCCACGTTAGGCGGCGGAGGATATTCTAAGGCGATATTAAAAGAAATAGGGGAAACTGGGAAACTTTTGGCGATAGACTTGGATAAAGATGCAATAAAAAATTTTAAATTTCAAATTTCAAATTTCAAAACAAATCCAAAGTTAAAAAATCATAATGAAAAAAACATAATAATTCATCAGGGAAATTTTAGGGATATTGATAAAATTATTAAGCATCATGAGTTTCCCGCTCCCGACGGAATTGTGGCGGATTTGGGACTTTCTTCTTACGAACTGGAACATCGCGGCATTAGTTTTCAGACCGATCAGCCGCTGGATATGCGCTTTGACCAAAGCCAAAAAACTGACGCGGCCTTTATTCTAAATTCTTACGACCAAAAACAGCTGGAGAAAATTTTTAACGATTACGGTGAGGAAAAATACGCTAGGCAAATAGCCAGGAAAATTCTAGAATCAAAAATTAAAAATCATGAATTAAGGAAGACGTCTGAACTTTATCAATTAATTGTGGAAGCGCTGCCTAAGCCGGTCAAACATAAAGCGGACGACTCAGCCAGAAGAATTTTTCAGGGCTTGAGAATAGAAGTGAACCATGAGTTGTCCAGCCTAGAAGATTTTTTACCTAAAGCATTTAATTTGTTAAAGCCGGGTGGGCGACTGGTAGTGGTAAGTTTTCACTCTTTAGAAGACAGGCTTGTAAAACATTATTTTAATCAGTTAGCAGTCGGTTGTATTTGTCCTCCCGATTTCCCTCAGTGTCTTTGCGGACAAAATCCCAAGGGTAAAATTTTAACCAAAAAAATCGTTACGGCTTCGCCGCTTGAACTTGAAAAAAATTCACGTTCCAAGCCTGCGAAGTTGAGAGCAGTCGTAAAATTATAAAACAAAAATTAGCATTAATCGTTATAAAATAAAAATATGGAAAAAGTCCTTGCTCTAAATAATTTTTTTCTCCCTTCTTTCAGCAAAAATAAATTTCGTGTTTCGGCAAAAACCGCCAATCCGAATTTCCGTTCCGTTTTAGCTTTGACTTTGGTAGTCGCAAATGTCTTGCTCTTGGGAAGCTATATTTACGGGGTAAATAAATTTGCGGCCAAAGGGTATGAAATTAAAAAATTACAAATTCAGTTGTCGGCTTTAACCGAAGACAATAAAAAAATAAATTTAAAAGTTTCTGAGGCTAATTCTATGGTTGGCATTCAGAGTGAGTTTTTAAGCAGCAACTTTGTTGCCGCAGGAACTTCCAAATTTTTGGAAATAAGCCCGCTGTCCGGCCAGTATAGTTTTGCCGGACTATCCGCTAAGTAAAAAGGCTAACATTTAACCGGTTATGCCAATCAAAATAGACAAAAATTTATTTGCCAAAAGAAGCAGCCTGTTGACTGCTTTTTTAGTGTTATTTTTGAGTATAATAGTAGTTAGACTGTTTTCTTTACAAATTGTCCACGGCGGACAAGCCAGATTGGCGGCCGACGCCCAACACAGTATTTATAAAAAACTTTTGCCAAGCCGCGGGGAAATCAAACTTGCCGATAAATTTAATTTAACCACTATGCCAGTGGCGGCAAATTTAAAAAGTTATTCCGTCTATGCCGTGCCTCAGGACATAATTAATCCTCCTGCTACGGCCGCAGCGCTGGCCTCGGTACTGGAATTGGACAGCAAAGAAGTGCTGGAAAAAATTACCCAACCTGGAAAGAAATATGTGCCATTAAAAAAACAGCTTAGCGACGAGCTGCAGCAAAAAATTAAAGACCTAAAGTTGTCCGGGGTTTATTTTGATTCCGAAGACGCCAGATACTATCCGGAAAAAAGTTTTCTGTCTCAGACACTTGGTTTTGTCGGCTACAAGGGCGACAAAAAAGTTGGGCTTTATGGTTTGGAAAAATATTTTGAAACTGATTTGGCAGGATCTTCAGGAGAATTACTTACGGAAAAAGACACAACCGGCGCCTGGATTTTTGGTTCCAAGCGGCAGGAAAATCCGGCACAAGACGGGGTGGATTTAATTTTAACCATCGACAAAAATATTCAGTTTAAGGCAGAAAGCGTTCTAAAAGACGCTGTAGATAAAAATGGAGCGGATAGTGGTACAGTGGTTGTGTTAGACCCAAAAACAGGGGCTGTGTTAGCCATGGCAAACTATCCAAGTTTTGACCCGAATCTTTATAACAAAGTTGAAAATCCTAAAGATTTTACCAACGATGCCGTCACCAGTAATTACGAACCCGGGTCTATTTTTAAGCCAATTACCATGGCCGCGGCAATTAATGAAGGGAAAATTACGCCGGACACAACTTATACCGACACCGGCTCGGTGGTTATAGACAACTACACCATAAAAAATTCCGACGAAAAAGCTCATGGTGTTCAAACAATGACCCAAGTCCTAGAACAATCTTTAAATACCGGTGTAATTTTTGCCAAGGAACAGATTGGGAACGCAAAATTTTATGAGTATTTAAAAAAATTTGGTTTTGGCCAACCGACCGGAATCCAGCTGCCGGAGCTTAAGGGGAATTTAGATAATTTAAAAGCCAACATCGCGGTTAACTATCACACCGCAACTTTCGGGCAGGGGATTTCCGTAACGCCGCTGCAGATTGTGGAGGCATTTACCGCCTTAGCTAATGGCGGCAAAATGATGAAGCCTTATATTGTGCAAAGTAAAATTTATCCCGACGGCCGCACGGAAAATATCGAGCCAAAAGTGGTAAGCGAAGTGATTACTCCAAAAACCGCCGGTATGGTTGCAGCTATGATGGTTAATGTGGTAGAAAACGGCCACGGCAAAAAAGCAGCGGTGCCGGGATTTTACATCGCTGGCAAGACTGGTACGGCTCAGGTGCCAAAAAAAAACGGACGAGGGTATGAAGAAAATAACAATATCGGGTCGTTTATTGGCTTTGGTCCGGTGGAAGATCCAAAATTTTTAATGTTGGTTAGAGTTAACCACCCGCGTGATGTTAAATTTGCTGAAGTCACTGCTGCTCCGGCTTGGGGCGAACTGGCACAATTTATTTTAAATTATTTTCATGTGCCCCCTACGCGCCCGCTCGCAAAATAATTTAAAAGTTATTTGCCCGCGCAAGCCCACACTATCATACTACGTAGTATCGCAGTGGGGTGGTAAATTTTGTTATTTTCGGTTAAGATTAAATATATGCAGGAACTAGAAGACGCACAATTAGTCAGGCTGGCTTTAAAAAATAATGACGAAGCCATGGCCGTGTTAGTAGCCCGTTATTTAAAACAGGTTTACAGTTTTATTTATACCTATTTAAAAAATTCCGCTGATGCTGAAGACGTGACTCAAGAAGTTTTTGTCAAAGTTTGGCGGAATTTATCAAAATTTGATTTAAATAAGCCCTTTCGTCCGTGGATTTATCAAATTGCCAAAAATACTTCATTAGATCGTTTGAAAAAACATGGCGAACTGTCTTTTTCCGATTTGGAAAACGAAGCCGGAGAGCAATGGTTGGCTCAAAGCGTTCCCGATGTTTCCCCCTTGCCACAACAGTTAACCGACAGACAACTGCTTAAAGACGGGTTTGTTAAAGCTCTGGGATTACTGCCGGCCAAATACGCCGAAGTTTTGGTAAAGTATCATATGGAAGAATTAAATTTTCGTGAGATTGCTCAAGCTACCAGGTTATCCATCAACACCGTAAAAAGCCGATATCGTCGTGCTATTAGCCGGCTGGCGAAAATTTGGCCGAGATCTTAAAGTATTATTTCGTCGCTATTTTATTATTAAGAATGCACCTTTATGCATTCTTTTTTCGTATATATAAGCGTATGAACAATAATTTAAACAGTTATAATGGACAGCCGGAGCCTGAACTTTATGGTAAAGTTATGCAGGCTATTGCCGGAGAAAAAGCCCTCCACGCTTTAAAAATTAAGCTTTTGTGGGCGGTTTTCGGTTTGGTGTTAAACTTGTCTTTGTTTTATCCGGTTTGGCAAATATTGTCCGGCGAGCTAGCAGCTTCCGGTGCTTCCGGGTATTTGTCTTTGGCGTTTTCCGACTTGGGATCTTTGGCGGTTTACTGGCAGGATTTTATGTGGACCATGTTGGAATCCTTCCCGGCTATTAGCACCGCGGTGTTTTTACTGGTTGCGGTCGGCGCCGGATTTTTACTGAGCTTAATTAGCCGACAATTTAAAGCCATGCGCAGTTTGGGACGCTTATCCCATTACTAAATTTAATTTGTGTAACCAATAAAACTATATGAAAGATTTTCTTCAATCTAAAATTTTTAAAGCAGTGCTTCTGGGCTTAGGTGGCTTGGCAGTATTTTTGTTGATTTTTCAGTTTGGAGTTTTTGTCGGCACGAGAAAAGCCGGTTTTGCCTGCGGTTGGGGAGAAAATTATGGCCGCAATTTCGGCATGCCCCCAATGAATCCTTTGGGTCGGTTGGAAGGTCGGGAATTTTTTGGCGGTCATGGACTAACCGGGACTATTATTAAAATTGAAAACGGGGCGTTAATAATTAAGGATCGTGATAATCTGGAAAAGGTTGTAAATTTGTTGCCAAACACGCTGGTGCGCAAAGGCCCGCAGGTGCTTTTAGGAACCGACATTAAAGTAGATGACCAAATTATGGTTATTGGTTCTCCTGGTACCGACGGGACGGTATCGGCTAAAATGATTCGAGTATTTGACCCGGATGATTTTCCTCCAATGCCCGCGCCAATGATGAATAACAATATTAACCGCAAATAGCACCCATGGATTTTTTTAAAAGATTTTTCAAAAATAAATTTAGCTTGGCCGGCTTGATTGCGGTAGTCTTGCTTGTCGGTTGGATAATTTACAGCAAAAATAAAAGCGCCAGCGGCGCCGTCCAGTATTTAACCTCTGCCGTTAGCAAAGGAACTTTGACCGTTTCGGTAAGTTCTACCGGACAGGTCGCGGCTTCTAACCAGCTGGAAATTAAACCTCAAACCGACGGAACTATTACCTCGGTTCGGGTTAAGGAAAACCAGTCGGTAAAAGCTGGAGACATCATTGCCATAATCGACCAGCAGTCAGCCGCCAACGATGTAGCCAGGGCTCAAGCCTCGCTGGAACAAGCCGAGGCCTCGTACCAGAAATTAATTGAAGGCGCAACCAGCAATGAAATTGAAACGCAAAAATTAGCGGTTAAGTCTGCCCAGCAGGCTTTGGATCAGGCAAAATCTGATTACCAAAATACTGTGGAAACGGAAGCGCAAAATGTAGACAGCGCATTGAATGATTATTTAAATTCCGGGTTGGAAATTATTGCCAGCGACAATTTGAGCACCGCCACCTTAACTCTAAGCGGTAATTATTCCGGAAGTAAGGAAGGGGTTTATACTCTAACCACTTTTGTGGCCGGAGACGGCACCCATTATCAGGCCAGCGGCCTTGGTTCAGGCAGCGGTGTAATAAACCGTGGCCAAAAGCAGCCCTTAGGCAACGGCTTGTATGTTACATTTAGTTCCACCGGTACAATATCAAATTCCACTACCTGGACAATAGATGTGCCAAATAAGGCTGCAAATAATTATTCCAGCAGCCTAAACGATTACAATACCGCGGTGCGTAACCAAAAACAAACTGTGCAAAAAGCGCAAAACACGATTAACTCGGCGCAAAATTCTTTAGACAAAGCAAATTTGCAAATGGATAATTTATTGGAGGCTGCTTCGTCTGCAGACATCGCCTCGGCAAAGGCACAAATTACTTCCGCCAAAGCTCAACTGGAAAATGCGCGAACAGCATACAATAAAACCATTATTAGAGCTCCTTTTGACGGCGTGATTGCCTCGCTGTCAGTGAGCGCCGGGGATGAAGCCAACGCAGGCACGGCTATTGTTACTATAATTACAAACCAGCGGGTGGCAAAAGTTTCATTAAATGAAGTTGACGCGGCAAAGGTCAAAGTTGGTCAAAAAGCGGTATTAACTTTTTCTTCCGTTCCGGATTTGTCCATAACCGGGCAGGTTCAGGATGTGGACAACATTGGAACCGTAACACAGAACGTGGTTAATTTTTCTGTGGTAATTTTATTTGACACGCAAGACGAGAGGATAAAGCCGGGAATGAGCGCTTCAGCCTCTATAATTACAGACGTAAAGCAAGATGTGTTAATGGTTCCTTCGGCTGCGGTTAAAACGGCTAACGGGCAATCTTACGTGCAAATCTTAAGCAATGGCCAGCCGGTACAAAAAACTGTTACCGTTGGCTCTTCCAACGACACGGACACGGAAATTTCCGGCGACATTAAAGAAGGCGAAGAAGTGGTTACGCAAACCTTAGCCGGCTCGTCTTCGGCTGCCAAAAGCACAAACACAAATTTGCTGCAAAGTTTATTTGGCGGCAACCGAAATAGAACCACTACAACTGGAGCTTCTGGTTCAGCTAGTAATGCGACCAGGGGTGCTGCGGGCGGAAGTTCCGGTAGCATAATGATTCAAAGCGGACCGCCTCCGGGAGGATTTTAATGATAGAATGCACCAACATACAAAAAGCATACAACACGGGTGGAGAAGAATCGCTTGTTTTAAAGGGAATAAACTTTTCCATTAAGAGCGGAGAGTTTGTGGCGATTATGGGACCCTCCGGTAGCGGCAAATCCACCCTGATGCATATTTTGGGCGCGTTGGATACGCCGACGAAAGGCAGTTATGTTTTAGACGGTAAGGATGTTTCTAAATTAAATGACGACGAGCTGGCGGACATTCGCAAAGAAAAAATTGGTTTTGTTTTTCAGTCCTTTAACCTGTTGCCGCGGGCTACGGTTTTGCGCAATGTAGCTTTGCCTTTGGTTTACGCCGAAATACCAAAAGCAGAAAGAGAACAAAAAGCCAAGGAAGCTTTGCTGCATGCAGGGCTGGATGAGTCCAGATTTTACCATTTGTCCAACCAACTTTCCGGCGGACAAATGCAAAGGGTAGCCATTGCCCGGGCATTGGTAAACAATCCTGCTATTATTTTAGCGGACGAGCCAACCGGAAATTTAGACACTAAAACGGGAGAAGTTGTTTTAAAAACTTTTCAGGATTTAAACCGGCAGGGACGCACCATAATTTTAATTACCCACGAACAAGATGTGGCGGCCCACGCAAAAAGAATAATTCATATTCGCGACGGCAATATTTTAAGTGACGAAATAAATAACCGGCAAGTAATTTTATCGGCTGATTAATTTTTGCTCAATTTTGGGCAATTAAAGTAAATTTTAATTAATACATTATGCGCACATCTGACCTTTTGGAAGAAACACTATCTGCGGTGACCGCCAACAAAACCCGTTCCGGCCTAACTATGCTCGGGATTGTAATTGGTATTGCTTCGGTTATTGCGCTTGTTGCCATTGGCGCGGGCGCGCAAAATTCTATTGCCGCCAACATTCAGGCTTTGGGTGCTAATTTGCTCACCATTTCTCCCGGCGCCCAGCGCACCTTTGGCTCCACGGTAAGCAGCGGGCAGGGCAGCGCGCAAAGTTTAACTATGGCGGATGCCAACGCCATTGGCGCGGGCGTGTCCGGCATCAAGTATGTCTCTCCGGAAACCTCGGGACGGTATCAGGTAATTGCAAAAGGCAACAACACCAACACTACTGTGATTGGCGCCAAGGCTGTTTATTTGCCGGTGCATAATTTAAGCGTGGAAACAGGTACATTTTTTGCCGATTCCCAAATACAAAATTACGCTAAGGTCGCGGTAATTGGCCCGACAGTGCGGGATGATCTATTCGGCGAAAATGCAGAAAACGTTGTCGGTCAGACTATTTCCATAAAGGGCGTGCCGTTTACTGTAATTGGCATAACTCAAACCAAGGGCGGCACGGGTTTTAATAACCCGGACAATAATATTTATATTCCTTTAACCACGGCGCAAAGATATTTTTTGGGTAATGAAAATTTGGGCACCATAAGCGTGCAGGCGGAAAATGCCGAAGTTATGACTCAAGTGCAGGCAGACGCCACAGCGCTGTTGATGCAGCGCCACAAAATTGCCGAAGGTGGCACGGCGGACTTTCGGATTTTAAACCAGTCGGATATTGTCTCTACCGCCTCCTCGGTTACCGGCGTGTTAACGCAGCTGCTGGCTGCGGTTGCCGGAATATCTTTAGTCGTCGGGGGAATTGGCATTATGAATATGATGTTAACTACAGTTACCGAACGCACCAGGGAAATTGGCTTAAGAAAAGCTATTGGCGCGCGCAGTAAAAATATTAACGCTCAGTTTTTGGCCGAAGCCGTATTACTAACTTTTTTTGGCGGTGCCATAGGCGTATTTTTAGGCTGGCTAATTTCTTTTACAGTCTCGTATTTTAATATTGTGGCGGCCTCAGTGTCTTTAAATTCTATTCTCTTGGCTTTTAGCGTGTCGGCCGGCGTAGGAATAATTTTTGGCTATTATCCGGCGCGCAAAGCCGCGCGCATGAGCCCGATTGAGGCTTTAAGGTACGAATAATTTGCATTCAGGGGCTAGGAGGGGAGAGAATTATTATTTATAATTAATTCTTTTGTCCTCTCCTGACCTCCGTTTGTAAAGCGGAGATTAAATAATTAAACCTTATAATCAAATGAGCAAGAAACATATAATCATTGTTGCCGTTATAGTAATTGTAGCGGCCGGGGGCGGGTTTTTTGGCGGGATGAAATATCAGCAAAACAAATTAACAGCCAGCTTTAAATCCGGAAATTTTGCCGCAGGAGCCAGAACGGGAATGTTTCCGCAAGGGGCAAACGGCGCCAGGCGCACAGGCGGGGCCGGAATGGGCGGACAATTTATTACCGGGCAGGTAATTAGCAAAGACGACAAAAGCATTACCGTAAAGGTAGGGGACACAGGCTCAAAAATAATTTTTTATTCCGGCAGCACCGCCTTTGCCAAAACCACTAGCGGCACTGCAGACGACATTGTGGTAGGCAAGGAAATTATGGCCAGCGGTACCAGCAATTCCGACGGTTCGGTAACAGCACAAAACATTCAAATTCGTCCCAGCATGGCCTCTTCCACTCCACCAACAAAATAGTTGCCTAAGAAAAACTTTTACGATAAAATAATTAAACTAATAACTAAGCAGACAAATAAATGATAAAACCAACCGCAAAAACAATAATTTTAGCTTCCTCAATATTTTTACTTGCCGCCGGATGCAACAGCGCAACTCAGCCAACCACAAACAACACTAGCGGATCTAATACCAACCAAAGCGAAAGCTCCAGCCAAAATTCCTCTTCCACTGCCGCATCGGGACAAAAAACTTACACAATGGCCGATGTTCAGGCTGCCAGTACCCCAGAAAAATGCTGGGCTGCAATTAATGGCCAGGTTTATGATTTGACCGCGTGGATAAACAAGCACCCGGGCGGAGATAAAAATATTTTGAAGATTTGCGGCAAAGACGGCAGCGCCGCCTTTAACGGCCAGCACGGCGGACAAGCCAAACCGGCTCAGGTTTTAGCAGGTTTTGAAATTGGCGTGTTAAAATAATTATAAGATAAATCATTAACATAAAAACCAATGAAAAAAGTTTTAGCGGCAGCCGGGCTTATGGTCCTGCTCGCAGCCGGGTGCAACAGCGCCTCGCAGCAGAGTACGGAAAATCAGCCGGTCAACCAAGTCGCCAATGAGCAGGCACAAAACAATCAGCAAGCTTCGGCTCAGCCCAGCGCTGATGCCGGTAAAGTAAAAAGCACGGACGATGCAGTAAACTTGTTGGAAGCGCATGCCTCCAGCGAACAAAACATCGCTGCAGGAACTGACGACAGCGACTTAACCTCGTCCGACTCTTCAGAATTAAATTCTATGACGGAGGTGCCAAATGCGCAATAAACAAATCGTTGTGGCAGTCTTAATGGTTGCCGCCAGCTTAGCGCCGAGCTTTGCTTTTGCCGCGCTTGGCGCAAGAGTAAATGCCAGAACCGAAGTTAGCGCCAAGGTGCCGGCAGGCGCAAATTTTTGCACCAATCTAAATACTTATGCTACCAGAATTACCGAATCTTTAACTAAGGGTTCCGGTAATTTGGAAAGCAGACAGGGAAAAAATAGAGAAACTTTACAGCAACGCCAAGTTGCCAGAACGGAAAAGTTAACCGAAACCAGAGAAACTGGCGATGCCGACAGACAAGCGATTTATGCCAGATTAATGGCTAACGCCAGCACCACCGAAGCGCACAAACAGGCAGTAATTCAATTTCAGGCAACTGTAGAAGCAGCTGTTACTACCCGCCGCGCTGCGGTTGATGCCGCAATAAAAGCTTACTGGGATGGAATGAATTCCGCTATGTCAGGCAGACAGGCCAGCATAGATGCAGCCAGGACTAAATTTGTTGCTGCAATTAATTCCGCAGTTTCAACGGCTCAGGCTTCCTGCGCTTCTAATGCCGATGCCGGGATGGTAAAGGCTCAGTTTACAGCTTCTGTTTCCGCTGCTAAGACTCAATTTGTTACAGATCGAAAAGGCATAGACAAATATGGTCCGCAGGTTAAAGCGTTGGTGCAGACCCGCAATGTGGCAGTAAAGAAAGCGTTCGACGCTTTCCACGCCACAATGGAACAAGCCCGCATTACCTTAAAAGCTGCACTTAAAGTATAAAGTAAAAATTATAAAAGCCCGGCTCCATTTCGGCGCCGGGCTTTTATAATTGTGTCATCCCGGAATTTTGAATGCACCTGAAAATATCCGGGATCCAGAAAATCAAAGTGAATAACCTAAATTAGAATAGTTTTACAACCTCAAACGACAGCATAATTACGAATTCATCATCTTCTACTTTTCTACCATAATATTTTTCAAATAAACTTCGTTGTTCTTCTTTTGTGCTGTAAATTTCGTGCCCGCTGTTATTTATAGGTAAATCTGTAAAAGTCGTGTATGACTTATCGGTAATTTTAAGTTCGGCAAAAACTTCCCCGGTCTCGCTATTCTTTGTTGGAATAATGTCTCCCGGAGCAAGGAAATCGTATTTATTGCCTAGACGATAGGTTTTAGTTTTCTCGCCGGATTTTACCAGCTTAACTAAATCTGGGGCGAATCCAATCTCTTTATTCATGGGTTAAAGATATCTTCTTAACTAAAAAGCTCTTAATATAGCTTATTATAACATAATTTAAGGTCTTTTCTTTTTTCCCGTTTTATTTTATAATATCTGATAGTTGTCTTATGTTGGGGCGTAGCCAAGCGGTAAGGCACGGGCCTTTGAAGCCTGCATTCCCAGGTT
>CAZFQP010000018.1:13253-16733 GCA_964520505.1 uncultured Candidatus Saccharibacteria bacterium | reverse complement strand
CGTATTTTTTTGCTATAATATCTATAATCAATTAATTAAAATATATGCATCAAAAAATTCAAGAATTAGACCATAAGGTAATAAGTTTTGCCAGAAGGGCTCACCCATATTTTGCCCGGGTAGCTTTATTTATTGTTTATTTTTGGTTCGGAATATTAAAAATATTAGACACAAGTCCGGCTAATCCGCTGGTAATGCAGCTCCAGGAAAAAACCCTGCCATTTTTAACTTTCCACCAGTTCATTATTTTTTTCAGCTTGTATGAAATGCTAATTGGTATTTTATTTTTATTCTCTAAATTTGACCGTCTAACCATCATACTATTTATTGCTCATATGGTGACAACTTTAATGCCGCTGGTATTTTTGCCGGAAGTCGCCTGGCAGGGTTTTATGACGCCGACTTTGGAAGGGCAGTATATGATAAAAAATCTGGTTCTAATTGCCTTGGTGTTAAATATTGGCGCGAATTTAAAACCCTGGAAGGAAATAGTTTGATGACCGGAATAATTTTAGCCTCAACATCTCCGAGAAGAAAGCAACTACTCCAAATGCTGGAAGGGAATTTTAAAGTCGTTGATTCCGGTTACAAAGAAGTTATCCGTCCTCATTTAGGGGTGGCAGGTGTGGTAAAATTTTTGGCTTTAGGCAAAGTCAAGGCCGCTGCCAAGCAACATCCAAATTCAATAATAATTGCCGCGGATACCGTTGTGGAGTTAGGCGGTAAAATTTTAGGCAAGCCTCATACCGCGGCCAAAGCCAAAGTAATGTTAAAGCAGTTAAGCGGGAAAGCCCATTATATTTTTACCGGAGTCGCGGTAATAAATGCCTCAACCGGACAAGTATTTTCCGCAGTGGACAAAGTTAAAGTGGTTTTTCGCAAATTGTCAGACGAAGAAATAAACAGTTATGTTGCCACCAAAGAACCGCTGGATCGCGCCGGAGCCTACGCACTACAAGGCATCGGGTTTAAACTTATAAAAGATATAGACGGAGATTTAACGACGGCCATCGGTTTGCCAATGTCTTTGGTTTACAACGGATTTCAGCAATTAGGTATAAAACACTAAAATGAAAAAATATATAATTTTTAGCTTGGCGATTTTTGCCCTAGTTTTGGTATTTACCATAAGGCATTTTAAATCACCATCCCCGTCATCTCAGCCGTTCCAAAATAATTCAGATCAGCCGGCTATTGAGCAGGCTACGGCCATAAACGGTAATTTGGTTAGCCCGCAAACTGCGGCTAGTCGTCCTTTGGCAGTGATTGTTGAAAACCACCCCGATGCCTGGCCGCAATCGGGGCTTTCCGAGGCCGACGTAGTATACGAAACTCTGGCCGAAGGCGGAATTACCAGATTTTTGGCTTTGTTCCAATCACACGATGCAAAATTAATCGGCCCGGTAAGAAGCGCGCGGGAATATTTTGCCGAAATAGCGAATGAGTGGGGCGCGCTGTTTGCGCACGTGGGCGGTTCCAATGAAGTAATTAACCAACTAAAAAATAACGCGTTTAAAAATGTGAGTGATGCTAATGAGTACTATAATTTTGACTTTTTTCCTCGGCAAAAAAATAAAGTTCAACCGCATCATATTTTTACTTCGGTGCAAAAATTGCGCGAGTTAATCGCATTTCATAAATATGAAAGCACAACCAATTATCAGCCGTGGCAATTTAAAGACGACCAGCCCGCTGCCAGCAGCACAGTTTCACGCATAGACATAGATTTTTCTCGCGCCGGTTACGAAGCCGGTTGGGTGTATAACAAAGCCAATAATGAGTATGAACGCCTGCAATATTTCCAGCCGCAAATAGACGAAACATCCGGCAAGCAGATTGTGGCTAAAAATATTGTGGCCCAGTTAGTGAGCGTGGTGCCGGTTCCCAATGACAAGTTGCTGCATGTAAATATAGATATGGACAGCGGCGGCAAAGCCGTAATATTTTTAGACGGTCAAGCCATTGTTGGCAAGTGGAAAAAAGAAAACAATCGTACCCGGTATTATAATGAGGCCGGTGAAGAAATTAAGTTTAACCGCGGGCTCATTTGGGTAGAATTGGTACCGACCAACAAAGAAAACGGTTTGATGTGGAAGTAGCTAAAAACAAAACTCCCGCCCCGAGATTATCGGAGGCGGGAGTTTAATATTTAAAACGAAACTACTTGGTTTTGCTTCTGGTCTTTATGCAGCGGGTGCAAACCTTGACTCTGCGGCCGTCTACCACGGCGTATTGCAAGTTAGGCAATAAACGGACAATGGAAGGGCGCATAGAGTGGGAACGTTTTATGGTGCGGGAGTAAGTCTTACCGCAAACTGTACACATTCTGGGCATAAAATAATGTAAGATTTATGATATAAGATGTAAGATTTATAATCTAACTTTGTATAGATTACCACAGTTTGGTATAATGGTCAAGGATTTATTATTTATCCTTAATCCTTAATCTTTGACTAGGCGGTCAAGGATAAAGGATAAAAGATTAAGGATTTGCTTTGAGTATATTAATTACTTTTGTTATTTTGTTATTCTCCGCTATTGTTCACGAGGTGAGCCATGGGTTGATGGCGGAAAAATTGGGTGACGACACGGCCAGGGAAGAGGGGAGAATTACTTTAAACCCTATTCCACACATTGATCCGTTTGGCAGTATTTTATTGCCAATGCTGCTTTTGGCCGTTCATTCACCAATAATTTTTGGCGCCGCCAAACCGGTGCCGGTGAATTTTAACAACCTGCGCAACCCAAAAAGCGGGATGGCTTTGGTATCTTTAGCCGGTCCGCTGTCGAATTTTGCTTTGGCATTGCTGTTTGTTATCCCTATTAAGTTAGGTTTAACCAACTCGATTTCTTATCCGATTCTGCTTCAGGCGATTTTAATTAACCTAGTCTTAGGAACTTTTAATTTGGTTCCCATTCCGCCGCTTGACGGTAGTAAAATTTTAGCCGCGTTAGCCCCGGACTATTGGATGGAAAAGATTCTCTCCCTGGAGCGCTACGGTTTTATTTTGGTAATTATTTTTTTATATTTAGGCTGGCTTAACTACTTACTATTGCCGGTAATTTTTGGCTTTGGCCAAATTTTTGGTTTAAGTTTCTTTTAAGTTTTTTGTATGTGTAAATGTAGATACATTACACTTGTTCACAACTCTCACAAATGTGAGAGTTGTGAACAAGATTGATAATTAGAAAAACAAGAAGAGAAAGAGTGTAAAAACAAAAGCGCCCCGCGTCCGGAAATGGACGGGGGAGCTTTATGCTATGAGAGCGGACTATTCCGCCGGTTCGAAGAGTGCGGTGGCAAAATAGTTGGGAAATGGCGATGAAGTTGCCTCATCGATGAGTTTACAATACTCGTGGCCACGTTCCCACCACACTCTCTTGATAATTCCTCCTTCTACGGCAAATAAGCCGTTGACTGAAAATGCCCAGCCTTTTTTTGCTTTGACTCGGCATCCCACTTGAACTTCAGAAATGGTT
>CAZFQP010000018.1:11962-13153 GCA_964520505.1 uncultured Candidatus Saccharibacteria bacterium | reverse complement strand
AGGCGAGCGCGAAAGATCTGACATCTTTTGTCAGTTTTTTTATGGCTATTTAAAGTATTCAAGAAAATTATTAAATCACGAACGCACAAAAATCACGAAAACCACAAAAATTAAATTTCGTGAAATTAGTGTTTATTCGTGAATTAGTGGAGAAAAATGCCAACAATAAATCAGTTGGTTCGCAAGGGCAGAAGTCCTCTTAGAACCAAGAGCAAGTCTCCGGCGCTTATGCGCAGGCAGAACTTGATTAAGAACAAAACTTTGTTCATCAAGACCGGCGCGCCGTTTATGCGCGGCGTGTGCTTGAAAGTTTATACCACCACGCCAAAAAAGCCGAACTCGGCTTTGCGCAAAGTGGCCAAGGTCAAATTGACTAATGGGATGGAAGTTATTGCTTACATTCCCGGTATCGGTCACAACTTGCAGGAACATAGCGTGGTAATGATCCGCGGCGGACGTGTAAAAGATTTGCCGGGTGTCCGCTACCACATTGTTCGCGGAAAACTAGACACTCTCGGAGTCGACGGGAGAAAGAGAAGCCGTTCTAAATACGGAGCGAAAAGAAAGTAATTAAACCACGAACGCACAAAAACCACGAAAGCCACAAAACCTAAATTTCGTGAAATTCGTGTAAATTAGTGAGTTCGTGCTATAAAATTTTATGCCAAGAAAATCCAGAAGTTACGATAAACACACTCCCGCGCCGGATCCAAAATACGGCTCGGTTAAGTATGCCAAGTTCATTAACTATTTAATGGAACGCGGCAAGAAGAGCACAGCGCGCAAGATTTTTTACGATGCTTTAGAAATTGTCACCGAAAAGGTTGCTGCTATGCCGGCTCCGGTTGTGGCGACATCTGCCGCTAAAGACCAGAAGGCCGATTCAGCCTCTCCCAAAGAAGAAAAGAAATTAGACGGCAGACAAGTTTTTGATATTGCTTTAAAAAATGTCGCGCCGATTATGGAATTAAAATCCCGTCGCATTGGCGGTGCCAACTATCAGGTGCCGATGGAAGTTATGGAACCCCGCCGCACTACTTTGTCTATGCGCTGGCTGCTTATTGCTTGCCGCGCGAAAAAAGGCGCGCCGATGGCTCAAAGATTGGCCGGAGAAATTATGGATGCTTACAACAAGACCGGTGCCGCTATGAAGAAGCGCGAAGATGTCCACCGCATGGCTGAAGCCAACAA
>CAZFQP010000018.1:0-11862 GCA_964520505.1 uncultured Candidatus Saccharibacteria bacterium | reverse complement strand
GAGAATATCCAATAGAAGTCACCCGCAATATCGGAATTATTGCCCACATTGATGCCGGTAAAACCACCGTCACCGAAGGGGTTTTGTATAACACCGGTATGATCCACAAGATCGGCGCGGTACACGAAGGCGAAACCACCACCGACTGGATGGAGCAGGAACGAGAGCGCGGAATCACAATCACCTCCGCTGCCGTTACCTGTTACTGGGCGCCCCGTTTTATAAAATTAGCAGGGGACGTTAAGCACAAAATTAACATTATTGACACTCCGGGCCACGTGGATTTTACCGTGGAAGTGGAGCGCTCTTTGCGCGTTCTAGACGGCGCGGTTGTGGTGTTTGACGGCAAGATGGGCGTGGAGCCCCAGAGTGAAACTGTCTGGCGCCAGGCCGACAAGTATCATGTCCCGCGAATGTGCTTTATTAACAAAATCAACCAGACGGGCGGAGATTTTTATAAGTCTTTAGACAGCATCCACAAGCGCTTGTCGCAAAATGCTTTCCCGATTCAGCTGCCTATTGGTTTTGAAAAAGAAATCAACGGTGTCGTGGACTTAATTAATATGAAGTCTTACACCTATAAAGATTTTACCGACAAAGAATTTACCGTGGGTGAAGTGCCGGCAGATATGCTGGAAAAAGCCAAGGAATGGCGCCACAAGTTACTGGAAAAAGTTGTGGAAAGCGACGACGCCTTAATGGAAAAATATTTGGGCGGACAGGAATTAACTGAAATTGAATTTTTAACCGCTATTCGCAAAGCGGTACAGGGCGGGGCTTTCTTCCCGGTTCTTGGCGGCGACGGACGCGGAATTATCGTGCAGAAAATTTTAGACGCGGTTGTTAACTTTTTACCTTCCCCGGTAGACCGCGGATCCGTAAAAGGTCACGACTTAAAAACCAAAGCGGAAATTGAAAGAAAGCCTTCCGACGACGAGCCGTTTACGGCGTTGGCGTTTAAAATAGCCACCGATCCTTTCGTCGGACGCTTGTGTTTTTTCCGCGTATATTCCGGAAAACTGGAAGCCGGTTCTTACGTGCTTAACGCGCGTACCGGCGACAAAGAACGCGTTGGACGTATTGTTCGAATGCGCGCGGATGAACGCGATGAAGTTAAAGAAGTTTTTGCCGGAGACATTTGCGCCCTGGTGGGTCCGAAAAATACTTTTACCGGAGACACTTTGTGCGACGTGGACAAACCGGTGCAACTGGAATCCATTAAATTCGCCGAACCGGTCATTTCCATGTCCATTGAGCCGAAGACCAAAGCTGACCAGGAAAAAATGGGCATCGCTTTGTCTAAATTGGCCGAAGAAGACCCAACCTTCCGCATCCACGGCAATGAAGAAACTCAACAGACAATTATTGAAGGAATGGGTGAATTGCACTTGGAAATTATTGTGGACCGCATGAAGCGCGAATTTAAAGTGGAAGCCAATGTCGGCAAACCGGAAGTTGCTTACAAAGAAACCATTAAAAAGACTGCCGAAGCCGAAAGCAAATATATTCGCCAGTCCGGCGGTAAAGGACAATACGGACACGTTTACTTGCGCATTGAGCCGCTGGAACGCGGTAAAGGTTATGAGTTCGTGGACGAAATTGTCGGCGGTGTTATTCCCAAAGAATTCATCAAGCCGGTGGACAAGGGTATTCAGGAATCCGCGGCTAACGGCGTAATTGCCGGTTATCCTCTGGTGGACTTTAAAATCGCTCTTTATGACGGTTCTTACCACGAAGTCGACTCCAGCGAAATGGCGTTTAAGATTGCCGCTTCCAAAGGTTTGCAGGAAGTGGTCAAGCGCGCCGACCCGATTATTTTGGAACCGATTATGAAAGTGGAAGTTATTACTCCGGAATCCAATATGGGCGATGTGATTGGAGATTTAAATTCCAAGCGCGCGCAAATTAACGAAATGACCGACCGCCTGCACTTAAAAGTTATAGACGCTTTTGTGCCGTTGTCCGAAATGTTCGGCTATGCCACAGCTTTGCGTTCTATGAGCCAAGGCCAGGCTTCCTACACAATGGAATTTGACCATTACGCGGAAGTGCCAAAGAATGTGGCCGCGGGAATTATTGAAAGCCGCGCGGGCATTAATGTTAGAAAAGGTATGTAAACCGCGGATACGCGGATATTTACGCGGAAATAACGCAGATAAAAAAAGCCGCCCCAATAAACATCGGGGCGGCTTTTGAAAATTGTTTCCCCTGAAGGTTGTTTCCCCAGAAGGCTGCCTTCAGGGGCCTAATAAATGGTTGTTAATTTGGGCAAAAAAGAGCCGCGCGCAACCGAAGGTCGGCTGCGCGCTGCGTGGAGAACATGGTTCCAATCTAAGATACTGACCCATGCCCGTTGATTCCCTCCTTTTGTATTCGCTCAAGGGTAACCTCCCCGTCACCCTTGTCCTTTGAATAACAACTCGGGCACCTCCACGGTGCCCTCGTATCGGTGAGTCCCATCAGTTGAGAGAACTTCCCATGTTTAGGGCAGCGCCCCTCTTTATTTGCCATGCCATTCTTTTTTGCATGTCTCATGTGTATAAAGTAGCACCACAGGGGAAAGTTGTAAATTAAAAAAATTAATAAGCGGGGATCCTTAAAACCCCATCATAATAAAACCAATTAATTAAAAATAGGTCTAATAGGTCATTATAAGACCTCATTCGACCCATGGTTCCCCTGAAGGCACCCTTCTGGGGCAGCCCCAGAAGGCTGCCTTCAGGGGCCTAATGACAAAAAAGAAAAGCCGGCGGTCGCGTGGTGCGACCGCCGGCACTAATCAGCCGGCAATGGCTATGAGCATGGCCGGAACTCCCGGCACCGCTGTTAAGAGCATTATTGTGCCCGCCCATTCGGGGGCAGGTTGGATTGTAAGGCACACAAATGCCGTGCCCAGAAAAATAAATCCGCACGGCACGCAAACCCATTTAAAGATTTTGGGCCACATACTTCCTCCTTTCTTGTGGGTGTTGGGATCTACTGGTTGGATTCCTCTATTACTGCGGCGGGTTGCTGCAGGATGAGGAAAAGGGTTTGGGCCACAGAGCTCAGAGCCGTCCTGTCTTTGTGGTTGACGATGGCATCCAGAGTTTTGGTGGCCAGTTCTTTCTGCATCGGATCCTGACTGGTGGCCAGAATATCTTGGCAGACTTTCCTTAGGTCTTCGTATCTTTTAATAACTTGTGGCATCATGCCTCCTTTGAAACTTTGCGCCTCGTCGCGCAACAAAATAGCTTATCAAAAAAACAGGGGATTGTAAAGGCAAAGAACAAGTGGTATGCTGATATACGGATGGGCAGATTTTACAGATACCTACGGATGGTAAAAATACAGTCGAATAAATTTAGAATCTGTTGGTATCTGTAAAATCAGTTAATCTGTAAATCCGAATAAAATTTATGAATTCATTGCAAGATTTAATTAATTTAGCAAAAATCGACGGCGGGAAGTTTTTTGTTATAGATCAAACCGGCGAGCCAAAATTGGTAATAATGCCCATAGAGGAGTATCAGCGTTTGCTTTTGGGTAAATTACAAAAACAAATTTTGGACGTGGAAAAAATTAACCGCGAAATTTTAAAGGCGCAATTGCAGGAAGATGTTGCGGCCGATGTTGTGGTGCCGGAAGTTCCCGTACCCACAGTAAAAGGGCCAACGCTTACTCACGCTCCGGCATTCCCTAGGGTAGATTTGCGCGCCGAGGTAATTGATCCGAGTTTTGACTTTGAGGGTCCGAAGATGGAAATAGATGACCTATAGACCGCAGATACGCGGATAGGGTCAAGGATTACGCAGATTCCGTTCGTGTTAGTTTGTTAGTATCAGTATTATCCGTATCATCTGTATTCAAATCCGTTTATCTGTATCATATTTTTGGTTTGACAGTAAGGGAAAATTTCTTTAAAATAAGTCTTGACTAATAAATTAATTTATTGCTCTGGATAACGTCATCTCGACGTAAAAAAGAGATCCCTTTGGCGCTGTGGCGGATCGATACGCATCAGCGTTTAGGGAATCTCGGGCAATATCCCGACACTAGGTCGGGAGGAAAGAAGATTACAATGGCAGACAAATTTGACCGTAGCAAGACCCACGTTAACGTTGGTACCATTGGTCACGTTGACCACGGCAAAACCACTTTAACCGCGGCTATTACTACTGTTTTAGCCAAAACCGGCGGAGCCAAGGCTCGCGCCTACGACAGCATTGACAATGCCCCGGAAGAAAAAGCCCGTGGTATTACCATCAACACTGCTCACGTGGAATACGAAAGCGCTAAGCGCCACTACGCCCACGTAGACTGTCCGGGACACGCTGACTATATCAAAAACATGATTACCGGTGCCGCTCAGATGGATGGAGCCATTTTGGTTGTATCCGCCGCCGACGGTCCGATGCCTCAGACTCGCGAACACATTTTGTTGGCCAAACAGGTAGGTGTTCCTTACATTGTCGTCTTTATGAACAAGTGCGATATGGTACAGGACGCTGAACTGTTGGATTTAGTAGAAGAAGAAATTCGCGATCTTTTGACCAAATATGAATTCCCAGGCAAAGACACCCCGATTATTCGCGGCAGTGCCTTAAAAGCTTTGGAAGGGGACCCGGCCAACGAAGAAGCCATTAAGAAATTAGTGGAAACTTTGGACAGCTACATTCCTGACCCGAAGCGCGAAACCGACAAGCCGTTTTTGATGCCGATTGAAGACATCTTCTCCATTGAAGGACGCGGAACCGTGGTTACCGGAAGAATTGAACGCGGTGAAGTTAAATTGTCCGATGAAATCGAAATTGTCGGTTTAAAGCCGACCCAAAAAACCGTAGTCACCGGTATCGAAATGTTCAACAAGCAGTTGGACAGCGGTATGGCAGGGGACAACGCCGGAATTTTGCTCCGCGGTACCAAGAAAGAAGAAGTAGAACGCGGACAAGTTTTGTGCAAACCGGGTAGCATTACTCCGCACACCGAGTTTGAAACCGAAGTCTATATTTTGACCAAAGAAGAAGGCGGACGCCACACCCCGTTCTTTAAGGGTTATAAGCCGCAATTCTACATTCGCACCACCGATGTTACCGGTGACGTTACCTTGCCGGAAGGCCAGGAAATGGTTATGCCTGGTGACACCGTAAAGTTGGTAGTCAAGTTGATTACCCCGGTTGCTTTGGAAGAAAAAGGCAAATTCGCTATTCGCGAGGGTGGTCGCACCGTAGGTGCCGGAGTCGTCACTAAAATCATCAAATAGCTTAATTACTAGTTAGTAGTAAGTAGTAATTAGTAATTAGCTTGTAGAAAAAAACTCCCCCGGAAGTCCGGGGGAGTTTTGATGAATTGATTTAAATAAATATATAATATAGCACTTTTTAGGGTTTTAGTCAAGAGTTTTTAGAAGAATTGTTTATAAATAAGCGGGAAATTGGGAAAAGGGTAGTAAAATCCGCTTTTTGGGGTGGATAATTGGCTATTTGGGCTTAAAGTTATTTGTAGAATATACATTTGACAAAAATAGGAAGCTAGTATAAAATATTGCAAGTGCTCCTAGGGGCCCATTACGGGCTCATTTATTAACCTCTCTGTCCCGATAAATCGGGACATCTCTCCATAAATTGGAGAGAATAATTTTGTAGATCTTTCAAATGGACAAGACAGTCGCAGTACCAAAAATTCGCATAAGAATTCGCGCCTACGACCACAAGCTTATTGATCAAAGCTCTAAGCAAATTGTGGAAACGGCCAAAAGAACCGGCGCGACAATTTCCGGTCCGATTCCTTTGCCGACCGAAAAGACCAAGTACACAGTACTTCGTTCTACTTTCGTGCACAAAGACAGCCGCGAACAGTTTGAAATGCGTGTCCATAAAAGATTAATAGACATTGTTTCCGCCACTCCAAAAACCATAGACGCCTTAACCAACTTGAATCTTCCGGCCGGTGTGGATGTGGAAATAAAGATGTCGTAACCGCGGATACGCTGATAGGCGCGGATTACGCGGATAGAAAAAATAATATTTTTTGTGAATTAGTTCTGTTATCCCAAAGCCGCATTGGCTCAAGAAAACAGAAAACGATTTACTCACATAAGTAAAAGAAAGAGTTTCTTTCGTTTATTGATGCGGGCAAATCGGCCCGCATTTTTTATTTATATAAATATCGCACGAATTACAAATCTTACTAATTGTACAAATACAATAAGGTAAAACTCCGAGTATTTGTAAGATAAGTAAAATTGGTAATTAGTGTAAATATATCTATGAACTTTCTAATCGGTTCAAAAATCAATATGGGTCAGTACTTTGATGAAGCCAGCGGAGAAGTTATTCCGGTGACTGTTATTAAGGCAGGTTCTATGGTTGTGACCCAGGTTAAAACCGAAGCCAAAGATAAATATAACGCCGTTCAAGTTGGAATGGGCAAAAAGAAAAAAGTATCTAAATCTTTACAGGGACACCTGAAGGACTTAGGTACTTTTAGCGTTTTGTCGGAAGTTCGTGTTAAAGATTCTTCCGCTTTTACCCGCGGCCAGAAGTTGGAAATTTCCAATTTTGTGCCCGGTGAAGTGGTGGACGTAATTGGTATAAGCAAAGGACGCGGTTTTGCCGGCGCGATGAAGCGCCACGGGTTCCACGGTTTTCCGATGTCTCACGGACATAACAAACCCCGCTCTGTCGGTTCCATTGGTCAGCGTTTTCCTCAGCACGTCAGAAAAGGAATGAGAATGGCCGGACATATGGGCGTAGAGCAAGTGACCGCCAAAAATTTACAGATTGTAGAAGTTGACGCCAAGAGAAATTTAATTACCGTTAAAGGCGCGGTTCCGGGACACAGAAACGGTTTTGTAAAAATTATTTCCACCGGCAAAGTAAAACCGCTGGTGAAAGTAGTAGAAGTTAAGGAAGAAAAGAAGAAAAAATAATTTACGAAGTACGAACGGGTACGAACTTACGAATCTAAAAGATTTTCGTTAACTACCACCCTTTCGTAAGTTCGTAAAAATTCGTATTTCGTAAAATCATATGAAGATTACCGTATACAACCAAAAAGGCGAAAGTGTCGGCGATGTGGAGTTAAACTCCAAGATTTTTGACGTCAAGCCGAACACTCATTTGTTGGCCGAGGCCGCCAGAATCCTGCAAAGAAATTCCCGCCAGGGCAGTTCTAACACCAAGACTCGCGGTGAAGTATCCGGTGGCGGTAAAAAGCCCTGGAAGCAAAAAGGTACCGGCCGTGCTCGCGCAGGCAGCACCCGCAGCCCGATATGGCGCCACGGTGGCGTAACTTTCGGTCCGAGAGCTAACCGCAACTGGGAATTAAAGATCAACAAGAAAGCCAAAACCCAGGCCCTGTTTATGTCTCTTTCCGACAAAGCCAAAGATAGTCGCTTTATTGTAGTAGACCAAATTGCTTTAACTGAACCGAAGACCAAAGAATTTGCAAAAATTCTTAAAGATCTTAAAGCCGGCGTGAAAGATATGGGTAAAAAGCAGTTAGTGGTAATGCCGAAGAAAGACGACAAATTGGTTCGCTCCATGCGCAACCTGACCAACATCAACTATATTATTGCCAGCAACCTCGGTTTGATAGAAGTTTTAAAAGCTGACAGTATGATAGTTTTGCAAGACAGCTTACCGGTAATAGAGAAGACATTCTTAACCAGTTCAAAGTTGAAAAATCAAAATGCAAAATAATGGATTCGGCCGGAGGCCGAAACCTACATTTTACACTTTGAGATTTACATTTTAATTTATTCTATGGCCATTTTAAGTGAAAAAAAGCAAGAGAAGAAAGAAAGCAAAGGCGCCGACGCTGGGGCTGCTTTGGGTGTGAAAATTCCCAAAGTGCTGGTGCAGCCTAGAGTTTCGGAAAAAGCCGGCCACCTGGTATCTTTGAACAAATATGTATTTAAAGTTTTACCGACTACCAATAAAGTGGAAGTAAAGAAAGCCGTAGAAGCCGCTTACAAGGTAAAAGTTACAGGTGTAAACATGGTAGTGAACAAAGGCAAGACCAGAAACTTTGGCCGAACAGTAGGCAGAACTTCCAGTTTTAAGAAAGCGATTGTCACTTTAAAAAAAGGCGATAAGATAGAAGGACTAACCGACGTAATATAGCATTATCACTTAATGCCTCTACTAAATACTAAAAGAACGAAAGTACGAAATCGTAAAATATAAGTTTAGTAATTTAGTCACTTTAGTATTTAGTAGAAAATTTATTTATAAATTATATGGCTGTTAAACTCTACAAACCAACATCGGCAGGACGGCGCATTCACAGCGTCACGGATTATTCCGTTTTGCACAAAAAGCACAAGACCCCCAAGGGCTTGGTTTTAAGCAAGGCTCGTCCGGCTGGCCGCAACAACAGCGGTAAAATTACCGTTCGCCATCAGGGTGGCGGTTCCAGACGCAAGGTCAGATTGGTAGATTTTTCCCGGGAAGACAAAAAGAATATCCCGGCTAAAATTACCACCATTGAATACGATCCGACCCGCACCGCTTTTATTTCTTTAGTTAATTACGCCGACGGAACCAAGAGATACATTTTAACCGCGCAAGGTATGAAGGTTGGCGACAACGTTATGTACGGCGAGGTCGCGGAAATTCTACCGGGCAACCGTTTAGCTTTAAAGAATATTCCGGTTGGAACTTTTGTCCACGACATCGAATTGGCCCCCGGCCAAGGCGGACGAATGGCCAGAAGCGCCGGTGCTTACGCCACACTGCAAACTACCGAAGGCGGTTATTCCTTACTCAAACTTCCGAGCGGTGAAATCCGCAAAGTCAGAGAAACCTGTTTGGCCACTATTGGTCAGCTGGCTAACGCCGATTGGATGAATGTCCGTATTGGTAAAGCCGGTCGCAAACGCTTAATGGGTTGGAGACCTTCAGTTCGTGGAAAAGTTATGAACCCGGTAGATCACCCTCATGGTGGTGGAGAAGGTCATAACCCGATTGGTATGAAGTATCCAAAGACTCCTTGGGGTAAACACGCACTTGGCGTAAAGACCCGCGACAAGAAGAAATACAGTGCTAGAATGATAGTAAAGAGACGCAGTAAATAAAGGTTAAAATTGAAAAATCAAAATGCAAAATAATAGATTCGGCCGAAGGCCGAAACCTACATTTTCCACTTTGAGATTTACACTTTAAATATATTTTATGTCCAGATCACTAAAAAAAGGACCATACGTAGACCCGAGAGTCTTGAAAAAAGTTCTCAACGGCAAAGCCGGCAAAGATCAGATTAAAACCTGGTCCCGCTCCTGCGCTATTGCCCCGGAGTTCGTCGGATTTACTTTCTTGGTTCATAACGGCCGCACCCATATCCCGGTATTCGTTACTGAAAATATGGTTGGTCACAAACTTGGTGAATTTGCCTTAACCCGCAAATTTATTCGCCACGGTGGTAAGATGGCTAAAGAACAGGAAGCCGCCAAAGCCGAAGCCGAGAAGGCCAAGTTAAATGCCGCCAAAGAGCCGGAGAAAAAATAATTTTAAATTCCCAATTTTAAATTTCAAATGAATGTCAAATGCTGAAATTTATAAATTGGAAATTAGAACTTAATTTGAAATTTAATTTAGATTATGAAAAAAGCCGCTAATGTTAAAACTGAAAACACCAAACTAGTCCGAGCTTCCGCCCGCCAGCTTCATGTTGCCCCGAGAAAGATGCGCTTGGTAACCGCTTTGGTTTTAGGCATGAACGCGATGGACGCCATAGTTCAGTTGCAGCATACTAACAAGAAAGCGGCTCCGATGGTTATTAAATTGATTCAATCCGCTATTGCCAACGCTAAAAATAACTTTTCTCTTGATCCGAAGTATTTGTTTATAAAGAGCATCAACGCCGATATGGGGCAGGTAATGAAGCGTTATTTTCCCAGAGCTCGCGGTAGCGCGTTTGTTATTCGCAGAAAGCTTAGCCATGTGAACATTGTATTGGAAGAAAGAAAACAGGCCAAAGCCTCTAAAGCCAAAGCCGGTTTCCTTACCAAAGCAGAAAATACCGAAGGCAAAGAGCTAAGCGCGGAAGCCAAAGACGCGGTGGCCAAGAAGCCAGTGAAATCTACCGAGAAAAAGAGCCAAGTATTTAAAACTGATGAACAGAAGAAAATGAGCACCGTTGCTAACAAACGCAGACTATTTAACCGCAAAGCCGGAGAATAATAGATAAAGTAAAATTAAAAAATCAAAATGCAAAATAATAGATTCGGCCGAAGGCCGAAACCTACATTTTCCACTTTGAGATTTACACTTTAAATTAATATTATGGGCCATAAGATTAACCCCACATCTTTAAGAATCAATATTACCGACTCCTGGAAATCCAGGTGGTTTTCCAAAGGCAATTATGCCAAGCAATTGGCTGAAGACGTGAAGATTCGCGAGTATTTGGAAAAGCATCTTAAGAAAGCCGGTTTGGTAAGAATTGATATTGAACGCTTAAACGACGGCGGTATTACCGTGATTGTGAAAACCACTAAACCAGGTTTAATAATCGGCAAGGGTGGTGCCGGAATTGAAGAGTTGAAAAAGAAGATCAAACAGAAGTTGGGGATTAAGCAGGAACTGAAAGTTAATATAGAGGAAATTAGAGACATTAACCTACAAGCTCAAGTTATAGCAAACGGTATTACTGAACAATTGGAAAAACGCGTTGCTTTTAGAAAGTTAATGAAGCAATCCTTGGAACAGATTATGAATGCAGGCGCTAAGGGAGCGAAAGTTGCCATTGGCGGAAGACTGAACGGAGCCGATATTGCCAGAACCGAACATTTGTCTTCCGGAAAAATTCCACTTCACACCCTGCGTGCTAATATAGATTTTGCCCGCAGCACCGCCTTTACCACTTACGGCACCGTTGGCGTGAAAGTCTGGATTTATAAAGGAGATGTGTTTGAAAGTAAAAAAGTCTCTATAAAAGAGCATGCCGGCGCAGCTGATAAAGCATAATTAATATTTAATAATTGTGAATGTCAAATTTCCAATTTCCAATTTCAAATGAACGTCAAATGTTGAAATTAAGGAATTAGAAATTATAATTTAATTTAAAATTTGTAATTTGAAATTTAGATTTTACTGATATGTTTATTCCTAAAAAACTTAAACACCGTAAGCATCACCGCGGGTCCCATAAGGGTCAAGCCACTGCCGGCCAGAATATTGATTTTGGCTCCTTTGCTCTAAAGGCTTTGGAAAGCAGCTGGGTAACAGCCCGCCAGATTGAAGCCGCTCGCCGCGCTATGACGCGCTACGTGCAAAGAGGCGGAAAAATTTGGATTCGCGTATTTGCCGACAAGCCGGTTACTTTACATGGTAATGAAAGCCCGATGGGTGGCGGTAAAGGTGCAGTTGACCACTTTGTTGCGGTTGTAAAGAAAGGCAAGATACTGTTTGAAATGGACGGTGTGACCAAAGAGCAAGCCCAGGAAGCTATGAGATTGGCCAGCTACAAACTCCCGGTCAAAAGCAAATTTTTAGTTAAAGAAAAGCAAGGATAATACATCGAATCAACGAATAGAGCGAATCTACGAAGAACAACGAATTCGTAAATTCGCAGCCATTCGCAGATTCGTCTAATTCGTATATTCGATACATTTATGAAATTTAAGGAACTGAAAACTAAATCGGAAGCTGAAATTAAGAGCCTGTTAACAGAGTTACAGATTAAGGCTCACGATTTAGCGGTAAAGACCAAGTTGAATCAACTTAAGAATAACCACGAGATTAAAGTAGTTAAGAAAGACATTGCCCGCATTCTGACTTATGTACATAATTTAAAGAAATAATACATCGAATCAACGAATAGAACGAATCTACGAAGAACAACGAATTCGTAAATTCGCAGCCATTCGCAGATTCGTCT
>CAZFQP010000017.1:6519-17093 GCA_964520505.1 uncultured Candidatus Saccharibacteria bacterium | reverse complement strand
TATTTCTCTATTTCTCTATTTCTCTATTTCTCTATTTCTCTATTTCTCTATTTCTGCACCGTCCCATTCCCATATCCTGAGCCGGATAAATCGTTTGTGGAAATATTATCTCCGCTAATGCTTATGTCCTGGCCGGTAAAGACATCCTTTGCGGTAAAGCCAATGGTTTTAACCAACACCGGAGCTTGGTTAGCCTGAGCCGCGGAAGGACTGAGTTTAATTTGAAACTCTAAAGTCTTTGGCTGGGCAAACCTGCCGGTATTTGCCGGCAAGCTGCCGACATTCCAGGTTAATTTGCCCGTACTGGAATCAAACTGGACATTACTGGCCTCGGCCGGAGAAACGCTTCCGGAAACAAAAGCTCCGGGACCGAGCGGCAAAAATGCTGACAGCACGCCATTGGAGTAATCGTTAGTGGAATTGGACAAAGCCAATTTAACTTTATAGACGCTAGAGAGTCCGACTTTTGGCGGCAACTGGCCCGAGACAAAAGACAAATCGCTCTCGATTTTTGAAGGGCTGGAAACCTTTAGACTCAAAGTATTGCCTGGGTAAAAATCGTTTGCCTCAGAAGATTTAATTTTAATATTGGAAACTAAAGTTAAATTTTTAGAAGAATCTTTTACAGCAGGATTATTTATTTGCAAAGAAAAACTCAGCTGTCCCGATTCATTAGGCGCTAAATTTTCCAGATTCTGCACGGACGAAGCATTCCAAGTTATAGTATTGTTGTTAATTTGACCACCCTCGGCGCGCAAACTTCCCAAATCCACCACCCGGGAATCCAAGGTTACTGCAATATTTACTCCGCTAGCCACGGTACTGCCGTTGTTTTGATAGCGAATACGGAAAGTCAAATTATCACCCGGCTTAATCACGCCGTCGGCGCGGCTAGGCTCTAAATCTTGGCTCACTAATAACGGCAGGCTAGAGATGGCCGTAACAAACTCGGAACTATTTTGGACTTTTGCTTGGCCCGCGCTGTCTAACACTACAAAATCTGCGCTGGCAGTTTTAGATTCGCCGGGATTAACAGAATTAAAACTGCCGGAGATGGAAATTTGTCCGCTGCCCCCTTTGGCCAGCGTGCCAATATTCCAAGTATCGGAACCGATGTCCGGCGCCGGCTGAGCCGAGGCAAACACGAACCCTTGCGGATAATTTAATTTAATACGCGCATTTGAAACGTCATTGTCTGAATTATTTTGGTACTTGGCAGTGTAGACCACAATTTGACCGTTATTGGCTGCTGCAGGACCTTGCAATTCAACTAAGACATCGGCCGCGACAAGGCGCAAACTGGCAAACTGATCTTTAATAAAATCGGAATTAAAATTACTCAACCGGTAATGAAACTTCAGGCTAAGCTTTTTTTCGTCATTTACGTTTCCGGTGACTTTGGTTTTGACAATCACAGTAGCGTTTTGGCCGGAAACTAAATCCGGCACTTTAAATTGTGTCCCGCTAATTCCTTCCGCATTCGGTACGCTACTAACATAACTCACGCCTTCCGGATAAACTAACTCCAACTCTCCGGACACCAAAGTTTGGCTGTCATTATTTTTTAATATAACTTTATAGACCGCTTCCCCGCCGGTGGGCACAGTTTCCGGAAAATCGACTTTAACTTCCACATTGGCTTCTTTGGGGGCGGTTGGCGCAGGCTTTTTAAAAGCCCAATAGGCCAAACCGGCAATCATTACGACGCCGATAATAATGGCCCAAAAATAAATTTTGTTAGCTTGATAAAATCCGGCAACACCCTCGTTTGAAGAAAAATTTTGGCTGCCATTAATTTTTTCCCGCAAACCCACATCTAAAATCGGCGTATCCACTGTTTTTTTTACAAAAGCCTGGCCGGCACCTTGCGGCTGGGTTGGTGGCGCTGCTGGTCTGATTGGATTAGTGTCCATAAAATTTTTTTAAATTCTTTAATATTAAAGCTACTTACTAAAATCTACATACTAAATTCTTGACCCTTCCTACATTATACCATAGCGCCTTGGTTAAAAAATGTTTCCGATTTTAACCGGCGTTCCAACTGATATTCAATGAATTCGGACAACAACTGCTGCAGCTGATTTTGCCCTGCGTCGGGTATGCCGGCGCCTGCCAAATTTTTAAACTCCACCAGACGCAATTGCCGAAAAATATTTACTACAGCCGGTAAGACTGCCTGGCCTCCGGCTACCTGAGTAAAACCGCCGCCGTGAGCGCTAAAATAAGTTTGAATGTCATTTTCCCCGGCGTCTAAAGCCACACCCAAACCTGAGGCCTCAAGTACCGCGAGCTTAAATTTAATTAATCCCAAAGAAATTTGACCCTCCCCCGCTTGCCCGTTTAAAAATTCAAGAAAATCCACCAAGGCTTGAAATAATTGGTCATTTTTTTGTTCGTCCGGAGCAAACTTCAGTACCAGCTCGCAAGCAACAAATGCCGCTTTAATTGCGGATAAATTCTCCCGTAATTTCATAAACACGGACAAAGGTTCGACAAAAATTATTTTAGGCAGCTTGCCACCGGTTAAAGTAAAATTAACCAAAAACAGCGCTTGGAGGCGCTGTTGCAACTTGGACTTGGAAGATTTAACCGACTTGGCCAGCGCGCGAATTTTGCCTGCCTCTTTGGTAAAAAAAGTGACAATCTCGTCGCTCTCCCCAAGCGCCTGTTTTTTTAAAATTATTCCCGTGTAATTTTGTTCTCTGGACATACATAATCCTAATGCTTCGAATTAATATCCGAATGATTCAAAAAGCTAGTTTCTTTTCGGATCATTAGGATTGCAGTAATTTAGGGTAATTCGGATTATATCCTTATTATTCCCAGCCACACGGCTTTGCCGCTAATTTGGGTTTGAATTTCAAAGTCAGCTTCCACTTCAAAACTCTTGGAAATCTGATTAATAAAAGTTTTTTTGCGATCCAGCAACTTCAACAAACTGTCTTCCAAATTTTCGTCCTGGGTATTGTAATATAAATCTACCAACTCGCCGACTTTTAGCCCGCTCTTTTTGCGCAAGTCCTGCACCTGGCGTTCCAGTTCCCTAGCCAAACCTTCTTGTTTAAGCTCCTCTGTTAAATTTATATCCAAATAAAAATTCTCTATTATTCCGCTGCCAACAGCTACCACCACGCCGGTTTGTGGGCGGGAATCTTTGCTGAGCAGTAATGGATCTATTTGTTTTACATTCAGCTCTTCCAAAATCAACCGATTAAATTCTTCCGCCAAAGCCACACTCCCCTGTTTGGCAGAAAAAGCCACTGCCAAAAGCGGCTGGCGCACAGGCAAGGCTTTGTCTTTGCGCATAGCCAAACCCAAGGTGGCGACTTCGCGAACTACTTCCATATTTTTTATAGTCTCCGCATCAACATTATACGAAGAAAAATCGGACCAAGACGACAAGTGCACGGATTCTTTTCCGGTAACATCTTTAAAAATAAATTCCGCCAAAAACGGCGCAAAAGGTGCTAACATTTTTGCCACCTCAGCCAAAACAAAAGCCAAAGTTTCTCCCGCCTGTCTACCCTCTTGTCCTTCCAGTTTGAGCCTGTCCCGACTGCGCCGCAAATACCAGGTAGACAAGTCGTTAATAAACTCTACCATTTCTTTACCGGCTTTAACGGTGTTGTATTCGTCTAAGTTGGTGCTAACTTTGCGGTGGAGATCTATAAGTTTGGCTAATATCCAGCGGTCCAGAACGTGCTCGGAAGCCGGCATAGTTTCCGGCGCAACTCCTTTATAATACATGCGCAAAAAACTCCACACATTATAGACCAGCAAATTTATTTTACGATTCACTTCCATTACGGACTTTTCGCTAAAATTTACGTCGTCCGCGTTCATTACCGGACAAGTGAGCAAATAAAAACGCAAAGCGTCTATGCCATATTTCTCCACTAAAATCCACGGATCGGGATAATTATTTTTACTTTTAGACATTTTGCTGCCGTCTTCCGCCAAAATATTTCCGGTAGTCACCACGTGTTTAAATGGCGCGCGATCAAAAACCACACCGGAAACCGCGAGCATGACATAATACCAGGCGCGCACCTGGCCAATGTATTCCGCCACAAAGTCGGCCGGAAACCTCTGTTTAAATAATTCCTGATTCTCAAACGGATAGTGCAATTCGGCAAACGGCATGCTTCCGCTTTCCACCCAACAGTCCACCACTTCGGGAACGCGACTCATTTGGCCGCCGCACTTGTCACATTTTAATTTAATTTGGTCTATGTATGGACGGTGAAGATCTAGCTGTTCTATTTGAGGATTAGGATTCTGATCGTTATTTTGAAATTTGAAATTTGAAATTTGAAATTCCGGGTAAACTTCTTGGAAATTAATTGATTTCTCTATTAGCTCCTGTATTGATCCGACACAAACAACATTTTTGCAATCATTCTGTTCGCATTTCCAAAAAGGCAAGGCCGTGGCCCAGTAACGGTTGCGGGAAATATTCCAATCCGGCGCCGATTCCACACTCTTGTCAAAACGACCAAACTTTAAATGTTCGGGGTGCCAGTTAATTTCCTTGGCGTTTAATTCACGCAAACGGGCTTTCACTTTTTGAATATTAATAAACCAGGCCGGCAAGGCATTATAAAATAAAGGCGTACCGCAACGATGGCAATGCGGGTAACTATGCGTATAAGCCTGGCTTTTGTATAACTTGTCTTCGGTCGTTAAATCTTTTATAACAATTTTGTCCGCGTCCTTAAAGAACACGCCCCGTAAATGCTCCGGGTTATTTGGGACGTTTAAATAGCGGCCCTGGTGGTCCAACATATCTACTCGCGGCAAATCTTTAGCTTTGGCGAGCTGAAAATCTTCGTCACCATACATAGCCGCATTGTGAACCACGCCGGTGCCGTCGGTTGTAGTAACGAAATCGGCCAAATATATTCTGTGAGCTTTGGCCGGACTGCCGCCGACTAACTCCATTTGTAAATTATTATGCAAATTTGGAATTACGCTTTCATACAATGGTTCATATTCCAAGCCTTCTAAATTTCTGGCCGTATACTGGGAGATAATTTCATAATTGCCTTCTATAATTTCCAAACGGTCTTTAGCTAAAATAAAACGCTGGCCGTTTTCGTGTTCAATTAACACATAGGCAATTTCGGGTCCAATGTTTAAAGACGTGTTGCCGGGCAAAGTCCATGGAGTCGTGGTCCAAGCCAGGACAAATGTTTTGTCGTCAGTTAGATCGTTTATAATTCTTTGGCCGCGGCGCAATTTAAATTTTACGTAAACGGATTCTTCCGTCACATCCTTATAGCTGTTATCCATTGCCACTTCAAAATTGGAAATCGGCGTTTCGCAGCGGGAGCAGTAAAGCAAAACTTTGCGATCTTCGTAAACCAAACCCTTGTCCCAAATTTGCTTTAAAGCCCACCAGACGGACTCCTGGTAGGTGGTGTCCATAGTTTTGTAGGAATTTTTAAAGTCCACCCAGCGGCCCATGCGGTTAACCATCTTCCCCCACTCTTCGGCATAGCTTAAAACGTTTTCCCGGCAAACCTGGTTAAACTTGTCCACACCAAATTCTTCAATCTGTTTTTTTCCGGAGATTTTTAATTTTTGCTCAACAATATTTTCAATGGGCAAACCGTGACAATCCCAACCCCAAACGCGGCGAACATAACGACCCTTCATGGTCTGATATCTGCCGTAGGCGTCTTTGGCGGTGGAGCCAAGAATGTGGCCATAGTGCGGCAAGCCCGTGGCAAAAGGCGGCCCGTCATAAAATATGTACGGCTCTTTGTCCTTGGTCGCTTCTAAAGATTTTTCAAAAATTTTATTCTCATCCCAAAATTTTAAAATCCCCAGTTCTAATTCATTAAAATTTGGTGCTGATGAATTTTGTGGTTTTTGATTGTTGTCTGTACTCATAATTCTTAATTCAATATTCTTAATTCTTTTTTTATCTGCGACATCTGTCCCCATCTGCGTATCTGCGATTTTACATTTGCTCAGGTGCTTCAATTCCCAAAAGATAAAGGCCGTTTCTTAAAACCTGTGCTGTGGCGGTAATTAATTGCAGTCTAAAATCTCTAACTTTTAAGTCTTGTTCCTGTGACACCGGCACGGCCTGATAAAACGAGTTAAATTCTTGCGACAGTTCAAACAAATAATTACATAAATTATTAGGCAAATAATCTTTGGCCACCTGGGCAACAATTTCCGGATAGTTTAGAAGCTTTCGCAATACTAGCAACTCGTGATTGTTTAATGTTTGTGAAATTTGATCATTAGAAATTGTTTTGAAATTGGAAATTGGAAATTGGAAATTAAATTTTCGAATAATTCCGAAAATGCGGGCATGAGTATACTGCAAGTAAGGTCCTGTATTACCTTCAAACGAGAGCGCCTTGTCCCAGGTAAAAATAATTTCTGTTTTCCGGTTGTGCGACAAGTCAAAATATTTTATTGCCGCCAAAGCCACCTGCTCGGCCACCGTCTGTTTATGTTCCAGCTCGGGATTTTTTTCTTCTATAATTTTTAGCGCCCTTCCTCGTGCCTCATCAATTAAATTTTTTAGCGATATTGTTGTGCCTTTGCGGGTAGATATTGCGCCTTCGGGCAAAGACATAAAACCAAATTCTACATGTTCGGCGGCGCTTACCCCGGACGAGTACTTGGCTTGTTTGGCAATTTCAAATACCTGACGGAAATGATGTGCCTGACGGTTATCTACCACATACAGCATTTTTTCCAGCTTCATTTCCTCTACTCTATATTTTATAGTCGCGACATCGCGCGTTAAATAAGTAGTAGCACCGTCGGACTTAACCAGCACCGCGGTTCCCAATTTTTCTTCCTCGAGATTAACCACCTGCGCGCCTTCGGAATCTATTAACAAACCCTTTTGCTTTAAATCTGCTAAAATTGCCGGCATTTTATCTTCATAAAAGCTTTCGCCGAGGTTGTGATCAAACGGCAAAATATCTAGCACCTTACGGTAATTTTCAAAGTCTTCCAAAGATACGCGCACAAACCATTGCCAAAGTTCGCGATTTTCAGTATCGCCTTTTTCCAGTTTGGCAAATTCTTCTTTGCCCTGGTCGCGCAAAGTAGCATCGACTTCTATTTTTGCTGACATCCCGACATATAACTTATTTAACTCGTTAATCGGATCGGCTTCTATAATGGTTTTGTCACCACCGCCACGCAAATATTCTTTGTAAGCAAAAAGTAAAATACCAAACTGCGTGCCCCAGTCGCCAATGTGCGTATCTGAAACTGCCTTATAGCCTTGCGACCTTAACACGCGCAGCAAACAGTCCCCAATTACGGCCGAACGCAAATGCCCCACGTGCGGTGGCTTGGCCACATTATTCTGAAAATATTCCACTACCACGGTTTTGCCCTGGCCGGCCACTGAACAGCCGTATAATTCCCCTTGTTCTAAAATCTGGTTTAAATTTTTTAAAAGAAATTCCGGGGTGAGAGTAAAGTTAATAAAACCACCCTGTTCTTGCATTATTACCAAATTCTTGTAAGCGGTATTTTTCCCGATTTGTTCAATAATCTTTTCCGCCACAACTTTAGGGTTTTGTTTAATTTTTTTGGCCAATACCAAAGCCGCGTTACATGAATAATCGCCAAATTTCGCATCCGGCGTTTTTATGTCCAAACTGTCCAAATGCGAGGTTAATTTCAAATCCGAAAGAGCATTGGAAAGCAGATGGTTTATTAAATTTTTGCCTGTTTCATTGAGCATTGATTTAGCATAATACCTCATTACTATAACATAAAGTTAACCTGTTTCACAAATTATCAGTTTGGATATAATCTTAGGAAATGATAAAATAATAGCGGCGCTTGTTCAAAGCGCCGCCGTATCACAGTACCACACACCACACCGATCTTATTTAAGAGGCTCTCCTCCCTGCTCCAGGGACAAATACTGTTTGGACAAGTGGACGGTTACATTATTGCATCGTCCTTTCTTAAATATAATCGCCCTGAAAGCAACAGTATTTGGGAGTCTAAACGTGCAAGCCTTGTAAAAAAAGGGCTCGGCGTAGTCTTTCCTCAACTGAGATTCTGGCCCCACTAATCGGGACCAATACAGCCTAATTCCATCTTCCATATAGCCTCCTGATGACATTTCCAAAATGTAAATTATCTTATCATAATAATTTTTCTTTTTCAATCTTCATATGGCCAATTTAGCCGAAAATCGCCGAGCCAAATTTGACTACGACATTAAAGACACTTTCGTGGCTGGTTTGGTATTGACCGGAGCGGAAGTTAAGAGTGTTAAAGCCGGTAATGTTTCTTTAGCCGGCGCTTACGTGACAGTTTCGGCAAGCAGCGCCAGTTTAATTAACTGCCATATTGGCCCTTACAAATACGCTCCAAATGAAAAATATAACCCAACCCGAAGCCGCCAATTGCTGTTAAAAAAAGAAGAAATTAATAAACTGCTGGGCAAAGAAAAAGGTTTAACTATTGTTCCTTTGGAAATCTTTTTAGGCCGCCGTGGCTTGCTGAAAATTCGAGTAGCCCTGGGCAAAGCGCGGAAAAAAACGGACAAACGGGAATATATAAAGAAAAGAGACGCGCAAAAAGAGATTAAAGCGTCATATTAACAAAGATCATATTAACATTTTATCAACAAAATAAAATCTTCTAGTAAATCTATGCCTGAAAAGGATATTAATTTTATACCCGAAGAAGCTCGCGAAGTGGTTTCCGATGCTGAAAAGCGCATTCTAAGAAATGTTGGAATGGAATTTAGTGATTTAAGAAAATATGGGAAAATTTTAGATTTAGGTGCGGCCGGCGCAAACTTAGAAAGAGCGGCGGTGGCCTTAGGCTATGACAACATTATATCGCTTGAAAAAATAGAAAGCCGATCTCAAGCAAGTATTTCAAAAAGTATTAAGCCTAAAAATTTAGTTATGGCAAGTGCCAGACTTATGCCTTTTTCCGATGATACTTTTGATCTAGTTATTATTCATGGCGTACCGCAATTTACTAGGCACTCCAACCAGCTATTAGCAAACATTAAAGAAGCTCAGAGAGTATTAAAAAAAGGCTGTGAAATCAGGAATTATCCTGCATTCTTTGATACATTTTATAGAAAAAATTTTACTGCCAAAATGGAGTCGTATTATAATTTGTTCGAAGCTGCTCATAAACATAAAAAAAAATTGAGCGCTGAAATTATTGCTTTGAAGAAAGAAGAGCAACAACAAATAAAAAAGAGGGCTTTAGATGATACCTTAAACTTCCTTGCAGATCACGGAGTTAGTGCCCATGTGGAATTTGATGCAAATTCACCCAAAAATAATCCGTACCTCGTAATAAAAAAATAATAGTCACATAAATCAATTGCAAAACAAAAAAGAACTTGCCTATATTATTGTAATCGCTCTGCTCATTGCATTGTGCGGGCAGTTTTACTATTCTTTCCGCTATTTGCCAAAATACGAAAGGCAGATTAGCGTTTACTATAATCAGGAACGGGAATTAAATAAAGAAATTATCAGCGAAATTCGCGACGCCGACAAATTTGTTTACTTTGCGGTTTATACCTTCACCAGAGCCGATATTAAAGACGCACTGCTGGCTGCGAAATACCGCGGACTAAAAGTAGTGGGATTAACCGACCGCGAACAATATCAAAAATTGGAATCCCAACAAAAAATTATAGACGAATTAAAACAGGCCGGCATCCCGGTTTACACCCAGGATCACTCAGGGATTATGCATTTAAAAGTTTTGGTTACCGAAAAAGCCTATGCCAGCGGCAGTTATAACTGGACAGCGGCGGCCACCAATTTAAATGACGAAGTGCTGGAAGTCGGACGAGACGAGCCTTTGCGCCAAACTTTCCAGAAAATTTTGGAAAAAATGTTTGCCAAGTATGGGCAACAGCTTTAAAATTTTAAGGACTTTTTTACCTCAGCCCAAAAAGCGCGGTGCGTAAGTCCTGATTTTGTGCTATAATTAAAGAAATCATTTAAGTACAAATATGGAAACAAACACCCAACCCCCGGTTGGCCAAAGCCAACCGACCAAAAGTTTTTTTGAGCAAATGGATCAATTTTTTAGAACCTATTTGCACGACAAAGCCCCATTTCATCTACCACCGGGAGCCAAGGAATTTATAGTCAAATTTGGACCTTGGATTACCTTAATCGCCATGATAATTTCCCTGCCTTTCATTTTACTGGCATTCGGCTTGGGAGCCATGGTCACACCATTCGCCATGATAGCTGGAAATTACGGTTTTGGCATTGGAATGACAATTGGCGGGATAATAACCCTAATTGCCTTAATTCTTCAGGGCGCTGCCTTGCCCGGACTCTTTGCCCGCAGCCACAAAGGCTGGCACTTGGTCTATTATTCTGTTTTGGTCAGCGCCGTTGCTCAATTAATCCGCTTTGATATTATCGGGCTAATTGTCAGTTTGGCTATTTCTTTGTTTATTTTGTTTGAGATAGAAAGCTACTACAAATAGTTTGCTCGAAATTAACCGAAACTAAGAAATGAGGAAATAAAATATGAGCGACTTTGCCAAAATGGATATTTTCTTTGTGGTTACCACAGCCGCGGTG
>CAZFQP010000017.1:5013-6419 GCA_964520505.1 uncultured Candidatus Saccharibacteria bacterium | reverse complement strand
TATGAGCGACTTTGCCAAAATGGATATTTTCTTTGTGGTTACCACAGCCGCGGTGGCTGTTTTAGCTATTTTGCTTGCGGTAGCTATGGTCTACATAATTAAAATTTCCCGGGACATTAAATACATTTCTCAAAAAGCCCGCGGTGGAGCAGATTTAATTTCCCAAGATCTCTCCGAACTGCGACAAAATGTTAAAGATGGCGGCGCTAAGTTAAAATTTTTCGCCAGTTTTTTTAATAACCTTGGCAAAAAAAGTAAAAAATAATTCCCTACGGAAGAAAAAGGAACAATATGCAAAAAACTACAAAAAAAATCGCCGAGGGCTTAGGCTTGGCAGCTCTGGCTGCCGGAGCCGCCGCCACTTATTTCTTTTACGGACCTGGCGGCAAGACCCGCCAGAAAAACTTGAAAGTCTGGAGTAAAAAAGCCAAGGAAGAGTTAGTTAAAAAAATTAAGTCTATGAAAGGCGTAAGCAAACAAGCTTACGACTCAGCCGCCAAAGAAGTTTTGGCCAAATACAAGCAGATAAAAAACATTGACCCGAAAGAAGTGGAAGCTTTGGGCAAAGAGCTAAAAGGCCACTGGGAAAAAATTGCTAAAGACCTAAGCAAGATGGGGTCAAAAAAACCAACCGCGACAAAGCGCCAAACCGCTAAAGCAAAAAAGTAGCCTGCTTGGAATTTTAAAAAAATACTTTTCAGATTTTTAAGTGTGTCTTAAAATATTTTACTAATGCGCATAAGAAGCCAAACCACTATTTATTTCATCCGCCACGGGGAAACTATAAAAAATAAAGAACACATTCGCCAAGGGATTCAAATTGACGATTATTTGGACACGCAAGGAATTATGCAGGCACAAAAATTGGCCAAGCTCGCCAAATTTTTAGACCTTGATGTCCTCTACACCTCTTATTTGCGAAGAGCCGAAGAAACCGCCGTCTATATTAACAATCTGTTGCCGGAAAAAATTCCGGTTTTCCATGACTACCGGCTAACCGAACGAGATTTTGGCAGTCTTACCGGCAAACCAATGTCCGAATGGGATAAAATTTTACCTAACCACAGAGAACTAGAAGCTATGCAAGAATATGACTACCGCCCATTTGGCGGTGAAAGCGTAGATGACGTTCGCCAACGCTCAGCCAGTGCAATTTTAGACATTATTGAAAATAATGATCACAAAAATATTGGCGTAGTCACCCATAACGGCGTAATTAGATTGTTATTATTCCATTTCCCTTCCATTACCAGAATCTACCGGGGCAAAGATAACTCAGACAAAGATATTACCAATGCCGATATCTACGAATGGGAAATCACCGACGGCCGTATTGCCAACCTAAAAAGTTTACTAAAGTAATTCATTAATCCCGTCCTTTCTACCGAAAGGACGGGATTTTAAAT
>CAZFQP010000017.1:0-4913 GCA_964520505.1 uncultured Candidatus Saccharibacteria bacterium | reverse complement strand
TGATAGTTATCCACACCCAGTACCTTGCATAAAAAGGTAGTGGGTGCTATACTGTAAGTGTAATTAATAATAACTTATTTCTGGTATGGAAAACTCTATTTTTGACGCGGAAAACTCCCGCTCGCAAATGCGCAAAGGACTTTTGGAATACTGCACTCTTTTGGCCATTGCGAGGGGAGAATTATACGCTTCCGATATTTTAAACGAACTAAAAGCAGATAATTTAATTGTGGTGGAAGGAACGCTCTATCCCCTGCTCTCCCGCTTGAAATCCGACAAACTGCTGGAATACACCTGGAAGGAATCTAAGGCCGGGCCTCCCCGCAAGTATTACCGGCTAACCAAAGAAGGTCAAGAAGCCTTAGAGCAACTAAACCAAACCTGGCATGAACTATCTTTATCAATTAATTCACTTATAAAAAAGTACTCCTATGAAAAAAACAATTAACATTTCTATTGGCGGAATGAGTTTCCAGGTCGAAGAAGATGCTTACCAGGCCTTGGAAAATTATTTAAACGCCATTAAGCAAAAATTTGCCGCTTACCCGGATGCTGGTGAAATTGTCAGCGATATGGAAGACCGGATTGCCGAACAGTTTTCCGGCAAAACCGAAAACAACAAAATAATAACTTTAGGTCTGGTAGAGGAACTCATAGCCGTAATGGGCCGTCCGGAACAATTCGGCGAAGAAAAAACCGCTGCAGAACCCCCGAAAAATTCTTTTTCCACGGATAAAAAATTCTACCGTAACCCGGATGATGTAATTTTGGCCGGCGTTTGCAGCGGCATAGCCGCTTACATTGGTACGGACGCGGTTTGGGTGCGCCTAATTTTTGCCTTAACCATATTTTTTGGCGGCTTTGGCGTTCTGCTATACATTATTTTATGGATAATTTTGCCGGAAGCCAAAACCGATACGGAAAAAATGCGCATGCGCGGTGAACCGGTTAACCTAAAAAATTTGGAGAGTATGGTAAAAGAGCGCGTGGCCGAGCTTAAAAAAAAAGACAATTCTAAAGTAAAAAAGATTTTAGCCGCGCCGTTTGTGGTGATTGGACAAATTTTAAGAGCGATAATCGGGGTTATAAAAAAACTTGGCCCACTCATTGTCCGCATAATCGGCCTGGCTGTCACCCTGCTTTCGGCTTTTGGCCTAGGCGCGATTATTTTTGCGGCCACGGCATTAATTTTTAACATCAACTCCCCTTACATAGATTTCCCCTTGCGCGAACTTGCCCATGGCGGCACTTATTACGCGGCTTTTGCCTCCGGATTTTTTACGGCTTTTATCCCGGCCTTATTCTTGTTGTTATTAGGCGCGAGCCTGATGGCAATGCGGCTAACCCTAAACAAACTGTTTGGCTTTACCCTGTTAGGACTTTGGGCCATTGCATTCATAATTTTTGTGAACGCGGGCATTAAATTAGCGCCACAAATAGAAGCCCTAACCCAAAGCAGCCCTTACTACAATACTGTTGCCAAACAGTATGACTTAAAAGATTTTAAGTCTATTGAAATTTCCGGCGCAGATTCGGTAATGGTTTATATGGGTAATGAATACAAAGTAACGGCAACCGGCACTCAAAAAGCTTTAGAGCTGGCCGATGTTAAAGTAGAAAACGGCGTACTAAAAATTAGCCACAATCCGGAAACCAAGTTGTGTATTTTTTGCAGCCAAAAAAACATACGCTACGCGGTATACGCGCCGAGCATAAACAGCCTGTCGGCCAGCGGCGCTTCCAGTATAAACTCTGAAAATATTACCGGCGATAGCTTACAAATTTCTCTATCCGGAGCCACTAGGGCTAACCTTGGCCTTACGGCCAAACAGTTAACCGCCAAACTCTCCGGCGCCAGCCGCTTGGAACTTTCCGGAAACATAACTAACGCCACATTTGGACTCTCCGGCGCCAGCAAACTGTATGCCGGCCAGGCCAAAATAACCGCGGCCAAAGTTGACACCTCCGGCGCCAGCAAAGCTTTGGTGGGCGACCTGGACATCTTGGAAGTAAAAGCTGACGGTGCCAGCACGGTTGTTTACAAATCTGCTAAAAATTTAACTCAAGATATTTCCGATGCCGCCCATTTAAGGCAAGATATAAATATGGATTCAAATTACGAGGGACAAGACTTCTACGAACCATCGACTGACAAACAATATACAAACGAAATTTACGGGTTTAAATTCAATTACCCGGCAGACTACCAAATGCAGGCCGGTGAAAATACCCAAAACGGTTTTTATTTACCCATAGAAAATTATTTCTACCAAAATAAAAAAGGAGAAAGAATAATTACCGCCCTGCTGCCAAAAGATACATTCCCCGCAAACACCGACTTTGCCGGCGGCTTTATTTCCGTAAGCGCAATAAAAAACCTCAGCCAAACTCAATGCTATAAGTTTGGCAACCAAGCCGTGGCTAACGTGCAAAAATTAAATATCAACGGCGCGGATTTTACATTAGCCGATATTAGCGACGCGGGCATGGGACACCAGGCAATGGATAAAATTTATCACGCCTACAATAACAACATCTGTTATGAAATAGATATGGGCGCACGCACTTCAGGTTTTGGCGCCGACCCCAACATAACAGAACAGGTAAACAAAGACGCGGTATTTGCCAAACTCCAGCCACTGTTTCAGAGCTTTGAATTTGTAAAATAGCGACTAGCAATAAGCAATAGTAAATAGATTCAAATTTAGCACGATTTTAACGGCCGTTAAAATCGTGCTAAATTGTAAGCACTGTGAGGGGTTAAAACCACTACTAGACTTTTTTTAGTTACTTTGATATAGTTTGCTGCAAGGAGGATTCGATGCCTTTGTCGAATCAGTACGAAACCCAGCTAATTTCATTCACTCCACTTTCCGGTAATCGTTTTCGATGCAACTGGAATGGGGCTGTAATCAAAAAGCGGCAGCTGGATGCTGCAAGAAACCGCCGGTGGAGCGAAATCTACAAGCCCGACTCCAACGAAACCTCGCACTTGCCCGTGGAAGCCGAAGCTCCAAAAGCATACCGGGTTGAATCGGCCACCATCAACAGCGAGGGCGACTATACAAACTGCCCATACTGTAAGGTTAAGATTTGGGGAGGCCGGATGAATCCTCTGCTTCCGGGAAAAATGCGCTGCAAGTTTTGCCGCAAGGAATTCAACGGGATATTGGCCACGCCGCTACCGGTAGCAACCTGGACGGCGATAAACGAGGGCATGACTGCCTATGGGCATGCGGCTTGCCCGAAATGCCAGTTCTTCAACACATACGTTCTTCAGGGGAAAAATCACTGCGGCGAATGCGGCAAACCATTCGTCGCCGTCAAAGCCTGATTCCGCAAAGTCGCAAGTCAGCGCGGAAACCCAAAGGTTTCCGCGCTGATAAAACTACTCATCAATTCACACCAACGATTGACATTACCACAGAAATGTGGTATTTTTATTTGTTATGGTTTAAAGGAGGAAACATGCCGGAAACACCGGATCAACAAAAACCAGAAACACCAAAATGTTCGACCTGCGGAGGTTCGGAAAATGTATGTGAGAAATGCGGATTCTGCACTAGCTGTGTAGAACATTGCTCATGGTGTGGTGCTTGCGACACTAACTTATTAAATTGTTGGTTTGACAGTTAAAAAGTCCAATAAGCCGCCAAACACCCCAAGGTGTGTGGCGGCTTATCTATTTGTTAAAATTATTTTGCCTCAACATTTTACGGAACTAGAATAAATATTTAAAAATTTTATTTATTAAGTCATGTATAGTTAACAATCAAGGGTGACACTTTGTAGTATTCCAGCCATTGGTAAGGTGTTAACCAAACTCGCTTGGAGTTATGGTAATATGGGTCAAAGACACTGAATTTGTATTTCCTTTTCCCTGATTCATAAACATACTTAACATCCATTTGTACCCCTTCTCCCGGCTTGGTTATGGTTAGTTTTTGCTTCATAGTCTCATACCAAGGGTGCTTTCTTTGAGGTCTTCTGATGAGTTTTTTCTTTTTGTAAAATCTGTAAATAATTGTTGTTGAAACTTTTAACTTTAACTTTTTCTTTACATACCGTTTCATCTTTTCCGGACCGTAATTAGTCTTAAGCTTGGTCTGATAAATAAAGTTTTGGACTTCTTTAGTTAATTTAGTATTAGGCTGGTTCTTCTTGGGCAAGTCGGTGCGGAGCCTTAATCGGATAGCCCGATTAATCAGCCGCCACTTGTAGTAGCACTGCCTGCTGATGCCAAATATTTCACATACTTCCTTTACTAATTTACGCTTAATTTCGACCTGAGCATGCCACTTATTTCTCTCGCTTCTGTCATACTTAGGTTTTCTCATAGACATTTGTTAATAGTTAACAGGTGTAACCGTTAAGTTTAGCAAATGTAACCGATAGGTGTTAACTATACAAGTCATTGACGCCACCACAGAAATGTGGTATTTTTATTTGTTAGTCTGCACAACCAAAAGGAGAATAATATGCAGTTGGTATTAGGTTTAGTTTCTGTCCTCAGAGAGGGACAGGTGGTATTGAAAATCATAACGAGCTATCACGGCGAGCGGGCACGCGCCGTTGCGAAGACGATTCGCAAAATGAAACGCGTTCCAACAATGAAGGAGGCTCGGCACATTGCCGAAAACGCCGGCTTCGGCAATCGCAACGTCAGGGTTGTCGTCACCAAAGGAAACCTACATATGGCTTCCGACTTTTACCGCACCTCTTTCCACGACCCTTGGCATAACCCTCTCGACAGCAACAAGCACTATGAAGCATACTTTGAGGTCGTGAACCTATGAGCATGCAGTAACATCAAAGCCACAGCGCGGGAGCCCCAACGGGTTCCCGCGCTGATAAAACTACTCAGCAACCCACATCGACGATTGACACTACCACAGAAATGTGGTATTTTTATT
>CAZFQP010000016.1:0-19466 GCA_964520505.1 uncultured Candidatus Saccharibacteria bacterium | reverse complement strand
AGCACATAAGTGCCGGTTAAAATTCTTCGCTTGGCTTCGTCGCCAAAACCTTCCGCACGGGATTTTTCGTAAACTTCCATTAAATCCTTGGCATCTTTAGTAGTGTGACCGTAACGAATGCCGTCAAAACGCATTAAGTTAGAAGCCACTTCGGACGGACAGACTATAGCATAAACCAAAGAGCCGTACTTAGTATTAGGCAAACTTACCTCTTCGATTTTTGCGCCCATTTTTTCGTAAACTTTTATGGCTTCCATTACGCGCTGCTTCACACCGTCTTCCATCCCGTCTACAAAATATTCTTTTGGCACGCCAATCTTTAAACCTGACATATTGGCAGACAAATTTTTTACATATGAAGGCACCGGCACAGGGCTGGTCGTGGAATCTTTTTCATCTTGCCCGGCCATAACTTCCGCCAAATGAGCCAAGTCCACAACATTGTTAGCTACCGCTCCCGGACTGTCGAGAGATGACGCCATGGCAATAACGCCGTAGCGACTAACGCGCCCATATGTTGGCTTCCAGCCGGAAAGACCGCACAAAGACGCCGGTTGGCGAATACTGCCTCCGGTTTCCGTGGCCGTAGCCCAAGGAGTTAAGCCGGCCGCAACCGCGGCGGTCGACCCGCCGGAAGACCCGCCGGGAATTCTGGTGTTGTCCCAAGGATTTTTGGAAGGTCCATAAGCTGAAGTTTCCGTGGAAGATCCGTGGGCAAATTCATCTAAGTTGGTTTTGCCTAAGAGAACGGATTTTTGGTCTTTTAATTTTTTGGTCACTGTGGCATCAAACGGGGGTTTGTACTGGTCTAAAATTTTTGAAGATGCCGTAGTACGAATGCCTTTAGTGCAAAATAAATCTTTAGAGGCATACGGGATGCCGCACAAAAAAGGATTCTCACCGGGAGAATTTATAAAATCATCGGCAATTTTCGCGTCTTTTAAAGCCTCTTCTTCGGTTACCGTAACAAAAGAATTATAATTTTTGTCCAAATTTTTTATGCGCGACAAAAAATACTTGGCCAGTTCAACCGAAGATACCTTTTTAGCATCTAGTTGTTTTCTTAATTCAGTTAGATGAAGAAATTCAAAATTCATGATTTTACGAAATACGAATTAATACGAACTTACGAAATCAGCGGCAAACGATAAACCTTTTGGTTCGTACGTTCGTACTTTTTTCGTACTTCGTAAATTTACAATATTGCTTTAACTTTAAAATACCCGTCTTTCATTTCGGGTGCCTGAGAAAAAATTTCCTGATGATTGTCCGAAACCACAGCCTTATCTTCCCGCTGGACATTAACCAGGCCGGTCACTTGATTTACTTCTTCTAAGCCCTCTGTGTTAACCTGTTTTAACTCATCTACATATTCCAAAACCGTTCCCAAATTCTTTTGGAACTTTTCCACTTCCGCGTCGCTTAAGGCAATACGGGCCATTTTTGCTAATTTCAGCACGTCTTCTTTGCTTAACATGCGGTAATTATATAAAAAAATTGCCTTTATGGCAACATTAATAAAATCGGCTCGCAAAATCGGTGGTAACCATTATTCAATTAGACCTTTTTGCTGCAAATGTAAAAAAATTGCCGCCAAAAATTGCCGCTTAACTTGGCTGATCATATCGGCAAAAAGTTTGCGACTCTCTAATATATAGTCTATTAACGGATCTTCGGAGGCATAAGAAAACAAGTTAGCCTCTTCTTTTAAGACGTCCATTAATTCCAAATGTCCGCTCCACTGGGTGTCTATAATTTGCAAAATTAAATTTTGTCCGGCCGCATAAACTTCGGGTTCATTTTTTATTTTTTCCGCCAGGCCGGTTAAATATTCAACCAGTTGCTCCTGGGCGCGGCTGAGCAACTCCGGATTTTCCGGCGTACTGTAAAACGGGTTTAACCATTCGTTGATCCAAAGATTTTTTTGTCCCGCTTCCGGCAATCCCAAAGAATTTTGAATTTCTTCCGGCTTGGCCTGGACGCGAAAAACATCAAGCATCTCTTTGGCAATTAAGGCCGGATCTCTCAGTTTTAAAATATTAACCAGTACTTCGCGTACAGATTTGTTTAAAAATTCGGCAAAATTCTTTTCATTTTCCAGTAAAGAATTACGCAGGTCATAAATGAATCGGCGCTGAAAATTAGCCACGCTGTCGTATTTATACAAATACAGACGGGAATCCAAATTTTTACTTTCCACAAAGTCCTGCGCTTTTTTAAATGCTTCGCTGAGCGTCTGTCCGGAAATATATTCGTCTTCCGGGATGTCGTAGTCTTCCATCACGTCTATAATTTTTTCGCTGCCGAACAGCTGCATAATTTCGTCTTCCATAGAAATTAAAAACAGCGATTCCCCGGGCTCTCCCTGCCGTCCGGCGCGACCGACTAACTGGTCATCTATGCGGCGAGACTCGTGCCGCTCGGTTCCCAATACAAAAAGCCCGCCCATTTTTTCCACACCGGGACCGAGCAAAATATCAGTGCCGCGGCCGGCCATATTGGTAGCCACGGTTATCATTCCCGGCTGGCCGCCCCGCGCAATTTTATCCGCTTCGGCCTTATGGTCCTTGGCAGTTAAAAGCTGGAAGGGCAAATTTTCCTCTTCCAAAACATCGGCCACCAAATGCGCGGTTTCCACATTGCGCGCGCCAATTAACAGCGGCTGGCCGCGGGAATGAATTTGCTTAATCCGCTTCATCATTCCTAAAAATTTTCCTTTTTGGGTCTTAAAAAACAAGTCGTTATGATCAACTCTGGCCAGCGGTCGGTTGGTGGGAATTTTTATTACGTCCAATTTATACACGGTATTAAATTCGGACCGCGCGCGCATAACCGTGCCGCTCATACCCGACAGCTTTTCGTACATAGGAAAAAAATTCTGGAAAGTTACGGCCGCTTGCGTGCGGTCGGCATCTTTTACTTTCAACTTTTCCTTGGCTTCAATAGCCTGGTGAACCCCGTCGGTAAACCGCCGGCCCGGCAACACGCGTCCGGTAAACTCGTCCACAATCTCCACGCCGTCTTCGGTAATAATATAGTCGCGATCTTTTTCAAAAACCACCTTAGCCTTTAAGCAGACGTCCAAATAAAATACATACATCGGATTTTCCGTGGAGAAAACCGGCTCGCCTAAAAACTTTTCCGCCTTGTTTAGGCCTTGGTCTGTCATACTGACCTGCTTGTTTTTGTAATCTACTTTATAGTCCTCGTCTTCGGTCAGCTTGTCCACGATTTTGGTAAACAAATCATAAAACTGCCGCTCTTCTTTAACTTCTTCGGCAATAATCAACGGCGTGCGTGACTCGTCAATTAAAATGCTGTCAATCTCGTCTACAATTCCAAAATACAACGGATGTTCCGGCCTTAGCACCCGTTCACCGCGGGTATACACCAAATTATCGCGCAAATAATCAAAACCAATTTCCTGGTTGGTAACGTAAGTGACATCTGCGGCATATGCTTTGCGGCGCTGGTCATTTTCCATTTGCGATGTGACATAGCCGACGCTCAAACCCAAAAAGTCATACAGTTTGCCCATCCACTTGGCATCACGCTCCGCCAGATAATCGTTTGTGGTAATTAAGTGCACGCCTTTGCCGGCCAGCGCGTTTAAATATACCGGCATGGTTTCGGTTAAAGTTTTTCCTTCCCCAGCGTTCATTTCCGCCACCCGCCCGGAATGAATGACCATCCCGGCTAAAATTTGTACGTCGTATGGCGACTGTTTAAGCACGCGCCTGGCCGCTTCGTTAACCACGGCAAAAGCCTGGACCAGTATGGAGTCCAAATTTTTCCCCTTGGCTAAATCATCTTTAAATGCCAAAGCCGCTAGCTTCAATTCGCGGTCGGTCCAGCCGGCCAGTTCTTCGCGCTCTTTTAACACCAACTTCACCCGATATTTCAGCTTTTCCAAAGCCAGGTTGTCTATGTAATTATTGGCGCCGTCTCTTATTTTATCAATCAGCGACATTTTATTTTTTGTTTCGGGATTTTTCTAAAATTTACCTTACTATTATACCATAAATTTTCCAAAAAGAAAACCGGCTTTCGCCGGATACTTAAATTTGATATTTCTAACCTCAACGCAAACCTGCAAAAAGCACAGGAAAAATTAAACAGCTTTTTCCAAATCTTCCAAACTAATTTTAACCCCGGTTTTATCCGCAATTTCTTTGACCCAGCTAACAATCACCTTTTCTCTTGCTTTTAATTCCAAATACCGTTTATCAGACAAAGCCAAATAATTATTAACACTAGCACGCAAACCTTGCATTTCGGTCTTTAATTCACTCATTCCGCCTTCAACTTTATCCAGCCTTCCTTCAACTTTATCCAGCCTCCCGTTTACACCATCAAAACCCTTGGCAACCATAACGGCCAAGTCATCTAAAGTAATGTTTTTATTATTTGCATCCATACACTAATTATACTCCGGTTAGTTACGTTGTCAAAAAAAGAAAATACAAAAAACGTGAATTTGTGCTATAATTATTAGGTAGAAAAATTAAGCAACTAAATCAATAATATGATATTTGTATGGATAATATTAGCTTTGGCCATTGTAGCTATTGTGATTTTTAATGGCCTAGTGCGTAGCCGCAACCAGGTCGACGAAGCCTGGAGCGACATTGAAGTGCAGTTAAAAAGAAGGTACGACTTAATCCCCAACTTGGTAGAAACCGTTAAGGGTTACGCCAAGCAGGAATCAAGCGTTTTAGAAAACGTCACCAAGGCTCGCACCATGGCTATGGGCGCCGGCTCAATGGCGGAAAAGTTAAAAGATGAAAACATGCTCTCGGGCGCCTTAAAAAGTTTGTTCGCGGTTTCTGAGGCCTACCCCGACTTAAAGTCCAACCAGAACTTTATGAAGATGCAGGCGGATTTAACCGACACCGAAGACAAAATTCAGGCGGCCAGGCGCTTTTACAACGGCAACGTAAAAGAATTTAATACCAAAATCCAGCAATTCCCCGGCAACCTTTTTGCCTCGATGTTTGGGTTTATAAAACGTGACTTCTTTGACATTGACGAAAAAGGCCCGGAAGGCCAACCGGTTAAAGTCCAATTTTAATTTTGCACAAATTACCAATAGTACAAATTATACTAATCCAAGATGGCAGAAGCTCTCTATCCAAATGAAAGCTATAAAATAGTTGGTAGTCTGTTTGATGTGTTTAATGAATTAGGATACGGTTATCAAGAAAAATACTATTATCGTGCAATAAAAAATCGACTCTTGGCGCATAATTTTAATGTTGAGGAACAGCTATACATGCCCTTGGTCTCGGATGACAAAAAGATCGGCGGTTACTATCTGGACTTTAAAATAAATAGCCAAATTATTTTGGAAATTAAAGTCGCAAATGCAGTTTACCCCCAACATATTAAACAAGTCCTCGGCTACCTAAAGGCTCACAAACTACAACTTGGTATTATAGGTGTCTTCACAAAAAATGGGATAATCCAAAAACGCGTTGTAAATTTGTATTAGTAAAATTTGAGTAATTTGTAATTAGTGCAACAAATGTTAACTTACGATCTCATTAACAAAAACAAACGGGAAAGCTGGATTTTAATATTCAGCTTTTTAGTCGTAATCTCCCTGCTCGGCTGGGCGTTTTCTTTGCGCTTTAACGATGTTAATATTTTATATTTTGCCGTCGGGTTTTCAGTTATCTCTTCCCTATTCTCTTATTACTTTTCCGATTCCATTACCCTTGCCATATCCCGCGCTACGGAAGTAGACCGGCAAAGCAACCAGGAACTTTATCGCCTGGTGGAAAACCTTTGCATTACCGCCGGTTTGCCCACACCAAAAATCTATATAATAGACGACACCGCGCCCAACGCATTTGCCACAGGTCGCGACCCCGAGCACGCGGTAGTTTGTTTTACCACCGGAATTTTGGCCAAGCTGGAAAAACCGGAATTGGAAGGCGTGGTAGCACACGAACTTTCCCACATTGGCAATTATGACATTCGGGTAATGACTTTGGTTGTAGTTTTGGTTGGGGTTATAACTTTACTTTCAGATTGGTTTTTGCGAGCTTCTTTTTTTGGCGGCCGTAAGAAATCAGGCAACAGCGAAGGCGGCCGACTCGGCGCCATTTTAGCCATTGCCTCTTTAGTTTTAGTTATCCTCTCACCAGTTATCGCCACGTTAATTAAGCTGGCTGTTTCCCGCAAGCGCGAATATTTAGCCGACGCTTCCGGCGCCCTGCTCACCCGCTATCCGGAAGGCCTGGCGCGCGCATTGGAAAAAATTTCCGCCGACCGTGAGCCACTGGAAGCCGCCAACAAAGCCACTGCCCATCTATATATAGTCAGCCCGCTGAAAGCCGATGAAAACGGCAAAACCGGCTGGCTTGCCGGATTATTTAATACTCACCCTCCCATAGAAGACCGCATTCAAAAATTACGAAATATGAATTTATGAACGAGAAAAGAAAAAATGTTGGAGAAACTTTTGCCATTAGTTCCCATGAGCAAAGAGAAAAAATTGAAATTAAAAAAGCTAAAATTAGCAGCTTGGTGCGAAAGAATTCAGAAGCAATTCTCCAAGGTCTTTATACAATAAATGACTTAGTGACTGATTCAGGCGATTTTACAAGTGCCACTGCGCTAGACAGTTTTTTGTTTTCCCAATACGGCCACGCCAATAATTTGCTGGAGGTTGCTAAAGATCTTAAAGAGGTGGACAAAATTTCGGAACCAGAGCAAGCCACAATATCAGCCGAAACCAAGCAGGCCAAAACTACTGTTGATGTAGACGGAATAAAAATGCATTTTTTTAAACTTCTAGATAATAAAAAAACAAAAAAAGCAGCGATGGATGAGTTGAGATTAATGATCCAAAACAAACAATTACCGGAAGAAGGGTTAATTTTTAGCGCATTTGAAGTTAAAACCTATAAACAACTCAAAGATTCGCTCTTTGCTCAATGGGAATTAAAAAAATTATCAAAATAGCATTATTTCATAAATTAAAACATCAACTTGGCTATTACTCCGCCTCTAAATCCCCTCGCTCGAAGTTTTTGGGCGATTTTTTGTTTTATTTCGTATTTCTTTTTAACTGATTCAGCATCTTGCGAAAACTTGTCCCCGGCGTCATCCTGATCCCGATTTATCGGGAGAAGGATCTCGGTTTCAGGTTGGCCATGAGATTCCTCGGATGCATTCGGAATTAAGCCAAAAGAAAAAGTTTTTTTAATAAACCTTTTTGCAATTTTTAATTCTTCTTCTTCGCTCAAACCTTCGTTTAAAACGTGTTCGATAAGGTTTTGAGGAAGGCGTTTTTCCATTAACTTTTTCTTAATGCCATAAAACCCAAAAGTTTTATATTTTTTTAAATTTTCCAGGTAGACGGCGGCAAAACTTTTGTCATCCACATAACGGCTGGCGGCCAATTCTTCTAAAACTTTGTGGATAGTTTCGTTAGCGTAGCCTTTCTCTTGCATTTTATATTCCAGTTCGCCGGAAGTTCTAAGCTGCAGGTTTAACAAATACAACGCGTAATCATACGCTTTTCCATAATTTCCCGGATCTTTAACTTTTATTTTCGGCTTAAACATAAACCTTTTTTAAATTCTATTATCAAACGCTTGACCAGAGTGATAATTTTGTTATAATCCTATTATATGAGATAATTTAAGTGTATCATAAATCCGAATACTGCAAATATTGTCCAAATGCTCCAAAAAGGGACTATTAGGATTATTCGGATATCATTCGCAGTTTAGGATTATAGCTATGACAAACTTCACCTACATTTTAGAACGACTTTCCTCTCGCGCGAAAAACGCGCTTATTATGGCGCAACTGGTTAGCGAGGAACTAAAGCACGACCATATTGGCACCGAGCATCTGCTTTACGGCGTAGTCTCGGAAAAAAGTTCTTTTGCCGCGGAAATTTTAACCAAAACTAAACTGGCGCCGGAAGTAATTAAGCAGGAACTTACGCTGGTAAACAGCAACAACACCGTTGCCGTCTGGAAGCCGGTACTTAGTGAAAATTTAAAATCCGTAATCGAAAAATCGGCCATTGTAGCCAGCCAATACGGCTATCAATTTATTGGTACCGAGCATTTTTTGTTTGGTCTGCTTAACGTTCAGCAAAATAAAGCCAAAGTAATTTTGTCCAAACTGGGAATAGATATTGCCGAGCTGGAACAAAACCTGATTAACGTTTTTGAAAATATTTCCAAATTTCCGGAAATGCCGGAAATGCCCGGCAGCAACCAAGCGCCGTTTGAGGGCCAGCCCGGTCCGGGTTTGAAAATGCCGGAACAAAAGAAAGGTAATCTTTTGGAATATTACACCACCGACTTAACCAAAAAAGCCGCGCAGGGAATTATAGACCCCGTTGTCGGCCGCCGCCATGAAATTGAACGCATGGTCAGCATTTTAAATCGCCGAACCAAAAACAATCCCCTGCTCATCGGCGAAGCCGGCGTGGGCAAAACGGCCATTGTCGAAGGCTTGGCTCTGGCCATTTCCAAACGCGAAGTACCGGATTCTTTGTTGGACAAAAAAATCTTGAGTTTAGATCTCGCGCTAATTGTCGCCGGCAGTATGTTCCGCGGCGAATTTGAAAATCGCTTAAAGCAAATTATCGAAGAAGTCAAAAATGACAAAAACATTATTCTATTTATAGACGAGCTCCATACTATGGTCGGCGCCGGCGCGACTTCCGGCTCTTTGGACGCGGCTAATATTTTAAAGCCGGCTTTGGCGCGCGGCGAACTTCGGGCCATTGGCGCCACTACTTTAACCGAATATAAGCAACACATTGAAAAAGACGCGGCACTGGAGAGAAGATTCCAACCGATTATTGTAGACGAGCCTTCCAGGGAAGAAACCGTGGAAATTTTACAAGGCCTGCGCCCGAACTACGAAAAACATCATAACGTTATAATTTCCGACGAAGCCATTAAATCCGCCGTGGAATTATCTTCCCGCTACATTGCCGACCGCTTTTTGCCCGACAAAGCCGTGGACTTGATTGATGAAACCGCGGCCTTTTTGCGCAGCATTAATTCCAACAGCAAACTGCTTCGCGCCACCAAAAAAATAGAGAACGACTTGGCTGCCTTAGAAGAAGAAAAAACCAAAGCCGTGCTGGGACAGGATTTTACCACGGCTCTGCATTTGCGCACCCAGGAAGAAAAATTGCTTAAGCAAAAAGATCAACTGGCTAAAAGCCTGGCGGCAGAAGAAAAAACTCCCACCCACACCATTTCTTCCGAAGATATTGCCCACACGGTTTCAATGATGACCAAAATTCCTCTGCAAAAACTGGCCAAGACCGAAATCGGCAAATTAGCCAATTTGGAAAAAATTCTTAAAGCCAAAATTGTCGGCCAAGACGAAGCCGTGGAAGAAATTGCCAAAGCCGTACGCCGCAGCCGAGCCGGCTTGTCTGACCCCAGGCGTCCTTTGGGCAGTTTTATATTTTTAGGTCCAACCGGCGTTGGCAAAACCGAAACCGCCAAAGTTTTGGCCAAGGAAATTTTTGAAGACGAAGACGCGCTTATTCGCGTGGATATGTCCGAGTTTATGGAACGGCATAATGTCTCTCGCCTCATTGGCGCTCCGGCCGGTTATGTCGGCTATGGCGAAGGCGGCAGGTTAACGGAAGCGGTAAGGCGCAAACCCTATGCCGTAGTCCTGTTTGATGAAATTGAAAAAGCCAACCCCGACGTGTTTAATATTTTCCTGCAAATTTTGGAGGATGGCCAATTAACCGATGCCGAAGGAAAAAAAGTTTCTTTCCGCAACACGGTAATAATTATGACTTCCAACCTCGGTATGCGCGAACTCACCCAGCAAGCAGCCAAAATCGGCTTTGCCGACAAAGCCGAAGAAACCAAGAATCAAAAAGAACACCTGGAAAAAGAATACGAACACATAAAAGAAGAAGTGTTGGAAAACTTGAAAAAAGAATTCCGTCCGGAATTTTTAAACCGCATAGATAAAATTATTGTCTTTAAGCCGCTGGGCTTTGAAGAATTAAAAAAGATTACCCAGCTGCAACTGTCGCTATTACAGACCAGGTTAATGGAACAAAATATCCTGCTTAAAATTTCCGCTTCGGTTATAAAATATGTGTCAGAAAAAAGCTTCGATCCCGCCCAGGGCGCGCGCTTTGTCCGCAAAAATATTCAAACCCTGCTGGAAGACCCGCTGGCGGAAAAGTTAATTGCCGGGAAAAATCTTGCCGGCGCCAAAATTTCCGCGGATGTGAAAAACGAAAAACTGGTTTTTTCAGTCCAAAAAATGGAAAAAGTTCCCGTCCCCGCTTAAAACCAAAAGCCCCTCAATCCGTGGGGCTTTTTGTTTGCCATCGCTCTTAGCCTATATTCTAAATACTATATGCTAAATGCTAAAATGCTCTATTCTAATTTCCTTAAGCCTCTATTTACCGACATTAAAACTTTCCTCCTGGACACCTTTTTCCCCAAAACCTGCTTGTCCTGCGAAGCGGAAGGTTCATTTTTATGCGCCCCCTGCCAAAACAGCTTAAAATTGTTAGAACAACAGCACTGTATTGTTTGCCAAAAACAAACGCCCTTTGGCCTTACCCACACAGGCTGCCAAACCCCTTATGGAGCGGACGCGCTTATTAGTTTTTATGATTATCACGATGACAACGTGGCAAAAATTTTAATAAAAGGAAAATATTCCTTCTTGCCCGAAGTCTACCAAATCCTCGGCAATTTGATTGTAAGCAAAATCAAATCCGATCCAACATTCTTACATCTTACATCTGATATCATAAATCCTATATTAATTCCCGTCCCTTTAAACAAATGGCGGCAGCGCTGGCGCGGGTTTAACCAGGCAAAAATTCTCTGCGAGGCTATGTCAAAAGAACTTGGGCTGGAGGTTGCCGATGCGCTCATTAGAAAAAAAATAACTAAAACTCAAAAAGACTTAAAACGCGAAGCCCGCCTTAAAAACGTCCGTGATGCTTTTAAAGTCTCTGTACCTGATAAATCTTACATCTTACATCATAAATCTTATATCTTAGTGGACGACGTCACCACCACCGGCGCCACCCTGCAGGAAGCAGCCCGAACCTTAAAAAAATCCGGCGCCGCCAAAGTCATCTGCCTGACCGTTGCCAGAGATTAAACAATATGATAAAATAAACTTCGTAATCTATATATAGATACTGTCGTTCAGCTCCGATACTAGGTGCATTTTATCAGATGTTCCCTTCTCCCCTGGCGAGGGGAGATGTCGCGAATGCCTCTGAGCGACAGAGAGGTTGAGTTCCAGATGATAAATGATAAATATGGAGAGGTCGCATAGAGGCCTAAGTAGCCTTGGTTTGCTAAACCGGTGAACGAGTCATCCGCCTCAGGCGGACGAGCGTTTACAGCCTTCCAAATCACGACAAAATATAATAAATATGGAGAGGTCGCATAGAGGCCTAGTGCGCTGGTTTGCTAAACCGGTGAACGAGTCAAATCGTTCCGAGGGTTCGAATCCCTCCCTCTCCGCCAAAAAATCCCGTCTTTTATAGATGGGATTTTTTGTTAATATTATTCAAAACTTACTTTCCAATTCTATGGAATTGGAAAATAAAAATAAAAAAAGAAAAAGCGGGCAGAAGGTGAAAACGTTCGGGATGAACGCCCTTCTGCCCACTGCCAGCCGGAGCCGGTCTAGATGCGAGACTAACTAATGTTGTGAGGACTCTCAGGTCATAGGCGCCGAAATCTTCCTGGCGTACTTGATTTCGAACGGTTCGCTCTCCGATTCCTGCTGGAACTCGATCACGATGCTTTCCAGTTCCTTGATGTTATCCGCGCCTTCGGGAAGCAGAAAGTTGTTCCGCTCCGCGAAGCCCTGGAGACAGAGTTCAATGCTCGGCGAGTGAGAAACATGGAGTATCAGACTCCCATCATCCAGAATGCCCATCATCTGCTCCAGCGCTTCCACCATGGGCTTCTGCCAGCCCCTGACTTTCTCCTCGGAGTGCGTTTCCCACAGCGCGGTGCAGTTGCCGACCTGAGCGGCGCGAGCGCGGAACCCTTCGGGCGCGGTCATTTCCGCAAACATCGCATCGCTGCCGAATTCGCTCATGGTCGGACGAAGGAAAACCTCATCGTCAAGCCAGGGCGCGGAAACGGTGACAGCAAAGGCGGTGTGAATTGCCCGAGGCAGCGGACTGCTGGTTACATAATCTAGCTTAAACCCCCGAAAAATAACCTCACCCAGATAGCGGGCACGGCTTATTTCGGAATACTCGAGTTGACCATTTACACTTTTCCCGTGACGGGTCATCAAAACGGTAATCGTCTTCATTTTTATCTCTCCTACACAAAGATTTCGAACACAGCAGGCAAAGGTTAAAATTTAACCTCAATCTTCTGTGTTCGATTTTTAGGAGAAACCACAACAAGATGTTAAAGATCGCATATTACACTGCGGCTTATTCACCCCTTCGGCTAACCGAGGGAAAAACAAGCACGGCAAGTGCAACATAGAATTATAGCATTGTTTTAGCCTTTTGTCAATAGTGTTTTTAAGCCATTTATTTGGTATATTTAATGCATATGCCTATCAAACTTAAGCCAAAATATTTATTTTTTAAAGACGAATGGATGCTGGCCGAGGACATCCCCGATGCGGATATTTTCTTTTTTCAGGTACCCATGTCTTGCTTTGCCAGCAATTCCAGTTATAAATTTTTAAAAAATTATAACCGCGTAATTACCCACTATAAAAAATTCCACTTGGATTTTTATTTTGGTAAAAATAATTCTTATGAAGTTGCGGAGAGCATTTTGCACGGATTATTTACAAAACCTTGGCTGGGAAAAGATATAAATAAAAATGTTGTTTTGTGGTCCAATAAATTAATTCAAAACGCCCGGCATATCGCTTCGCTCCCCTTACACAAATTTTCCAACAAACAGCTTTGGGAACTTTATAAAAAACAAGACGAAATCCACACCAAACTTTATACTTACGGTTGGCTTCCGGTGGCTTTAGATATGTTCCATAATAACTTTACCAGGAAAGTTAAAAGCTATCTTTATACGGTTTGTTCGAGCAAAGAGGAAGCCGAAAATGCTTTTATTGTATTAACAACCCCGACTCAAAAAACTATTGTGGCTGAAGAACGGGAAGAATTTTTGAAAATTTATACTAAATTTTTTAGAGACATTAAACAAAACAAACTTTCTGAAACTTTAAAAAACGTCCTACAAAAACATTCTGGCAAATGGGGTCATTTAGGATATATTTATGTGGGAAATGTTAAACCCTTTGGCGTGGCTCATTATTTTACAGAATTAAAAGAATTGGCTGAAACAGGTATTAGCTCAAGCAAAATCTTAAAGATAGAAAAACAACAGCTGACCACAGCCAAAAAAAGACAAGCACAAATTATTAAAAAGTTTAAAATTTCAAAACTCTACCAAACCCAATTTGAAACGGCCAGAGGTTTTGCTATTACCAAACTTTACCGCAGACACGCGCAACTATTTCATTTGTATTTAATGCACACTTCCCTGCTTCCGGAAATTGCCAAGCGGTTAAAACTCACCCGCTATCAAGTTCAATTTTTGCTTATGGACGAAGTTCGCTTGGCGTTATTGCAGCATACAAATTTTAAAAATCTCGCGAATAACAGATTAAAAGAATGCCTGCTCTATACTGAAAAAGACTATGAAACAGTTTACATTGGCAAAAAGGCCGCAAAAATAGTAAAATCTTTTAAAAAAATTTCCGTTAAAAATGTTTCGGAAATTTCCGGCCAGACAGCCCAGCCGGGGCTCGCCACAGGAAGGGTAAAAATAATCATCCGGGCCAAAGATATGAAAAAATTCCAAAAAGGAGATATTTTAGTTTCCGTTGCAACAGACCCAGACATTGTTCCGGCAATGAAAAAAGCGGCGGCCATAGTCACCGAACAAGGCGGAATTACTTCTCACGCGGCGATAGTCTCACGAGAACTCGGCATTCCCTGCATTATTGGCACTAAAATAGCTACCAGGGTATTGAAAGATGGAGACATTGTCGAAGTAGATGCAAATAAGGGAATTATCAAAAAAATAAAATAACTCCCTACTTTCCAATTCTATGGAATGGGAAAGTAAAACAAATGAAGCCTAATTCGCTAAAATTTATTATTCAGGAAAAAAATGTTACCTGGTTTGCGTGGTGGACTGTTTGTCGTGATTTTACGACATCTAAAATATTAAAAAAATATTTAGGACAACCATACAAAAATCAAGTAATTGTTTTTGAAAATGGGGACGGCAACTGGGCAACAGACCTAGAGTCTTGGTTTGAATATGGAGAAAAACTTGTCTATAAAATCACCAGTGGCAAATTTCCTTTGCAAAAACTTGTTGCCGAGCACGAGCTTTATGCAAAAAGAATAATAAGGCTTTGTAACGAAATCTTGAAAATTAATATATCAACAGTTCCGGCTAACAGCGCGGTAAATTTATTTACCGAGGTAATAAAAAATTATTTGCAATTAAATGAAGCCGGTTTTGTTCCTGTGGTAAGCGACTTGGAACACGGCATTTTTACAGCCAAATTAACCGAAATATTATCGCATAAAACCTCAAACCCGGAAGACCTTAATAAATATTTAAACCTGCTAATGACTAGCGAAATACCAACTGCACCATTTCAGGAGATGACAGATTTATTTAAACTCGCAATTAAATTTTCAGATAATCATAAATTGGCGAGATGCGATGAATTGCAAAGTCATATTAATAAATACAACTGGATTAATTTTGGATATAAAGGACCCGCTTGGAACAAAAAAAATTTTCTAAATCGAATTACGCGATTGAGAAAAGAACATTATAATCTTAAAAGTGCCTTGTCGGAACACCTAAACTCGTTAAGATTGCTCGAAAAAGACAGAAAAAAAGCGGAAATCAAACTTAAGCTCACTGCACAGGAAAAATCTTTATTTAAAACTGCCCGAACTTTTTCTTACCTTAAAGCAATGAGGGTAGATGTTAGGCATTATTTTTGCTATACAATGTATGAATGTTTTAAACAACTCTCAAAAAAGCACTCTCTCCCGCTCACCTGGTTTGAATATGCCAATGAAGACGAAATATCTTCCCTGCTGCGGGGTAAATTTAAAAACCCTGAAAAAATCATTCAGCGGAGTAAGTTCTATTGCGAAATTTGGATAGGAAAAAAAGTCACTAGGTTAAACGAGGTTCAAACAAACAAATATACCAAGCGTTACGTAATAAAGGAAGTTTTAAAAAATGTTGACGAAATTAAAGGCCAACCGGCTTTTTTGGGAAAAGTCACCGGAGCAGCAAAAATCATTGCCGGCCCTAAGGATATTGGCAAAATAAAAACCGGCAATATTTTAATAGCCGTATACACCGACCCTAATTTATTGCCCGCAATGGAAAAAGCCGCAGCTTTCGTCACCGATCAGGGAGGTATAACCTCTCACGCAGCCATTGTTGCCCGCGAAATGAAAAAGCCCTGTATCATTGGCACCAAAATTGCCACTAAAGTATTTAAAGATGGTGATATAATGGAAGTGGACGCAAATAAAGGAATTATCAGAAAAATTAAATAATTTATGAATTTAACTAAAAATTTCAAGCAACTTTCAAAAAAAGATGTTCCTATTGCCGGGGGGAAAGGCGCCTCTTTAGGTGAAATGACGCGCGCGGGAATGCCTGTTCCGCCGGGCTTTGTTGTTTTAGCCGGAGCTTTTGAAAGGTTTTTAGAAGAAACAGATATTGCCGCAGACATTGAGGCCATATTAAAAAAGGTTAACCACAAGGACGTTAACTCGGTGGACAAAGCCAGCGCTGAAATTAGAAGGATTATTCTAGATGAAAAAATCCCTAAAGATATTCAGGACGAGATAATGGGGTCTTTAACCTTGCTTTCATCCCCTCACCCTACCCTCTCCCGCAAGGGGCGAGGAGGACACACCAACAAATTTTTTGCCGTGCGTTCTTCCGCCACGGCCGAGGACAGCAAAACCGCCTCTTGGGCCGGAGAGTTGGAAACATATTTAAATGTTACCGAGAAAAATATTTTAACCAATGTAAAAAAATGCTGGTCTTCCCTATTTACTCCGCGGGCCATATTTTATCGATTTGAAAAAAAATTGCACAAAAATAAAGTTTCGGTGGCCGTGGTTGTGCAACAAATGGTGCAAAGCGAGATTTCCGGCATTAGTTTTACCGTGCACCCGGTAACCAAAGATTATAACCAAATGGTTTTAGAGGCAGGGTTAGGCCTTGGCGAAGCAATTGTTGGCGGCATGATTACGCCTGACACCTATATTGTCCATAAAAATGACTTTTCTATTTTAGATATTAATGTTTCCGAGCAATCTTTTGCCATAGTTAAAACCGCCAGTGGAAAAAACACAAACAAAAAACTTTCTAAAGCAATCGGCGGCAAACAAAAACTTACCGGCAAACAAATAGTTGAATTGGCCAAAATTTGTAAAAACATAGAAAAGCACTACAAACACCCACAGGACATAGAATGGGCTTACCAAAAAGGTAAATGCTACATTACCCAAAGCCGACCGATTACTACTTTATAACACTTATACCCATAGGCTTTTGCCGGCCAATTAGGCCTATATACCACAGGGCAATTGTGCTAAAATTATCACATCCAAATGCTTTTGGATGTTTTATTCTGCCCATACTTGCAAAAACTACCAAATTATTCTGTAATGTGTAACAAATGAACAAATCAAACGTCTATAATATTAGCATGGCAAATTCCCAAGAAAATGGGCAAATTTCGGAACTTCTGGCTCGCGCCAAGCAAGGACAACAAGAGGCCTTTGCGGAAATTTACCGGCTTTTCTTTAAAAAAATCTATAACTTCATTTTTTACCGCGTAAGCCACAAGGAAACCGCGGAAGATTTGGCCGAAGACGTTTTTATTAAAGCCTTTGCCAAAATGGATGGGGTAAAAGACCCGGCCGCCTTTGAAGGCTGGCTCTACCAGGTTTCCCGCAACCGGGTTATAGATTACTACCGTCAGAAAAAAACTACCGTAGCTCTGGAAGACGTGGAAAATACCTTGGAATACGAAACCAATGTTATAGATTCCGTCAATCTCGACCAGGAACAGAAAAAACTGCTCAAACTAATTAAAGAACTCGGGGCGGAACAGCAGGTAGTTATTAAGTTAAAATTTTACGAAGATTTAACCAACCAAGAAATTGCCGCCTTGCTTAAAAAAAGCGAGGGCGCCATAAGAGTCATTCAGCACCGGGCCTTAGCCCGATTGCAGGAACTAATGGAAAGTTTAAAGCAAGATGAATAACCAAGCTGAACAATTAGACCAAGCCATCAATCAACTCCGCCAAGGCCAAACTGCCGACCGGGTGATTTTGGCTATGGCAGCGGATGAACAAAAGAGTTTGGCTCCCCTACTCAAACTTAGCCAGAGCTTAAAAACTTTACCCAAACTGCCCGCCCCAACTCCGTTAATGCAACACCGCTACGCCGAAGTAAAGCTCAAGAGCCTGTGGTTTGCCTGGATTCATGTTTCCAAAATTGCAGCCGCTTCTACCGCGGTTATGCTGCTGGTGAGCACTATGGCCGTTACCGGATATGCAGCTTACAACAGTGCTCCGGGACAAACTTTGTTTGCCGTTAAAAAATCCGCGGAAAAATTACAGCTGGTTTTGGCCTATAACCAAAACCAAAAAGCCAGCCTACAGGTAGAAATTGCCAAGAAACGTTTAGATGAAGCTCAAAAAATCTTTAGCAACCCGCAAAGCAACTTGGAACAAGAAAAAGCCGCCCTCAACGAACTGGCCGACCAAACCCGAGACGCGGTAGCGGTTGTTACAACCGTAACTCAAAATTCCCCCAAGTCTGCGGCCAATCACCCCTTGCTTAGCTCCCTAGACGACATTAACAAACAACAGCAAACCTTAGTCAACGAAATTAAACCGGATAACCAAATTAAAACCGCGGCCAGCGGCGCCTTAGCGGCCTTAAAAGAAACATCAGACAAACTTACGGAAATTAAACAAGCTGTATCGGTTGCCAGCAATGAACAGACCTTGGCCGCGCTTAAAGCCGACCCCAACTCTGTGGCAGTATTGGGACAAATTAATGTTGTGGAAAAAAATAAGCTAACCGTGGAAAAAACCGTATTTACACTCACACCAAATACCATAATAAAAAATGAGGAAGGCAAAATCTTAAGCTCCGCGGATTTGAATTTAAAAACTAAGGTTAACGTTTTTGGTATAAAGAAAGACGACCAAATTGAAGCCAAAGAAATTACCATAAGTAGCCCTGCGTTAACAACTACCCCGGAAGTTAAATCTGCCAGCACCACAGCTGTGGTTGTGGAAAATAAAACCACAACTAACACACCCGACAGTTTAAGTACAAAAAAATATCCGGCGGATATAGCAGATCCCGTTATAACTAGCCCAAGCCAGGCTGTTGGCTCCGTGTTTTTTGAAGATCCTAGCCCACAATTTGTAAAGTAGCTTACTTATTTCTTGTCTCAGAGCACCGCTTAACAACCGCGGCGCTTTGGCCTCAGGAAAACAAGTTTTCTGTCCTGAAACAAAAGAATCCGCCTAAACACGGGTTCAACAAATATAAAAACGACACCTTTCTAGAGCAGGTGTCGTTTTTGTTTTTTTACAACAGTAATGGTATAATTAATACGGTTTTATAGTAAAATAATATATTAATTTAAATCTCTGGCGGAGAGGGAGGGATTCGAACCCTCGGTGCCTTTTGGGCACTCCGGTTTTCAAGACCGGTGCACTAAACCACTATGCGACCTCTCCGGATTAAACCATAACCTATATATTTTAATCAATAAAACAAAATATGTCTAACCCGAAAACTTTTATTTCTTGGGAAGCCGAGGAATTTAAACATTACCCGAAAAACACCGGTTGGTACGTAACCCTTATTTCCGTAGCCGTATTAGTCATTGCTTTTTTTGTGATTGTACAAAATGATATTTTTGCGGCGGTGAGCCTGGCAATTATTACGGCTTTAATCATCGTATTTTCCCGGCAATCACCAAGAAGAGTAAATATTGAATTAAATAATAAAGGTATAAAATTTGATACCTTATTTTACCCGTATAAACAGTTAAAATATTTTTGGGTGGTAAATAATCCCCGACACAAAACTATAAATTTTCATACTACGGCCTTTATAAATAATACTCTAATTCTCGAGTTGGGCGACCAGGAACCGGAAATCACTAGAGAATTTTTACTGCAATATTTGCCGGAACACGAAGAGACGGACGAAACTCCAATTCAGAGAATAATGCATCATTTAAAATTTTGACCCACTGTAATTAATATATAAAGGGTCGTCCGCCATAGCTTTTCGAAGGTCCGATGGATCCATGACGAAGTTGGAAGCGAAGATATATAGCACACTCTCAGTTCTTAAGGCCTCGTAGCTCAGTGGATTAGAGCGTTCCCC
>CAZFQP010000015.1:0-26093 GCA_964520505.1 uncultured Candidatus Saccharibacteria bacterium | reverse complement strand
TTCCTGTAAAGGATCCGGATGAAGGATTAAGGATACTTACTGTAGGAGCTGTGGTATCCGGGTTAAACAGAGTTGTTCCGCTTACAGAGGAAGTCTGAGCAGAAACATTTCCTGCTGCATCATAGGCTGAGACAGTGTAAGAATAGCTGGTTCCTACGGTAAGGCCGGTGTCAGAGTAAGTGGTTAGTACTGAGTTCGTAGTTGTTAGTAAGGAACCATTTCTATAGATTTTGTATCCTGTGACACCCACAGCGTCTGTAGAAGCTGTCCAAGACAAAGAGATACTGGAGACAGATATTCCTGTGGCAGAGAGGTTTGTTGGGACTGTGGGGGCGGTGGTGTCGGTGGGAGGAGTGCCGCCTTGCAAACAATTTGGCATAAGCCCCTGTTCAAAACAATATTTGGCCGGGATTGTTCCCGCCAAAGCAGCGCTCGAATTATTTATATCCGGACCGAACGCGGGCCAGGCAGAATTTCCAAACCACGCCGGTTTAGAGACCAAATATAAAGATGCCGGCAACTGATTAGAAATTCCGGAGTTCCATGGATAAAAAGATTTTTTTACAAAATCATAATTACCATGGAGAATGGCCGTGGTGTAAGGCAAATTTGTATCATTACTGTCACTGCCGTCATCCGGCAGGGTCGCATAGCCAAAAGAAAAACCATACGGATTGTTACTGGTGTAATAAGAACGGCTAGCCGGGTAAACCACTTGTGGTGTCCATTTAGCGGAAGTAACAGAGTTCACCGAACCAATTATATTTCCTATTATATTATCAAATCTAACTGTCTGAGATAAATCCACACCCACTAAAGCCTGGGAAGCCTGATAACAATTATTTTCTGTTCCCCTGCCGGTTAAAGGCTGGCAAATTGTCCCAGCCCCGGTAAACCAATTTCTAAAAGCCGTATTATGGCTGGACGACCCCCAAAAATAGTCAGCATCCATATTGGAAGTAACATTGCCTTCCATTAAATTAAACATAGGGTGCGCGCCATGGAAACCCAACTTTCCAAATAACGTATTATAACCCGTGGAATTAAAAGCTCCTTCCGAATAGTTATACGCAATAACATTACCGGCCGCTCCCCAATTTAACATAACAGAGGACATCAGCCGCCGCAATAAATTATTTTCTACCAGGGTTCCGCTGGTTTTGTCGGCAATAAAAATGGTAATTTCATTATTTCCCGCACCGTGAACAAACCCATCGTGAAAATAACTGTCACGAATTTCGTTGCGAAAACCATAATGAACCTCAACATGATCTCCCTCGGTATAATTACTTTCCACATTTTTTATCCAACTATAACTTGCGCCACTCATATAAAAATTCGCAACATAGCCGGTGTTGTTACTATAAACCTGCAAGTCTTCCACTCCGGCGTACTTAACTCCAGCCGGCACGATTGTTGCCAAAGGTGAACTGGAGTAATTTACATATAAATTTGGATTAATTCCTAAAGTGGTTCCGTTCACGGAAGTTACTTCCACAATTTGTCCTTGCAAACGCGTCCCGCCCCAAATATCGCACCAGGTACAAGACCCATTATTTGTAGTGTTTGAAACATACCTAGTCGGATCAGTCGTGCTTAAAGCCGTAGTAAGGTTAATTTGAGTAATCATAATATGGGCACCAACTGCAATACCACTGGCGCTTGCTACTGTAATTGAACCCGAACCGGCAGTTGCCCCCGAGGTAATATTTGTTCCTCCAGCGCTTGGGCTTGTTCCTGAGCCAAACATTACTACGCCGTTACCGGAACCTTGAGCGTTAAGTATGGTTTGTTTAGGACCGGCGCCTCGCAGGGTAACATTGCTGGGAATTATTAAACTGCCGGTAATATTATAAGTACCGGCCGCCAGCATTACTACTTGGCCGGACGGGCACGAATTTAATGCCGATTGAATTGCAGCTTGTGTTGCTCCAGCGGAAATGTTTGCACAAATTGTTGTACGATTCGGTATGCCCCCTGGAATTCCCGATTTGCTCCAATCTATCCATCTGCTTCCTCCTGCCACGGGAGGATTTTTTAAATAACTAACCACGTCATTTCCTCCGGCGGCAGTCTGCGTCGTCGCATTAGAGCTGGAGCTTTGGGAAGAAATATTTCCGGCTGCATCAAAAGCAGCTACTGTATAAGAATAGCTGGTGGATGGGGAAAGACCGGTGTCGGAGTAAGTGGTTAGTGTCGAGTTGCTAGTGGTTAGAAGAGAACCATTGCGATATATTTTGTATCCGGATATGCCAACATTGTCCGTGCTGGCAGACCAAGAAAGATTAATGGCGGATGAAGAGACTGCGGAAGCGGAAAGGTTAGTTGGGACTGTTGGAGCAGTGGAATCTTGAGCTGAAACAAAACTTGCGACAATAGTATGACTGGTTATAATATTAGAAAAAGTGTAAGTTCCGTTAGTTAGAGAGACCGGAGAACCGTCTACTAAAACTTGGTTAATCTGATAACCGTTATTCGCTGTCACTGTATAACTCTGGCTTGCTCCTGCGTTTACCACGGACGTCCCTGAAGGACTAATTGACCCGCCGCCAGATGCGGATGCGGCAATGCTGTAAGTTATTTGGACTCCTCCGCCGCTTGGCAGCAAAGGGAATGTACCGGATGTGTTGATAATAAAATTGTCATAATCTGCGGTTTGCCCGGCGCCGGAGGAATACTTAATCGTCCCAAATTGAACTGTTGTCACAGCCAAGCTGCCTCCGGAAACCGCTCCAACAGAAGAGCCTACCAAACTATAGTTGTTTGCCGGATCATAAATATTTATTTGGGAATTTTGCCCTGCCGGGGCGTGCTTCATTGTTACCCAATACCATTGGTTGCGGTTGATGTTAATATCATTTCCCACGCCGCTTCCGCTGGAATAAGGCTGCCAATGAACATGAATGTACGGCTGAGGGCCGTCATATAGCTGCAAAAATTGATAATTTCCATCCGGATCCGAACGAAGCGCAACCAAATCACGCGGGCTATAATTAATTAACGCGCCGGTAAATCGAAAAAAGAATCCAACGCTTAATTGATAACCCGGCGAGGGAATTTTAATTTGAACCGCATTGTCTCCCCCCATAGTCGCTCGCAGACCTCGGGTGCCCGCACTGTTGTAAGTAGTCCCGTTAATTGACGCGGAAACAGAATAAGGTGCGCTTGCCGCGGAGGACAATGTTAGATAAGGGGTAGCGCCTGAAGTTTGGGCGCTGGGGTCCGAAACAGTTTGCCAACCGCTCCAAAGGTTGCCTTTGGTTGCTGATGTTAATAACGAAGGAGTAATAACTGTCCCATCACTACCGCTTTCAAAATCTATAAAGCTGTCCCCCACTAAACCTGAGCCACCAGTTTGAGCTTGTGTTGTAGCAGAAACACTTGAACTCTGAGCTGAATTGTTTCCTGCTGCATCAAAAGCAGCCACAGTGTAACTGTAAGATGTTGATGCGGAAAGACCAGTGTCTGAGTAAGTTGTAGCTGTCGAATTGCTAGTGGCTAGTAAGGAGCCATTTCTGTATACCTTGTATCCGGATATGCCGACATTGTCCGTGCTGGCAGTCCAGGAAAGATTAATTGAGGATGATGATACTGCTGTGGCAGACAGACCTGTGGGAACTGTAGGAGCAGTAGTATCTGACACAGGGGCTGATTGGGTAGTGGCAGAAGCACTGGAGCTTTGAGAAGAAGTATTACCGGCAGCATCATAGGCAGCTACGGTATAAGAATAACTGGTGGAAACAGATAATCCTGTATCAGAATAGTTTGTTGAAGCAGTTGTTCCAATTTGAGTTCCTGCTCTATAAACTTTATATCCTGTTACTCCTACGCTATCGGTAGAAGCAGACCAACTAAGATTAATCGATGATGAAGAGATTGCAGAAGCTGAGAGGTTGGTTGGAGTGGTAGGAGCAGTAGTATCGGGAGTTCCTCCGGTTGCCGCAGGCTTAAAAGCCATTATTCCGGTTGTCGGATGATCGTAAGACAAACTCGAAGTAAAAGTTGCCGCGACTGATCCGGCTGCTGACTGAATTAAATCCTCCGTTTTCAATCTATTCGATAAAGTAATTCTCCCCGTATAACCTGAACCGGTGGTATAAGTTGAGGAGTTAGTCCCGGCATCAAACACTACTCCAAAAATATAATCACCATTTTGCGATGTAGTAATACTGCCGCTCGTCACCACGTTTGCGCCGGTACCGGGCGCATCTTGATGGTTAATTGCCGAAGTGTCCAGCGGCGCAGCCGTGTCCACCCCGCTAATTTCATGAATTACAATACCTGAATTAACAGAGCCGGAAAAATTTGCTGTTACATTGCAAGAACCGGAATTTGTAATAACTCCATAAGCCATAGCTTGCCTAGACGAACTGCCATATGTGGTGGGATTGTTTACCAAGGAAAAACCTCCGCTCACACATCCCGATGTCACACTATTCAAATTTACTGTGGAAGACATCCATAAAATTCCTACAGCTATTAAATTTCCGGAGGCCGCGCTACTTGAAAAAGAAACTGATGAACTATTGCTACCGAAATTGCTTGCCGAATTCCCCTGCACAAAAGCCGGAGTTGCCGTTCCCAAAACCTGGCCTTGCTGGCTGTCATAACCCTGCAGAATGTCCTGCATAGTTAAAGAATTAGCAGAAAATGGGAAAATTGTAACAAACAATAAAACAACAAGGCTAAAATAAGAAAGCTCGTTTTTAAAACGTTTTAATAAAGATTTAGGCATATAGGCTGATAAACTTAAAAAATTAACAAAAACTTAACTAAAAACAAAAACAGCCTAAACTAAAATAATAGACAACAACTTCTTCCTATTACCGAATAAGCTAAACCTTGGCTTAAAAGTTCAGCCAAGTTTTGCAATTTTGCCATTTGGGCTTTTGCCCTAACCATAAATTTAGTTATTTTTTTGGTTTTGCGCATATAATTTTAGTTTTCGTTTGGGTGTTAAAACGCCAAAATATTTAGATCTTAAGATATTTTTCCTTGCTTTAATTATACCATAAGCAAACACACCTACCGGTAAGGATAGGTGTGTTTGGTATTTGTTAAACTGTTTCTATGCTTAAATGTTTAAATGCTAGTATGTTAATATGAACTACTTCCTACGGTGCCGCTCCGCCTCCGCCTCCACCACTTCCTCCACCGCCTGTTGGAGTTCCACCTCCGCTGCCATTACTTGCTTTTATTTCCACCGCGGCAATTGAATATTTTTGATTAACAGGAGCGGAAAGACCGACTGTTTTGGAACCAGCAGTGCCTGCGTTAGAATAATAAGCACCATAAACAGTATATCCTAGGCTAATAAAGTTATAAGTAGTTTCCAAACCATTACCAGAAGTAGGAGTAATACTATTAACTGTTCGCCATACTCTTGAACTTCCGTCAGTAGCATCCCAGTCACCTACTACAGTTACAATTACACTATTATTTTGAGTGGTTGTAAGATTAAGCGTGGATCCGCTTCCGGTGTTCAAAGAATTAGTGCTGTTTGACCCTCCCACCCCCCCTGAATTTCTAAAAGTTAACACATCGCCTCCGAATCTGTAATTGTGTGAGACACAATCGTTTGAACAAGTAAAATTCACCGTCATTGATTTATTACTGTCCACAGTTGCAGTCCAAACAGCCAAATAAGTAAACGAGTTAATATTAACGGTCTGTTGGGGAGTCCAAACCAAAGAACCACCAGATACACTAATACTATCTAAATTACTTACATTTTCAATTACACCATACGCCACTAAAACATCTCCAGCTTGAACATTAAAGGAAGATGTAGTTTTGGGATTAACAGTTTGAGATGCTACACTCCAATCCGTCTCCGCTTCCTGCACAAATGTCGGCGCGCCAGAGCCGTCAACGCCTCCGCCGCCCGTGCCTCCGCTTCCTCCTGCCCCTCCGCCACCATAAACCGCGCCTCCGCCGCTTCCGCCGCCTGTGCCGCTACCTCCACCACTGCGGTCAATTATTATTAACGCGGGCAAGCCAAGCCAACAACTGCTGTTGTTACCGCCATTGCCGCCGTTGCTCACTGTGGCATTGGCGCTGGTGGCATAACAGCCGGAGTCTTTTATATAAGCATAACTAATGCTGCTTTGCGCGTTAACAAAGTTTGCCATCCAGGCAGAGCTTGCGGTGTCAGACTGAATAGTAATAAGATTGCCGTTGCTGCCGGTAATTACAAAATTATTAGCAAAAGTAAACACCGGGACGTTTGCTGTGGCTTTTTGAAACTTAATGGTTTTACCCGGCGTGGTTACCACAAAATTATAAAAGGTCGTAGTAGCGGTACTGGACAAAACTGAAGTTTGGGTAGATGTGCCAAACACTACTGTACCGTTATTGTGGGTAAACGTTCCGCTGTTGGCAAAATTATGGTCTACGGTAGTAGTGGCGCTATTGGAAGCCAAAAAGCTGTCGCCTGAGGCAATACTTAAACTGCCGTAAATATTTAAATCGGGGTCGTTAGTATTTACATCCACTACCGGATTGCCGGCCCCGCCGGTGGTTAAATCCCCGCTAATATTTAAATCTGTGGCAACAGGGTGGTCTAGCGCGCCCACGCTGTAAAAAGTAGTAGTTGAACTCTGGTTATTATATGAAGTCTTAATCCAGTCGGCGGTTCTGGTTGCAAGAGATATTCTTACTTCATCTATTTTCCCCGGGAAACCCTCAGTAGCATAACCTCCGCCGATATACAAAGAATCACCCGAATCACTCTGTGGGGCGCTGTTCTCTGCGGTATTTAATACCTGTGTTCCGTTACGATAGATCTTTACCGTGTTGTTCGGTTCATCAAACACGCAGGATATGTGGTACCAATTGGAAGCTGTTAGCCCGGCACCGGAAGAAATATGGCCTATGAAATTTGACCCGTTCCAAAAACCACAATCCAGTTCACCTGCCGCGGTGGTTTCAAAATAATAATTACCGCTTGATGCGAAAGTATTTGTTTTGGTAATAACATCATGATATACGCTGTAGCTATTGGCATTTATCCAGGCTTCCATAGTAAAACTTCCCGATGTGTTCAAGCTTGCATTTGTGGCTTTGGAAATATTACTGGCATCAGTACCGGCAAAACTGGCCGCGCCGTCTATTTGTCCGGAAGTTACGGTTACGCTATTTAAGGTTCCGTGGTTGGCATTACTAGTAGAATCATTTCCGGACAAAGTTGTACCATTCGGCAAATGGTAAACCGCCTTGTAATTGCTGTCCCAAACTGCGGTTGAACTAGCCTGGCTGGCAAGCGTGGAAGAGCTGTTGCCAAAATACATATATAGAGTGGTATCTGTGGAAGTTGACAAAGACGGCAATTTAACCCAGGCAATGGTCTCTCCGGTGGATGAGGAATATTTTTCCAGTTCATGGTTTAGTTTTGTGGTACCGTCGGAAGAAGTAAATAAAATATCCGCGCCTGTGGAAGAAGCCACATAACCGCTGCTACCGGTGTATTTTAAGTCCGCGTCAGTCATACTAATAAGAACCGGGAAATTAGCATAGGTTTCGGAAGTGGAGCTGGCCACTTTGTTGTGGTCTATGGTAATTGCTTTACGATAACCCCAGCCGGTGTTATACCAGCTGTTGTAGGTGACAGACCCCAGCACGTAATTTGGTGAGCCGGAGGCCGGACTGAAATCTAAATTATAATAATTTAAACTCGGCACACTGGTGGTAGCAGTGCCGCGGAAACTTACAGTGCTCGTGCTGGCGTTAAAGGTTCCGGTCACGCACATAGGCATTAGTGTGCCGCTGGCGCAGGTTGAATTAGTCCCGCTTCCTGTAAGAGCCAAGATCTCGGTTCCGGCGGAATAGGTTCCGGCAATGTGTAATTTTTGGGTTGTGACATTTCCACCAGGGGCAAATGTAACTCCGGAGGCAATTTTTAATTTATCCCCGGAAAAAGTAACATTAAGGCTTCCGGAATTGCTGGTAAAACCAATGTCGGCATCTGAGCACGCTGAACCGCTGTCGTTATCGCAAGCGGCTAAATCTGAATTAGTAATACTTCCCGTATCTTCATTATCAATTACTACCGCGTTTTTTACCAAACTGAGGCCGCTACAATCTCCTCCCGTACAACCGCTGCCATATTTAAAAACCAGCGACCCTTGTGTAGCGCCTCCCGTATTTAAATAAATAGTAATTACTGTGCTGGTAGAAATTGTTGCTACTCCAGTAAAACTAAATACCCCGCCGGAAGTGGTAGTGGCGTAGTATGGGGCGCTAGGCCCAACGGCCATAATTAAGCCTAAGCCACTGGACAGACCGGTAGATTCGTCGGTGTCATAAACTGTGCCGGATACCGAAATAGTGGGAGTTGATGGCGTCTGCTCATACCACTGCACGGCAAAAAATACTTTTTGGTCAGTATCCCCTGCCGCTTCCATTTGCATAGCAATGCCTTCACCGGGTTTTAAAATAAATTCGTCATTGGTGGTAATTTGCAATTCCTGAATACCGTTTATTTGGTTTACCGCGCCCGGAGTAATTACCACCGACAATCTGGACGTGGTCGGGCTGGTATATGTGACAGTTGGTCCGGTATTCCGCACTTCAGCAGTAGCCGTTCCTGAGGAAGAATTTTTTGGCGCAAGGTTAGCGGCCGTTACCAGCGTCCCTCCTGTAGAAGTGCTAATCCTCCTAAAGTTAATTGCTATATAAGTAGCAGTGGTTGTTGCCTGGACTCTGGTTTCCATTCTTTGGACAACAAGATTTTTACCGGAACTAACCGGGTTGTACAAACTTCCATAAACATAATTTACCGCTGTTGAACCAACCATTTGCTGGCTGGAATAAATGTAACCATTTTGGGCTGCGGGAGCGCTGGCGTTAGCAACTTCCTGCCATTCAACATCCATAAAAATTCTGTGCCCGGTGTAACCCCCACCCTCCTGCCTTAAAGCAATTCCTTCTCCCGGCTTCAAAATTAAGCTTTCTTCGGAAGTTGTTGAAGAATAGGTATAAATTTTTTCCGACTGCCCGGACAGTGCGGGAGAAGCCGCCGCCGCAACCGTACTGGGCGAAGTCACCCCCAAAAGCCGCTCCAGGCTTCCAGAATATGATACGGTAACGCCTGTTCTTCTAATTATCATTGAACTGTTAGTACTGCTGGAATTTTTCTTAGGAATATCTGAAGCCGCAATTAATGTTCCTCCCGATGTCGTGGAAATTCTCATTATGGAAAAAGGTATGGAGGTGGCGGTGGCGGCGGAGTCCACTCTAATACCTACGCGCTTGACCACGGCTGTAACGGTAGAGGTTGGCGCGTTATAAAAACTGGCATAAACATAATCCGAAGTGGCGCTGCCGGAAATCTGCCCAATTGAGGTCATATACTCATTCTGAGTTGCAGGCTCAGAAGCCTGTTCTTTCCATTCGACCTGAAGGCGGATATATTGATCAATATCTCCTGTTGCTTCGCTATATAGCGCAATCCCCTCCCCGGGTTTTATAATTAAAGGTTCGCGATCGCCAAAAACAATATCCTTGTTGGCAATAATTTGTCCCACTGCAGCGTCGCCGGTTACACCGGCAATTCTGGAATCCACACCTGAACCGGTTAAAGTTGCGGTAACATTATTGTATCTTAACTGCATTGCGCTGTCGGCGGAACCAGTATTCTTTTTTAGCACATCGCCGGCAGCTATTAGCGAAGCGCCCGAAGCTGCTGAAATACGGCGAACGGAAATGGCTTGATATGTTGCGCCAGAATCTGCGTCAGCACGAATTCCTAAACGCTTAATAACAGCATATTTGCCGGAACCGGCTGGGTTGAAAAATGTTGCATATTTACCATTTGCCGCCGCGGCAAGTTCCACCCTTGGGTAATTAAACATATACTCGCCTTGAGCGGCAGGAGTACTCGCCTGTTCCCCCCACTCTAAGCTCAATCTGGTAATATGATTTATATTTCCTGCTGTACCCGAATAAAGCCCTATACCCTCCCCGGGCTGCAAAATTATTTTTTCATCATTACCAAATAAACGCACTGTCTTATGTCCGTTGGGCTGGCTTGCCGCGCCGCATGGGCTTATGGTTGTAAAACCCGTGCTCGTTGCCGTACTGGTAGCCTGGGCAAAACCCAATGTAACGCCCGTGTGTCTAAATTCCATAACGCTGTCGGGCGTAGTGGTGTTTTTTTTCGGCGCTTCTGATGAAGTAATTTGCGTGCCTCCTGTCGCACTGGTAATCCTTGTTATCCCGATGTTATTTGTATACACAGCGGCCGCATCGCAGGTGACATCTATGGAGATTCTCTTCACAACAGCCGTCTTGCCGCTGCCAACCGGATTGAAAAAGCTTGCGTAGCCATACCCTGCGGTAGCGGCAACTTCTACTCTCGGATAGTTAAGCATATACTCCCCTTGTGAAGCTGGGGCACTGCCTAATTCTGTCCATTCCAAGTACATTTTTACTCTCTGGTTAGCAGACCCTGCCGCCTCCTGATAATAAGCCAATCCTTCACCAGGCTGCAAAATAATATTTTCCGCATCTTGGAATGATTGGTCGCTCACAGAATCCGAAACCCCCACCGCCCCAGCTCCAACTATTGTGGTAAGTCGGGAATTCGCCGTATAAGAATAGGTGGCCGTTACGCCGGTATGCCTAATGAGTGCCACCGAATCTGTTGAGTCGGAATTTTTTTTAGGAATATCAGAAGTAGCAATTAATGTGCCGCCGGTACTGCTGCTTATGCGCCTAACAGTTAGGGACTGAAAAGTGGCAGCGGCAACAGCATCTGTTGCAATTCGCAAACGGCTAACCGAAAGAGTTTTTCCGGAGCCGGTCGGATTCATAATTGTGGCATAGACATAGCCGGAAGAAGTTGAGCCGTTTATAGGCCCGATGTTTATCAAGTACTGGGAGGTGCTGCCGGAAAGCGCCGCTTCCGCTGTGCCCGCGCCAAAATTATCAACCACTTTATTTGCGAGGCTGCTTAAGTAAAGTTTATCTATTATTTTATTTCTTGCGAGATCCTGCAAAAAAGGCGTGAGCGGAAAACTGGAAAAAAATACCAACACCGTCATTAACGGGACAAAGAAATATTTTTTTATTTTTTTAATACTCACTGACATAGTTGTAAATTTTAGCTGAAATATCTTTCATTATTTTTTCTGCCGCTTCACCATTTACGCTTGCGTCATTTTTTTTGGCTTGCATCATAACAGAAAGAACATACGGTCGATTCTGCACATAAACAATGCCGCTATCGGAAAATAAATTATAGTCAACATTCTCTCCATACTTATGGGAGAACTCTACTCCGGCAGGCAAACCAGAGGATAAATATTTGTTAAAACTGGAAGTAATAAGCAGTTTAATAATTTTTTCCGAATCGTCCTCGTTTAAGTATGTAGAAAAATATAATGCGCGAAGCAACCTGGAATATTCTTTAGTGGCAATTTTTCCATCTTTATCAAACAGTTCCTGTAAACCAATTTCGTCAATTAAAGTGGTAAAATCGTTCGCCTCAATATTTCTATATAATATTCTATAAGCGGTGTTGTCGGAATCAACCAATAATTTTTTTAATAGTTCTTCTATAGTAAACCTCGTGCCCACACTATTAGCTTTGTATAAATCCCCGGATTTTGGATCTATGTCTTGCTCCAATAAAACCAACTCGTCATCCAAGTGCCAAGCACCACTTTCAACTTTTTTCATTACTACCATTGCTACCGGCAATTTAGTAAGACTGGCGGGCCACAGCTTTAAATCTGGATTTATAGAAATATTTGCCCCGCTATTATAAAATTCAAAATAGATGGATATATCAAAATTTCCTTCTTGATCTTTTATTAACTGTCTTAAATAATCCCTAATCTGCTGAACATTAATGATCATATCTTTCTTTTGAATATGTCCAACGCTGACATCTAAATATTGATGTGTTTTTTCAGGAAGTTTATTAGGCTTCAAAAAAGCAAAATAAGAAAAAAGCAGACAAATTATTAATAACACGGGTGTTATTGTCTGATACAATTTTAAATTTTTAGAAAGCTTTTGTAATATTCTTTCTAATTCCTGCTTGCTTAAATTTTGGGTTGTTTGATTTTTAAACACTTTTGAATTTTGATTAATCTAAATAACTATAAACCAAGAAATTCCCTTTGTTTTTAAGGAATTATGGTTTGTGGAACAAATTTAAATATTTAATTTGATTTTTGTTTCGGAAATTTGAATTTCAACATATGTATTATAGCACGTCTAAGCAAAAAAAGCAAATGATTTAATAAGTCCAATTGGTCTAATAGGACTTATGATTCCTATTGGACTTATCTGACTTATAATTCGTTGATGTTAGAAACGGTTCCGTTTTCATTTCTTTTCAAATTAAACTGTTTTAAAAATTCGTCATAATTCATTTCGTCATTGCGAACAATAGAATCTTTTTTTAAATTTTGTATCCGGTCTTTATAATCCCCTTTTAGTTTTAGGTCTCGCTCAAGCGCTTTGAGCTGTTTGTCCAGCAAGAAGCAGGCTTGGTTAATTAGGCAAAGCAGACAGTTTGCTGCAGTTTCGGGAGCGGAGAGATAGGACGAATAGGTCTTATAAGACTTATCCGACTTATAAGCTAACTTACGAATTTCCAACGCGCGAGGATCGTCTTTGCTCCACACCGACAAATTATTTTGGCGTAGGAACGCTTCCATATCCAACTTTAATTCTTTCAGCGAACCTTTTGCAACATTTACCAAGCGAAGTTCCGTGTGCTTGGAAGTGCCGGAGTTGTCACTCCCCTCGCCAATATTTTGCGAGCCGGAGCGAGCCGCCCCCTCCAGTTGATCTCTCATTTTAAAAGATGGGACATAAAGTTTACAAAACTCCACGGTCAAATCATAAATAATAACCGTCATCTGAAAAGATTTTAAATTTTTGTAACCGCCGTGTTTGGCAATGAGGTCGGTCATAAAATTTTGGTTAATTGTTATTTGTCCTATTGGTCCTATAGGTCGAATAGGTCCTATAAGTCTTATAAGTCTTATTGGTCGTACAAGACTTATAATTTTAATTTGTTGCCGGTGCAGTGTCTGCCGGAGTTGGAGCCGAGGAAGTGTCAGGGGCAGGAGCCGACGGCGGAGCGGTTGTAGTGTCCGGCGTTGATGGCGCAGGCGCCGGAGCGGTGGTGGTATCTGTTGGCGGCGTGCTTGTGTCCCCTGCCGGAGGAGGTGTCGTGGTTGTGTCAGTCGGCGGTGTGGAAGTTCCGCTCACTTGTCCTGGATCTGTTGGTGTGGTTGGTGCGGGATCAGTGGAGCCGCTACCACCGGTTGTTATTTGTGTGCCCGATCCGGATGGGCTGGAAACCACGGTCAGGTTTAATGACGACTGAGAAGCTGTTTCTTGCGGCTGGTCTAAAGCTATCCAGTCAAAGGTTGTGTCTTGAGTTAACTGGATGCTGGTTTGAATTACAAATCCGGTTGGGGTTTTGGTGGCGACGCCGTAGAAGAAGTTTGGCAAACCGTTAACCGAGATGATTACTTTTGGAGCTGTTAAGTAAGGAGCCTTAAAGGTAATTTCAGTTTGGTTGTCTCCGGCTTTTATAGTGGCTGTGCCGGCAGTGTCGGTTCCGACAATTATATGGCCGGTGGTAATTACATCGCCCACCGCGTTTATGCTAAACAGCGAAGTGGTGGCGTTGCTCACCGACAAGATTGTTGAACTGGCGGAAGAAGTGGCGTTAGCCAAAATATTTATTGTGCCGTCGTTGGAAATTAACAAACGGTTCTCGCCATTCTGCTGCAGCTGCAGCAAATTGCCGCTGCCCTTTTGGTTTATTAAGAACGAACTGGCTAGGCTGGAAGAAGCTATGGCAGGAGTAGCGGTAGCGCTTAACAGTTGTCCGTCTTCTTCACCCAAAACAAATGCGTTATTAATATTTCTCCAACCGGTTTCCACAAACATCATAACTGTAGAAGTGGCGGTGGAAGTTGAGGTGTTATTGGCAAAATTAATTGCTTCCAAAGCTTGTCCAATTATTACGCCGCTTCTGGTAGCCTTCATAGCATAACCGGGGAACAAACCGGAAGAAGTTAAGAAGTCGCCCGGCTGGATAACTCCGTTTTCGTTGGAAACTTTTACTTTAACGCGTCCTTTAAGCGCCACCGGATAAGGATGCGTGCTGGTAGCCAAGTTGTAACCAATGGTGTTAAAGTCGCCGGAATCTTCCGGATTGGCAGCGACACCCAAAATTCTTTCGTCATAGGAACGGGCAGTCTTTACTAATTGAGCTACCGTGTCGCCCTTAGTAGTAGTGGCAAACTGTGTCCCGGACATTACCAACACGTCACCGACGCTCACGTCTTGAGCCGTTGGATACATTTCTTGGAAGTCGGCTAACGGAGTATTGGAACAGTCTTGCAAGACATCCAACCCGGTGCCGTTAGTATCATGACATACCGCGCGGTTGTTGGTGGAAGAGGTTAATGTCACCGCGGTATTGCCGGCGGAATTTACATAGAACTTCTGTGAACCGGCGACTTTTAAGTTAATAAAGTTGCCGCTGGCAAAACTGCCGCCGCCGTTGCCAAGATCCATTAACAAAGCATTGCCGGTATAGGCGGAGGATTCTTGGTAGAAGTAAACTAGGTCGGCGGAAGTTGCATCGTTGGTGTAAGCGCGAATGGCATTGCCTTGAGTGGTTGTTGCGCTGTTGTCTAAGTCTGCAAACAAAGCAGCCGGCTGAACAGAACTTCCGGCTTCACCGGTTGTTACAGCTTGCACACCAAAAGTTTTACCAAAAGCGGCAATGCCGGTGTTAATGCCTTTGGTGTTAGTTCCACTATAAGCCTGAACTTCCAAACCGCGGACAGTATTGGTAGCGGTGGTGCTGTCGATAACTCGAATAAACTGTCCTTCAAAAGTGCTGGTCGCTGTGCCGACAACCGTGCTAATAAATCTATTACCGAAAACAAATCCGCCGTCTGTGGTGCTCTGCAAAGTGGTTGAAGCATAAATACCGGCTATGGCGTTAGCACCGGAAGAATTTACCGCGCCCTCAACGTGCAATTTAGAAATCGGTCCGCTGGTGCCAATACCAACATTGCTGCCGTTAATAAACATAGTAGATGTGCCACCGTTGTTTGTATTAAACAAAATTTTAGAATTATTAGACCTTAAAACAATATCACCAGCGGCGGAATCTGAGGACCAATTACCTCCGGCAACTGCCACGCCAAGAGCACCCTTGCTCACATTGTTGGTTAATAAACTCAAGCCAATAGCTTGTGAGCCATCCAAAGAAATTCCATCGCCTGTGACTGTGCTGTAAATATGCAGCTTAGTTTGAGGCGATGATGTCCCAATCCCAACATTTCCATTTGCCAGTACCGTTAACAACTGAGCGCCGGTAGAAGAAGCAACAGCAAAGACTGGAAGTGTTGGAGAGGTAGATGTTCCTTGGACAACTAAAGTAGCGTTAGGAGTAGTAGAACCAATTCCTACTCTTTGGTTGTTAGTTACTCTTAGGACAGAGATACCGGAAGAAGAAGCAACGTTTAATATGTCATTAGCACCGGCTGAACCTTGAATGTTAAAGGTAATAGTAGAAGATGTTGCATTAACACCGGCTACAGTAGTGTTGTCTAATAATAGACCGGAAGTTAGAGTTGTTGGGGAAGACCACACGGCTAACTTGCCCGTTGTGCCGCCACTCAAACTGCCGCCGCTAATTCCTAATGTCGATGTAGCTACCCATTGCTGGCCGGTGCCGGTAGACTGCAAGACCATACCCAAAGTTCCGGAAGCGTTGTTACTGTCAAACAATGCACCGGTTAAGCGCATATTACCGGCAACAGAAAGTTTTTGTCCTGGAGTGGTGGTGCCAATTCCAATATTTCCTGAGGCAGTAAGGATAGACATAATATTTCCCACGTCACCGTTAAAGTCTAATCTTCCTGAATCAACGCCTAAGTATACCAATTGGGTACTAAATTCTGCGCTAGCAACGCGCATATTATTAGAAACGGTACCTCCGGTATTTTGGTTTTCTATTTTTATAGCATAATCTAGACCGCGATTAGCCAAAACATAAATACCATTACCGGCACCAACAGTGTTTGGTATATTAATATTTAAGGAAGAAGCGCCTAACTGATTGTCAGTAATATTAATCGAACCTAATACATCCAACTTATATGCCGGTGAGGCCACGCCAATACCTACATTACCCGTGGCGCTGTTAGCAATTAAAGTTGGGATAGATGAAGTGCCTACATTCAAATTTCCCCAAACATCTAATTTGCTAGCCGGTGAAGTTGTACCAATGCCAACATTGTTGCCCGGGCTAACATACAGAGTGTAATTTGCCGCAGCTGGTGAGTTACCTGTTATACCACCTGTAAGACCGATGCCACCGTAAGCGGAAATAGACAAGCTGGCGTTATCCGGAGTATTTTCCCTTACAAAAGAGAACAAATCTACCCCAGAACCGTTATCTCCGGTAAGACCATTGCCTTGAGCAACAAGATTAGTAATTCTTTGAGTTTGATTTACAGACAAATTAGCAGCCGGACTAACAACACCCACTCCCACATTCCCATTCGCCAATACAGTAAAGAGTTGAGAACCGGTAGAAGAAGCAACAGCAAACACAGGGAGAGTCGGACTTGTAGATGTTCCTTGGACAACTAAAGTAGCGTTAGGAGTAGTGGAACCAATTCCAACTCTTTGGTTGTTAGTTACTCTTAAGACAGATACTCCTGTGGAAGAGCTGATGTTGAATATATCATTAGCACCGGCTGAACCTTGAATGTTAAAAGTAACAGTGGAAGATGTAGCGTTAACACCAGCTACAGTAGTATTGTCTAATAATAGACCCGAAGTTAGAGTTGTTGGAGAAGACCAGACAGCCAGTTTTCCGGTTGTGCCGCCGGAAATACCACCGGATGAAGCAGTAATTGTAATTTGTCCGGGGGTGGAAGTGGTAATAGTAATATTAGTTCCGGCTACCAGAGTTGTTGGGGCATACTTATGGGTACCGTCATCGGCCAGCAGTTGTCCTTGGACTGTCGGAGCAGTAGAAGTTCCGGTGCCGCCGTTGGCCACGGCTAATATCCCGCTTACATCACCACTGCCTAAAGCAATTGCACTATTATATAGAGAACCGGAGGCTGTAGATTTTACAGGTAATGCGGAATTTAAAGAAGATATAGTAGTAGAACCGTTGTAAGCTACGGTGAACATCGAGGCACCGGAAGAAGAAGCAACCACCAAAGGACTTACTGTCGGAGCGGAAGATGTTCCCATTACGGTCAATGTTCCAATTGGGGAGGTTGTACCGATGCCGACGCTGCCGGAGTTTGTTATTCTCATAACATCGTTCGAACCTGTATCAAATCTTATGTAGCCAGCAGACCCAGATGTTAAATTCAAAGATTGTGAAGCACCTCCGCCATTTAAGAAGAGATAGCCCCCATATGAGACACTATTATTATAATACCCACCGCTAAAACTGGTACCAGATACAGAGTAATTACTGGCTTCAATATCACCAGTAACATATAATTTTCTGCTTGGATTCACAGTTCCCACTCCAACATTCCCATTAGCCAAAACATTAAACAACTGTTCACCGGTAGAAGAAGCCACAGCAAAGACAGGAAGAGTTGGAGCGGTAGATGTACCCTGAACAACTAAAGTAGCAGTTGGGGTAGTAGAACCAATTCCTACTCTTTGGTTGTTAGTTACTCTTAAGACAGAAATACCGGAAGAAGAAGCAACATTTAATATGTCGTTAGCACCGGCACTGCCTTGGATGTTAAAGGTAATAGTAGAAGATGTTGCATTAACACCGGCTACAGTAGTGTTGTCTAATAATAGACCGGAAGTTAGAGTTGTTGGAGAAGACCAGACTGCCAGTTTTCCGGTTGTGCCGCCGGAAACGCCACCACCACTAATTCCAAGAGTAGAAGTGGCTACCCACTGCTGGCCGGTGCCGGTAGACTGCAAGACCATTCCCAAAGTCCCGGAAGCATTGTTAGAGTCAAACAGGGCTCCGGTTAAGCGCATATTGCCGGCAACAGAAAGCAGCTGAGCCGGGGAGGTTGTACCTATACCAACGTTACCATTTTGTAAAATATTAAATAAATCGTCCGCTCCCCAGAATCCTATCATGGCGCGGTTTAAGCTTGCCGTGGCATTTGGCGAAAACCCAAAATATGCCGCATTTCCGGCAGACCAAGCCTTTCCAATACCATAATACGCTCTATCGCCATTATTTAAACTTGGTTCCATTAAAGCTGCAATTATATTGCCGGTCCCTGATTGATTTACAGTCAAGGCAGCATTGGAAGATTGAGCATTTGTTCCTACCCTCACATCAGCGGAGGTACATAAGCTACCTGTACAGGTTGTTTGTCCTATGCCGACAGTTCCAGACACTATCAATCCATTGCTTGGTGCAGCTGTGCTTCCCGCGTAAGTTCCGATAGCAACACCGCCATTTACATCTAATTTACTAAGCGGATTCACCCCAACTCCCACATTCCCATATTTATCAACCACTAACATAGAGGCTCCGGAAGAAGATGCAACATTTAACGGATTAACATTGGAAGAACCTTGGATGTTAAAGGTATAACTTGATGATGTAGCATTAACACCGGCGACTGTTCCGTTGTCAAATAATAAGCCGGAGGTTAGAGTTGTTGGAGAAGACCAGACAGCTAGTTTTCCTGTTGTACCGCCGGAAACGCCACCACCACTAATTCCAAGAGTAGAAGTTGCTACCCATTGCTGGCCGGTACCGGTGGACTGCAAAACCATTCCCAAAGTTCCGGAAGCATTGTTACTGTCAAACAGGGCTCCCGTGAGTCTCATATTTCCAACAACAGATAATGCCTGAGCTGGGGTGGTGGTGTTAATGCCGATTTTCGCGTTAACTGTATCTATGCTCAACACTGCAGCCCCGCTGCCGTTTTGAATTGAAACCGCGGAAGTGGAAGAAATATTTTGTACCAAAGCGCCATATCCGTTTATGCCAAGCAAGGTTGTACCGGAAGAAGAAGCAATGTTCAACATTAACCCGCTGGTCTGGCCGGCGCCGCCGGTAATATCCAAACCATGGTTAGTGCTTTGCGTGGTATCTACTGTAAAGACATTATTGCCACTGCCATCTTGCACGGATAAGGCGGTGGTGCTGGCGGAGTTTATTGTTAAGCCTCCCCAGAGAGAAACAGACAACATAGAAGCGCCGGAAGAAGAAGCAATATTAAATGGATTTACTCCGGCAGCCGCCTGAATGTTAAAGCTGTAGCCAGAAGAAGTGGCATTAACTCCTGCTACTGTGCCGTTGTCTAATAACACGCCTGAGGTCAGAGTAGAATTGCTGTTCCAGCGGGATACATAACCATTGGTGCCGCTGCCGGTTAAACTGCCGGAAGCACAGGAAGACCAAGCCAAACCGCTGGCTGCGGTAGAGCTGGCTACTAAACACAAACCGTTTGAGCCGACTGTCTGAATACCCATAGTACCGGCGCCGGTTCCGGAAATTATTCCGCCTTTGGCAATTGTGGAAGCATCAAAACCCAAACCTCCTTTGGCCAAAGTTAATATCCCGCTCACATCACTGCTGCCTAAGGCAATGGCTCCATTAAACAGGGCTCCTGAGGCGGTTGATCTTACCGGTAATGCGGAATTTAAAGAAGATATAGTAGTAGAACCGGAAACAGTCAAGCTGGTAATGGAGGTAGTGGCTAATGTAGAAGTGCCGGAAATAGTTAACAAGTTAGATATAGTAGTAGAACCGGTAATGTTTAAAGTGCTTCCTGCATTGTTCCAGGTAAAGTTAGCAGAACCGGCAGTAGAAGAAGCTCCTGTGGCATAAGGAATCTGACCGGAAGCCAAAGAGCCGGATAGCTTGTTGTTAAAGGTTAACCAATCCGCAGCTTGGAGTTGACCGGTAGCTGCACCGCTGGCAAATGGCAGGTTAAAGGTAAAGACATTAGAAGAAGACGCAATGTTGAAGATGTTTCCTGTGGTTCCGGTAGCTAAAGTAATGGCTGGGCCTGTAGCTCCGTTAATGGAAGTAATAGCAGAGGTTAAGTAAGTAGAAGCATCGGTATACAGGGAACCGCCGGCAGTTGATCTAACTAACCCGGCACCCAAAGAATTGATTGTTGTAGAACCATTTGGAGCTATGGTAAATAACTGCGCACCGGAAGAAGAAGCTACGGTAAACAATGTTGTGGTTGGCAAAGTGGATGTGCCCATAACAGACAAAGTAGCAATTGGGGAAGTTGTTCCAATGCCGACACTGCCATTATTTTTTATAATCACTTTGGTAGCATCGGCGGTTTGCAATAACAAATCACCGGTACCGCGAGAATTTAATGCTAAATTCTGGTTTAAGGTTGTTCTTACTTCCCCACTGGAAGGAGTGCTATCAAAGCTGCCACCAAGCAACAAACCAAGCATCTCCATCGGCTGAGCAGCGCCACCCGGTACGCTTACAGACACGCCCGAACTGCTGTTAGGATTATATATATTAGAAAGACCAACATTACCAATACCATCCACTAAAAATTGATTGTTATTACCTACAGTTAAAAGTTTGCTTGGACTTGAAGTTCCAATTCCCACATTCCCATTAGCCAAAACAGTTAACAGCTGAGCGCCGGTAGAAGAAGCAACAGCAAAGACAGGAAGTGTTGGAGAGGTAGATGTTCCTTGGACAACTAAAGTAGCGGTAGGAGTGGTAGAACCAATTCCTACTCTTTGGTTGTTAGTTACTCTTAGGACAGATACTCCGGAAGAAGAAGCAACGTTTAATATGTCATTAGCACCGGCACTGCCCTGGATGTTAAAGGTATAAGAGCTTGATGTAGCATTAACACCGGCTACAGAACCGTTATCTAATAATAGACCTGAGGTAAGAGTTGTTGGAGAAGACCAGACAGCTAGTTTTCCTGTTGTGCCGCCGGTTAAGGAAGAACCAATACCTAATGTAGATGTTGCTACCCACTGCTGGCCAGTACCGGTAGACTGTAAGACCATACCCAAAGTTCCGGAAGCGTTGTTAGAGTCAAATAGGGCTCCGGTGAGTCTCATGTTCCCTACCACAGACAACGCTTGAGCTGGGGTGGTGGTGTTAATGCCTACGTTGCCGGTAGAAGTTATCCTCATTACTTCACTGAGAGTTCCTGAATTCAAAGACTTAAAGTACAAATCACCTGAACCTGCACCGGTGTTATTATTGGTAATAATGCCGCCGATTCTGCCATAAGCTTGCAAACCAAAACCGCTGTCTAATGCTTGGAAGGTAATGCTGGCTGCGGTGCTGGTGTTGCGGCTGTTGTTATAAGTAGTTAAGGCTGTAGATTCTGCCCCGGCATTCAAAACTTGAGCTGTCAGAGCGCCGCCAAACCAACCGCTACCGTTTACATACAAAGTCGTTCCTTGAGGATTAGACGAACCGCCAATAACTGCAGCGCCATTAACTATTAATTTATTTGTTGAGCTGGTTGTGGTGGTTCCAATCGCAACCCCTCCAACTGTTGTATCAACAAATAAAGCTGGGGTAGAACTTGTTGCAACATTCAAATTTCCCCAAACATCAAGTTTGGCCACCGGGGAGGTTGTACCAACGCCAACGTTACCGCTATTTTTGATTACCATTATATCGCCATCTGTCGTGCTGTTTATACCAAAATAATCATAGGCTCCATTTTTTTCAACTGTAAATCTCGCAAAAGGAGTAACACCAGTGCCAAAGTTTACATTTCCTCCGTTTCTTATTCTCATAACTTGAGTTCCAGATTGACTGATAGAAAAACCACTGCTATTTGAAGGTATAGAAAAATCCATGTAGGCACCATTAGCTGTGTCAGTCAATCTTATCCCCGGACCATTTGCTACTATTTCAAAATTATTTTTTGGTGTCGTTGTCCCAATTCCAAGATTCCCATACTTATCTACCACTAACATAGAAGTTCCGGTAGAAGAAGAAATGTTTAAAGGATTTACGTTACTGGATCCCTGAATGTTAAAGGTATAGCTTGATGATGTTGCATTAACACCGGCATAGCTACCGGAGTCCATAAGTATGCCGGTAGAAAGAGCATTAGCAGAAGTAAAGCGAGCAACTAATCCCGGGGTGCCGCCGCTTACGCCGTTAGAAATAATTCCTAAAGTAGATGTCGCAACCCATTGTGTACCGGTGCCTGTGGTTTGCAAAACCATTCCCAAAGTTCCGGAAGCATTGTTTGAATCAAACAGGGCGCCGGTGATTCTCGCGTCCCCTACTACCACTAATTTTTGTGCTGGGGTTGTGGTATTGATGCCAATATTGCCCGATGCTTTTGAAAAATACAATCCAACATTTCCATTATCACTGGAATATATTTGGAAGTCCCTCATATTGGTATCAAAATTGTTTATACTTGACCAGGCACCAATTTTGAAATACGCATCGGGGCTTGCGGCGGTTCCCAATTGCAGCTGCGGTCCGTTAGAATTATCTGCGTCTATAGTAAAGGCATAATTATTAGCCGCGCCCTGAACCTGAATAGTGCCGCCGTAAGCTTTTATCAAGTTTGGATTGCCGGTACCAGCAACAACTAACTTGCTTTGCGGACTGGTTGTACCCACTCCCACATTCCCCGCATTAGAAACATACAAAGCCGAAGCACTGGAAGAAGCTACTACATTTAATAGAGGGTTAGTGGAAGTCCCCTGCACAAACAACATAGAAGTCGGGGCTGTGGTGCCAATGCCAACCATACCGGTACCGGAAGGTTTGAGTAGAATGTTATAGCTATTCACCGAACCCATACCGGAGGTAAGGTATAATGCGGAGCTGTTGGAATATGAACCGGAAGAAATATTTGAGTCATAACCCATCTTTAAACCAAATGAAGAAATTAACTCACCATATTGGCTAACGCGCCAAGTGTTGCCATCATTTGACCTGACAGTCAAAGCATCTTGCGCGGAAGTCGAATACACATTTAAGTTTGAATTTGGGGTTGTGGTGCCAATGCCAACGTTGCCTTGAATATAAGCGCCATTAGTCGGGATAGTGCCAGAATAAGTACTCGATACCCACAGTCCGCCAGTTCTCAAATTAGCCGCTGCATCCGCATCGGTAAGTAATTGAAATTCGGTTCCTGTGTATTGGATACGCCTGTTTCCGGATAAATTACCAATTGCAAAACCATTTGTGCTTGCAGACCTTATTACGCCATTTACATCCAGTGATGTAATAGGACTCGTTGTCCCAATTCCTACATTCCCATACTTATCTACCACTAACATAGAAGTTCCGGTAGAAGAAGAAATATTCAAAGGATTCACGTTAGAGGAGCCTTGGATGTTAAAGGTATAACTTGATGATGTAGCATTAACACCGGCGACTGTGCCGTTGTCTAATAATAGGCCTGAAGTTAGAGTGGTTGGAGAAGACCAGACAGCTAGCTTGCCGGTTGTGCCGCCGGTTAAGGAAGAACCAAAACCTAATGTAGATGTTGCTACCCATTGCTGGCCGGTACCGGTAGACTGCAGCACCATACCCAAAGTTCCGGAAGCATTGTTAGAGTCAAACAAAGCACCGGTGAGTCTCATATTTCCTACGACTGACAATTTTTGTGCCGGGGTGGTAGTACCAATTCCAAGATTCCCGGCCAAGTAGGAATTTTCCGTAGCTGCTGAATACAAAGCAAATCCCTGGCTTGAACCGGTAATTAAATCTGAAATATAAAGGCCGTAAGCATTGACCGCTGAAATTTCATTTGTATACAGGCCGTAAGCATTGGTTAAAGTTCCCAGACCGGCGTGAATTCTAGAATATATTCCATAAACATCTGTGGCACTACCACTGTTGCCGTCGTAAAGATTGTAAGAAGCATACGCCGTACCTGTCACGGATATCGCACTGCCTTCTAAAATATTTGATGTGCCATAAATATTTGTCGCTCTTCTTGCATTATTTACGTAATTATAAGAACCATAAATATTTGTTGCCACACCGGTTCCGTTATAACTGGCGGAGTTGTAAGATGCCACAACTCCTCCTACTCCGGTACCGTTGGCAGATATGGTATTATTTATTGCGTTTATGGAATCTGTGGTGGTGGCTGTATTGGTTATGGTGACACTGTTAGACAAACCGTTTGGATTGGCGCTGGAGCCGTTAAAGGTTGGGGTCATAATCACCCTGCCGGAAGCATCTACGGTAAACAAACCGGCGGAAGTTGATGTCCCTACCACAAACAAAGGAGTGGTAGTAGAAGTAATACCGCTTGGGAAAACAGATAAAGCGGCAATTGGAGTGCTTGTGCCAATGCCAACGTAACCATTTGTATTTTGTATTGTTAAATACGCTCCATTTATATTGGAATTGGTTGTTAATTGCAAATCATAATTACCCAAAGCTTTAATGGAAGAACGGATAGCCCCGCTTCCTGAGGTGTCGGTAAATTGAATTTGACTTTGTATTGTTGATGGTCCACGAATATCCAAAGTCGCGTTACCTGAACCCGACTCTAACAGAGCAGTTGGAAGGTTGTATCCGGATAGTGCTCTATAAACATGCAAAGTGGACTGCGGGCTCGTTGTCCCCACTCCAACATTCCCATACTTATCTACCACAAACATAGAAGTGCCGGTAGAGGAAGAAATGTTTAAAGGATTAACATTGGAGGAGCCTTGAATGTTAAAGGTATAACTTGATGATGTAGCATTAACACCGGCGACTGTTCCGTTGTCTAATAATAGACCGGAAGTTAAGGTTGTTGGAGAAGACCAGACTGCCAGTTTTCCTGTTGTACCGCCGGTTAAGGAAGATCCAAAACCTAATGTAGATGTTGCTACCCACTGCGTTCCGGTTCCAGTGGTCTGCAAAACCATACCCAAAGTTCCGGAAGCATTATTGCTGTCAAAGAAGGCACCGGTTATTCTTGCATCTCCTACTACAACTAATTTTTGTGCGGGAGTCGTGGTGTTAATGCCAATTTGTCCGGCTAATAAATTACCCCAGCCGGTAGAGCCATCTGTAACCTTTACCACGCCCGCGCTATTTCTGGCCAAACCGGTATCATTAGTCTGTGACACGAAACCAAACCCGGTTAAAGGACTCCATCCATATTGTCCTGTAGAAGCTGTTACAATGGTGCCGTTATCTCCAACGTTTACCGAGGTTCTATATGCGCTAAAGTCATTATTCATATAACCACCGGAGTTACCAACGGTTGAATACGCGGAGAAGAACCCGGCAGAAGCCAACGAAGCGTAAGCAGTATCGTCTTTAGTCCTTATGGTCAAACCGTCTAAACCAACTGTGGTATCATTAGACTTTAAAACTGTCCCCAAAGCCCCGGCGGATGTTAACTTTATTCCGGTAGAAGCAGCCAATTCTAAAGCTGCTGTTGGTGTCGGAACGCCAATTCCCACATACCCATTTGGCAAAACAGTTAACATAGAAGTTCCGGTAGAAGAGTTAACCTGGAAAGCATTCCTTGAACCTGTCCCCTGCACTAAGAAACTTACAGAAGATGATGTAGCATTAACACCGGCGACTGTGCCGTTGTCTAAGAGTATGCCGGTAGTGAGGCCAGTAGAAGAAGCCCAGCGGGTAACATAACCGTTGGTACCAGAACCGGTAAAGGCATTGGAAGCATTTAAAGTATTGCCGCTCCAAGAAAGACCGGTACCGTTTGTAATGCGAGTAGAAGGAGTAGCGTAGAAGTTATTCCAGTTGGTGGTAGAAGCAGTTAATGGGATGGTATAACCAGAAGAAGGATTTAAAGTAAAGGTGTGGATGTTAGAACCGGAGGTAATAAACATATCAATACCGCCGGAAGTAGAAGTAGCAAAGGTTTGAGAAGAACCAGTCTGTAAGTTCAAAGAAGTAATACCACCACCGGCACCAGCATCACCACTGCAGATGAAGGAGTTGGTAGTTGTGGAGTAAATTAATTTCTGAGAAGCTTGGTCACAAGCAGGCAGTGCGGCAAAGTTGTAGTTAGTACCGTTGCTAACTAAGATGGTGTCGTCTGCACCTATAGTGGAAGTGCCGGTACCGCCGTTGGCTATTGGCAGGATACCGGAGATTTGAGAACCCAAAGCAACCGGAGAAACATATAGAG
>CAZFQP010000014.1:19520-26481 GCA_964520505.1 uncultured Candidatus Saccharibacteria bacterium | reverse complement strand
AAAATGGTATAATAAATCCATAATTTGTCGCCAGCTGAAACAAAAATGTCAGAAAAAAAACAGTCTAAATCAAAATTATTTTCTCTCTCATCACCGGCCCAAAGCCGCGGCTTTACCATTGTTGAATTAGTGGCTAGTTTGGCCATCTTTACTATTTTAGTCAGTGGTATGTTGGGCTGTTTTGCCGTAATTTCCAAAACGGTCAAAGCCGCCCGCGAAAAAACCATTCTTTCCAGTCTGGCTTTAAATTATTTGGAAATAGTGCGCAATATGCCTTATGCCCAAATTGGCACGATTGCCGGCAACCCGGTGGGAACATTGCCGGATATGTCTAATCCTTACACCCAAACTATTGGCGGTACGCAGTATAAAATTTATTATGAAGTGACTTACGTGGACGATCCGGCAGACGGCACAGCGCTTTTAGGCACAGACGTGGCCGCCGCAGATTACAAACAAGTGAAGATGGATGTGGTTAATAGTTTTACCAAGCAGGTGAATAGTTTTGTGACCAATGTTGTTCCTAAGGGTTTAGAGGGAACCAATAATGCCGGCGCTCTGCTGCTGGAAGTAATAGATTCTCAAGGTAATCCCGTTTCCGGGGCGGACATTCACATTACCACCACTACCGGCACGCCGATAATTTTAGACCGTCAAACTCCTGCTTCCGGCCAGTGGGTGGAGGTTGGTTTGCCGGCTTTGGTTAATGGCTATCATGTGGTGGTTAGTAAGACCGGCTATTCCAGCGACCAAACTTATCCGATTACTGTGGCCAACCCAAACCCTATTAAGCCCGATGCCACGGTGCAAATTGGCCATGTGACCAAAATTACTTTTGCCATCGATACCCTAGCTAACCTAACCATCCGCACATTAAATTCTCTTTGCCAACCGCTGTCCGGTGTTAACGTAAATGTCTCCGGCGCTAAACTAATTGGCACAGGTCCGCCGCCGGTTTTAAAATATAATAACAATTATTCTTCGGTGGCAGGAGCCATAGTCTTAAATAACATAGAATGGGACACTTACACCCCGGTTCTACTAACCGGACAGTCTTTTATTGTTTATGGCACTTCGCCGATCCAAAAAATAGATGTGCTTCCGGGTACTTCGCAAACTTATACCATGATTTTAGGACCCAATTCCACGGCCAACAGTTTGTTGGTGGTAGTTAAAGACGCAGCTACCGGAGCGGCGCTGGAAGGAGCTATTGTGCATTTGCGCAAAGGCGGTAGCGTTCCGCAGGATTATTATGGAACCACAGGGGGGAGCGTGTGGACGCAGTTGGATTGGAGTTCAGGCGGTGGAGTTTCTTTATGGAGCAGCACTACGCCGGCCAATTATTTTCAAGATGACGGCAATGTCGATGCCAACAGTTCTCCCACGGGATTGCGTCTTAAAAAAATCTCCGGGCATTATGTGGCTTCCGGCTGGGCAGAATCTTCGACTTTCGACACAGGGACTAACGCTACTACTTATAGCATCTTAAATTGGGAACCTGCTTCCCAGTCCTTAAACACAGAATTAAAATTTCAAGTCGCGGCTAATAACGACAATGCCACCTGGAACTATGTGGGTCCGGACGGCACCGCGGCCACCTATTTTACCACACCGGGCACAGACATTGGTCCGAGCTTGGACAACAAACGCTATGTGCGTTATAAGGCTTACTTAGCCACCACGCAAAATAACAAAACTCCGGTTTTAACTTCGCTGAAATTAAATTTTGTTACGGGGTGTTTTACTCCGGGACAGGTTGTCTTTCCGGATTTGACCGCCGGCAATAATTATGATCTTGATGTTACTATGACCGGGTATCAAACACAAACTTTTAACAATGTTAACATTAATGGTAACCAGGCTTTCCAAGTCCTTATGAGCCCGTAAGTTAAATGACGGAAATTATTAAAACAAAAAATTTTTCTTCCCAGCGAGGTTTTACCCTAATTGAACTATTAGTGGCGATTTTTGGTTTTGGTTTAATAATTTGGGGGCTGGTTGGCTTGATGTCCAATATTTTTTTCTCCTCTAGACAGCAGGCCGGTTTGCTTAGTGATTCCGACCAAGCCAGACGCTTGGCCTTTCAGATTGCTAAAGAGTTGCGCAACGGCCAGACCGGCAGTAATGGCGGTTATGTCATGGACACAGCCGCAGACCAGCAATTAATTTTTTATTCTAATGCGGACACAGACACAGCGGTAGAAAAAATTCGCTATTTTGTCCAGAGCGGAAAATTGTATAAAGGCGTAACGGAATATGCCGGAGGAACTTATGCTACATCTACAGAAAAAACTTGGCTAGTGCAAAATAATTTGGCTAATGGCAGCGCACCCTTATTTTTATATTACGACGGTTCTTATACCGGCGGCAGCGCCCAGGCCCCAATTGCCCAGCCGGTAAATGTGACGGCGGTTAAATTTGTTAAAATAAACCTACAAATTTTTAATAAAGCAGGGGTAAAAAATACCAACATCTACACAGTGACGGCTTCAGCCGCGGTTCGGAATTTAAAAATTAATTTAGGGCAATAATATGCTGGCGACAAATAAACAGTTTAAAGATAAGAAAGGCAGCATTTTAATATATAATGTGGTTATAATATTTATTTTTAGCCTGGTTATGTTAGGGCTGCTTAGTTATGCCACTATCCAGCTTAAAGTTATTCGTGGCTCAGTGACCAATGAAGTGGCGTTCCAAATTGCCGAGGCCGGAGTAAATTATTATCAGTGGCATTTGGCGCATTTTGCAAACGATTTTTGGGATGGGAATGCTAGCACCACTCCCGGGCCTTACGTCCACGATTTTTTGGACAAAGATACTAACCAGTTGCTGGGTCGCTACAGTTTAGAAATTACACCGCCCACGGTGGGTTCGACTATTGTCACTATTAAGTCTGTTGGTTATAGTATACAAAATCCGTTGCAAAAACGCAGCATTACTGTGCGTTATGGCGTGCCTTCACTGGCTCAGTATGCTTTTTTAACCAATGGTGATGCGTGGATTGGGGACACTGAAAGTATAAGCGGTCAATTTCACAGCAACGGCGGTTTGCGTTTTGACGGCACCGGCAACTCGCCTATTGAATCTTCCAAATCGACCTATACTTGCCAGAGTTGGTCGGGTTCGCCGTGTCCGGCTACCAAGCCGGGAATTTGGGGAGCAGCGCCGCAATCGACTAAAAATTTTTGGCAGTTTCCTGTGCCCAATGTGGATTTTTCTTCTATGACTTCAGACTTGGCCACATTAAAATCCAAAGCGCAGTCCGCCGGTATTTATTTGCCTAATTCGACTAAGCAAGGTTACTCATTAGTGTTTAAAAATAACGGGACAGTAGATGTTTATAAAGTTGATTCTTTAAAAACATCTCAGCCTAACGGGACAGATGTAAAAGGTGTGACACAAACTAAATCCACCGACTATAACGGCCGGACTTTTCAATTTAATAGTGCCATTCCCGCCAATGGAATAATTTATGTGGAGGACAATACTTGGGTAGAGGGAATTGTGCGCGGCCGAGCTATGGTTGTGGCGGCCAAACTGCCTTATAACGCTGCCAGTGCGCCGGACATTTTAATTCCGAACAGTATTGTGTATACTGCCCGAGACGGCACAGACTCGTTGGGTTTGCTGTCGCAGCAGGATATTTTGCTAACATATACTTCGCCAAGTGTTTTGGAAATAGATGCGGCAATGATAGCTCAAAACGGCAGTGCCCAACGTTATAGCTGGCCGGGAAATATTAAAACTTCAATTGTAATTTACGGTTCAGTTGGCAGTTTTGGTACCTGGACTTGGAGCTGGGTGGATGGCGGCGGCAATACGACTTCCGGCTACACCAACACCAATACGATTTACGATTCCAATTTGTTATACGCGCCTCCGCCAAGTTTCCCGTTAACTTCAAACGGGTATCAACAAATTTCTTGGAGTAGCAATTAATTAAATTTTACAATGAAAAATTCCGCCAAATTGCCAAGTATTTTTTTTCTTGCCGTGGTCTTGTTCTTTTGTTTTGTGCCGCCAAAAGCTTTAGCCGCCAAGGCGGCAACCAGTGGGGAAGTGCCAAAAGTTGAACCGCTGTTGCCACCGCCGGAGGGCATCTACCCTAATATCCAAAACAATATTCAGTTTCAAGACTCTTCTCATCCAGCCGAAGAAACTGCTTTGCCCCAAGCGCCCGATACCAAGGAGCAGGTGGATGTTGACCAAGCACAGGAGTCTGTTTTCGTTAAGTCCGCCGGCGTGCCGGCAAGTCTGGGCACAAAAATTTTTTGGCTAATTTTTGCCCTGGCCGGAGTAGGTTTTGTAGCTTTTTCTGTATTTAGGAATCAAAAAGTTTAGCATGAAGACAGTCTGTATTTATTGCGGCAATAATCCGGTGCCGCACCGGATATATTGGTATAACGAAAGTTTAAATATTTTTTTGCGACCGTTTCGCCAGCTTATTCTTTATAACCGGCTGACTTTTGCCCTGGCCGATTTTGGTTTGGGCGCGATAATTGCCAGATGGTTCGTGCGCGCGGGGGAGTTTTTTAAAATTATTTCCTACAATCAAGAAATTACTAAATGTCGAGTAGAGCGCGCTAAAGTTTTATGGGAAGAGGCAGAGAAGCGGGGGCTGACTATGCGTGAGTTGTTGTTATTTGGCCGGCCGTTTGATTGCTATATTGCCGAAAAAACACACCCTTTATCTTTAATCCCTGATCCTTCACAGACACAGAAACAGGCGCAGATAATTTTTAGCGGGTTGCCACGGCCGCAGGGAAAAATTAATCGTTGGTTGGATTTAATGGATGACAAATGGCTATTTAAGCAGCGGATGATGCAAGCCGGCTTGCCCGTGCCGGCTGGAGCTAGTTGTAGTGGTCTGCATCAGGCAATAAAAATTTTCGAAGACATTCAAAGTAAAAAAACTGTTGGAAATTGGGAAATTGGGAAATTGGGAAATTGGGACCCGGGCGGAGAGTCGGATGGTCGGAGAGTCGGATCGAACAACCCTGATAAAATAGACTCTACGATTATCCGACCTTCGACCCCCGTAATTGTCAAACCTCGCGCCGGCAGTCGCGGACGGCACAGCATCACCAACGTTCGGAGTGTGGAGGAATTAAAAACAGCTTTTGGTGTGGCCAAACAGTTATGTTTTTGGGTAATGGTGGAAGAACATTTGCCCGGGCCTGTATATCGAGCCACTGTTATAAATTTTCAACTGGCTGGAGTTTTGCGCGGCGACGCGCCTTTTGTGGTAGGAGACGGGCTGCTGACAGTGGAGGAGTTAGTCAAACAAAAAAATTTACAGCCGCACCCCGGGGTTAAAGATATACAAACAGGAAATTCAGAAATTAATTTTTTGAAACGGCAGAAATTATCCCTAGACTCAATCGTGCCGGTAGGGCAGACTGTTTATCTATCGGAGAAAATCGGCGTTAACTACGGCGGATCTTCCAGCGAAGATTATGAAATTTGCCATCCCGACAACCGGGAATTATTTGTCCGTGCCGCCAAAAGCTTGGGTGATCCAGTGGTGGGCTTTGATTTTATAATTCCCGATATCTCTAAAAGTTGGAAAGAGCAAAAGTGCGGATTTATAGAAGCTAATAGTTTGCCATTTATTAATTTACATCACACTCCGTTATTTGGCCGGCCGCGCAACGTGGCGGCAAAAGTTTGGGAAATGGTCGGAATGTAAAAGTTTTGTCGCAAAATTATTACGTGATAAAATATAAGAAATGTCCGAAGAACAAAAACACATTATAAAAAATTACAGTCAGCTGGCTACTTCCGCGGCGCGCCAGACGGTTTTGGCTATTGCCGAGAGGGGGCTGGAAGCTATTAATACCAGAAAGGCCGTAGAAAAGAATTTTATTTTTGAAACCAAAAAACAACAACTGAAAATTTTTAACCAGAAATATGATATAGGAAAGTTTAAAAGAATTGTTTGCATTGGTTTTGGCAAGGCCGCCTTGGAGGCTGTTACTGCCATCCAACAAATTTTGAAAGACAGGATTACTTGTGGTTATGTGTTGGACTTAAAGGAAGGGTCTTTAGGAAATATTATTTGTCGTGTTGGAACGCACCCGCTACCAACCAAGGTTAATATTGAGGCGACGGAAGAATTAGTGGCCATGCTGGAGACTTGCGGGGAGGAAGATTTGGTTATTTGTGTGGTGTCCGGCGGCGGCAGCGCGTTGCTGTGCAAGCCGCACGAAATGTCCTGCGAAACGGAAGTGGCTTTAATTTCCGCGTTAACAGTTAAAGGAGCAACCATTGCCGAATTAAACACCGTTCGTAAACATATTAGTTCGGTTAAGGGGGGGAATTTAGCAAAAATTATTTACCCCGCAACCTGTATTTCATTAATTTTTTCCGACGTGCCGGGCGATGACATTTCCATGGTCGCCAGCGGTCCTACCGTGAAAGACATTACCAGCAATGGGGACGCAGCGGCAATTTTGCAAAAGTATGACGTTTTGGTAATGTGCCATCTTCCTTCCTGCAGGCTGCTGGAAACCCCAAAGGATAGTAAATATTTTGCCAACATACATAATATTTTGTTTGTATCTTCCAAACTGGCGCTTGAAGCAATGAGTGAAAAAGCCGAAGATTTAGGCTTGAAGGTAAAAATATTTTCTCAGAATTTTCAAGGATTGGCCGAAGCTCTTGCCGGAGAAATTGTTTCGGCCTCTGCGGCGGGCATATGCCTGATTGGAGCCGGGGAGAGCACGGTAAAAATTGGCGGCAGCGGTAAGGGCGGGCGGAATTTGCATATGGCTCTGGCTGCGTTACCTCAATTAAAAAAAGGTCAGGTATTTTTACCCCTTGCTTCAGATGGTCGTGATAATACCGAGGCGGCCGGCGCGATTGCGGATGCTTCGGCGCAAATTCGTGCGGCAGCTGCCAAGTTGGATGCATCCAAATTCTTAGCAAATAATGACAGTTTTACTTTTTTTGAACATCTGGA
>CAZFQP010000014.1:0-19420 GCA_964520505.1 uncultured Candidatus Saccharibacteria bacterium | reverse complement strand
ACAGAAAATTGGGAACAGGAATATTTAACCACGCAGTTGTCCGGGCACGAGTTGGTCTTTTCCGGCAAGCCGGAACTGGCACCGGGCGGAACTGACGCGGCAGCCTTGTGTACTTTTTTGGGTTTGCCGGTAAATGCTGAGTTGTTGGAACAAATGCCGCAATTAAAATTTGTGGCTACCCGTAGCACTGGTTATGACCACATAGATGCTGCGGCGTGCAAAGCCAAAGGGGTGGCGGTTAGTAATGTGCCCACTTACGGGGAAAATACCGTGGCGGAATACGCTTTTGCTTTGTTATTGTCTCTCTCCAGAAAAATGTATGCTTCGGTCAAACAAGTGAGGGAGCGCGGCTTGTTTGAAACTAAAACTTTGCAAGGGTTTGACTTAAAAGATAAGACTTTTGGCGTAATTGGCACCGGGCACATTGGCGCTTACGCGGTTAAAATTGCCAAAGGCTTTGGGATGAAGGTGATGGCTTACGACCCTTATCCGAACGAAAAATTGTCGGCTGAGTATGGTTTTACTTACGGTTCTCTGGAGGAAGTTTTAAAAAATGCGGATGTGGTTAGTTTGCACGTGCCATATATGCCGGCCACGCATCATATGTTAAACAAAGATAATCTGGGTTTAATGAAGCCAAGCGCGGTATTAATTAACACCGCGCGGGGTGGGCTAGTAGAAACTGCCGGGTTGGTCTGGGCGCTAAAAAATAATAAATTAGCCGGGGCGGCCTTGGATGTATTAGAAGAGGAAGGATTTATAAAAGAAGAGGCGGAACTGCTAATAAACGGTCACCCGAATCAAGATCAATTAAAAATCGCTTTAGCCGACCATGAGTTGATGCAGATGGATAATGTTCTAATCACCCCGCATAATGCGTTTAATTCTCGTGAGGCGGTTATGAGAATTTTGGATACTACGGTGGAAAACTTAAAAGCCTTTGCTGCTGGCAAGCCGGTTAATCTAATAAAATAGGAATTTGATATTAAGGAGAATGCAAAGCATTCTCCTTTTTGCTTAAATGATAAATTTATGCTATAAATAATATAGTTTTTCAGGTCATAGATCCGTAAAATGAAACAGAAAAAATAGTAAAATTACCTTTACAGCATGGCTGCAAAAAAGGTTAAAATCAAACGAGTCAGCAAGCCCAAAAAACCACCCGGAACCAGGCAAAAAATTCTGGCCGGTTTAGGCGTGGGCTCGGCTTTGCTTAGTGCCGGTGGTGGGCAGGTTGCTAAACAGCCACAAAATAGCCGGATAGTAAGCAAAGTAAAAACCAGCGATAAAAAAGGTAAAATCAAACAGGTTTTAACCAATATTTTTGGCGTCCCCGAAGCCAAGGCTTATGGCGGTATGAATACCGTTAATTCTTCAGGCAAAACCATAGAAGAATTAATGATAAATAGCGGGTATAATCCCAATTTGGTTAATTCTAATTTTATGGGCGGCCAGGGTCCAAGCAGCGGGGATGTTTATAATTCCAGCGGTTTGGCTTTGGGCGGCGGCGGACAGGCAGCCAGCGGTGGCGGCAGTTCTCAGATTGGCTCGGTCTCCGGTGATATGGCTCAAGGCGAAGCCAATGCGGCTTCGGCTTTTGCCGAAGGCTTAGATTCCGGTTCCGGAGAAACACCAACAGAAGGAAATGACCTGCCGAGTTCCGGTCAAGCCGAAGGAGCAGATTCAGGCTCCGGCGAAGGAGTCCAAGCTGGTTCGGGAATGATTTCGGCAGAAGGGCCTTTTTTAGAAGATACAGAACCAATATCCATTCCGGTGGTTCCTTCGGATAACTATCAGCAAATGTATGCCACGCCCGCGCCGGCAGAGCAACCGGACGTAAATAATTTGCCGGTTAATAATAATTATCATTCTGAGAATTTAATTCCAAGTACAAATGAGCAGCCGGTAGTAGAGACGCCGAATCAAGGGCCCACGGTTTCAGGAAATTACGCGCCATATACAACTGCTACGCCAGCGCCCGTGTTTACAAATACATCCGACGCTAATACAGCTACAGATGCCGAGGCCAATACCACGGGCGGGCAATACGGAACATACCCTTCGGCTGCGAGTTTCTTTACCGATCCTTCCACGCAGGAAGCATCAAACCCGACCAATCCGGCAATTGTAGCCGGTACTGCCGGGATGTTTGGCCCGGGCAGTGGTTTGGATTCGTTGGGAAATCAGGTTGCCGGTCCGCAGTCGGAAAATAACTGGGACAGTGTCTGGCAAAATGCAACAGGACAAAATCCCAACACTGCTATTTCACCATCTATGGCTTACGGGGGAGGCAGTAGTTGGGAGCAGGCAGTACTGCAGTCCGGCGGGAATATAGGAGACAGTTATATTGTAATAAATAACCAGCCATACACCCGCCAGCAGTGGGAAAGTGGTCTGGCGCCGGGAGAGCAGGGTCCGGTTTCACCAAGCGCTACGCCGGAAAGCCCTTTTGTAAATATTACTTCTGACGCCGTCCCCATTGAATATTCTCCCGCTACTTACGATTATTTGGGTAATCGGACGGACAGCCAGCAGGCATCTGCCCAGTCGGCGGAAGACGGCTCTTATGATGTAAAAAACACTGAGCCGCCGGTAATGCCTGAAATAAGCAGTTCGTATGCTGATTCAAATCAGACGAATGTTGGTAATAAATATGCCGGTTCCTCTTCATCTCGCAGTATAAATTTAGGTACAGCCGCGTCGGCAGCTCAAGCTCAATCGGCATCAGCCGAAGAATTTTTTACCGAGCCGAATGTTTTAACCGAAACGGAGTTAAATCAGCAATTTCAGGGAGAGGGTGCGGAGTATAAACAGCCAAATAATTCCACAACAGAGCAGGCTGTTTCCGCCACAGTCCAGGATAATTTGAAATCGGAATTGTCCAAATATCAAAGCCAAAAAGTTGATACAATTTCTTCCAATATTAACGCGGTTTTAAATACTCCCGAAGTCCCTGACGCGGAAAGCTCCGGAGATTTTGGTAATGCCGCGGCCGGTACGGTGCAGGACACTTCTGCTATTGAAAATAGTGATAGCAAAGCTCCAACTGTTTCCAAAACTTTTACGCCAACCTGGTTAAAAGATGCTACCCCGTCAGCGCCGGCGGCTTTGGAAGAGCCGAGTGTACAAACCGCAGACACACAAACACAACTTGCTGATATGGGTGGTACCGCAATAACGTCTGAAGATGCATCTGCAAAAAAAGGGATTATAACTAGCGCGACTGAAGGAGTATCTAAAGCCGGAAAAACTGTAGCCGGGTGGTTTGGCATAAAATCCGCACCGGCCGCAACCGCTACTCCAACCGCGACAGAGACAAACACCGCATTGCCCGACAAGACTATAAAAGTTGGCAAACAAAGCGTGGACGTTTATAATTTAGGCACTGACCAAAATCCCGTTTGGATGGACTTTGAAGGTAATTTATATAAAGCATCGGGAAAGTCTATGTTAGTGGTCGGCAGTACGAAGTATGAAGCACTAAAGGACTCCCAAGGGCAGCCGATGAATTTAAATACAATGTCAGTTTTGGAAATTAGCAAGGTCTGGAGCCAGGGGAATAGCGGCAGTTTGGATTTGGCAGATAAAAGTTTATTGCAAAATGTGGCAAATGTGACTGCTGCAACAGCTAAAGCCGCCGGAAATCAAGTAAAAAATAACAAAACTGTTGCTGCCGTTGGCGGCGTGTATACATTAGGCGGGGTTGGAGCGTATGGCGCCGGCAAGGAAGTTGTTAACCAGTTAAAAACTAAAACCGCCAATGATTATTTGTCTACAATATACCGATGGGCTTGGCCGCAAGAATGGGAAACCGGGGGAGCAAAGGTGGTAACGAGCAGCGGACAGGAGCCGGTATTAAAAATTGCCGGACAAGAAATTCCCAGATCACAAGTACAAAATATGACTACTGCTCAGCTGATGGATTTGGTAAACCAGAAGATTAACGGGCCTAACAAGCCATAAGGAGGAAAAATGTCCCACAATAAAAAAAATATTTCAAAACCGGTGCCCGCTCATAAAAAAATTAAGTCTCATAAAAATATGGAAAAAGTTAAAATAAAAAGAGTTAAGCGCGAGAAAAAGCACGCGACGACCAAAGAAAAAATCTTGGCCGGTATTGGCGTTGGCGGAGCGCTTATGGGCGGGGCGGGAGCGGTGGCGCCAAAAAGCGGCCAGACGCAAATTGTCAGAACCCAGCAGTCGGCAAGTAAGAAAAACTCTAAATTTAAAGATACATTAAAACGAATTTTTGGTATTGGTACGGCAAAGGCTTCGGTTACTCAGGAATATTTGGACAGTTTGGCGGCCGATGTTAACGCTGCCCAGGCGGCTTTGGCAAGTTTTGACCAATGGGTAACGGAAGCAACAGCAGACGCACAGAATTTCGGCACGCAGGAAGAAAGAGATAATCGTTTGGTTGAAATTCAGAATACTATAAATGAGCAAAGACCCGGGCTAGTAAGAGCGCAGGAAGCGGCGGAAAGAGCTTACAGCGCCGCAGCAGACGAATTTATTAATCAGCAAAATGGAGGTGGAGGATCGGGCGGCGGGGGAGGAGCGGCGGTTACCCATACATATACCGTAAATACCGCCGATTCTTTAACAGTGGAAAAAGGCGCCTGGGGAGGGATGACTTTTAGTATTGTGGACGAAAATGGAAATGACGCCTCTTCGCAAGGCACCGTGTCAGTTTCCGGCAACGGAAATATGGTGGATTTAAATAGGGAAGGTAATACCATTCAGGTTTATGGGCAAAATGCCGGGAGCACTACGGTTACAGTGACTTATCGAGCCGATGACGGTAGAATTTTTGAAAAATCTTTTTATGTCACAGTCACCTCGCCTGCAGTTGTCACTCCCGTCTCGCACACGTATACAGTTACGCCCGGTTCCGCCAATATGACGGTAGAAAAAGGCGCCTGGGGAGGAATGACTTATACAATAGTTGACGAGAACGGCAATTCCGTTTCCAATATTTCCAACGTACAATTGTCCGGCAGCGCTAATTTTGTGGAATTAAGCGTCCAAGGCAATACCGTACAAATTTACGGCAAGGAACCTGTAAACCAAACTCCTGTTCGAATAATTTATACTTCCGGTGACGGTAGAATTTCCGAGGGCACCTTTTATGTCACTGTTACCTCGCCGGAAGCTGCTCCGGTTACCCATACTTATACTGTTGCTACAGAAAAAGCATCTTTAAATGTTGAACAAGGTTCATGGGAAAATATGACTTTTACCATCACCGACGAAAACGGCAATAGCGTAAGCCCGGCTTCCGGGGTTCAGGTATTCGGTGACGGCAATATTATAGATCTAAATTTGTCGGGAAATACCGTTAGGGTTTATGGCCAGCAGGCAGGTCAAGCTGAGGTAAGAATCAGTTATCGGGCGGCTGATGGCAGGACTTTTGAAAAAACATTTAATGTCACAGTCCCCGGGCCGGCCGTGGTTAGTCCTTTGGCTGTCCAGTCAACGGGACAGTCAATGTCGGTAGTGGCCGGAGAGTACCGGGAATTTAATCATGCTTTTTCCGTGGCTGACGGCAGCGGCAATTATTCTTACAGTTTAAGCCAAGCGCCTTCTTTTATTGGGATTAACGGAAGTGACGGAACAATATTTGTGAACAGTGAAGCAACGGCCGGTTCGTACGCTTTTCGGGTTAATGTCACTGACAATCAGAATAATCGGACAGGCAGTATTGATTTAGCTATAAATATAATTGCTGCTTCCACCCCGGCGACTGATCCGGGTACGACGCCGAATTATCAAGCTGGCAATTTGGCCAATGTCCCCGTCACTTATGTTAAAGCTTCGGTTAATGTTATGGCTCACCGGACCATAAATATTAATGGCGTGGGTTTGGTGGCGGTTATTGAATCAGGGCAAATTTATGATGAAAACGGACAGGATATTACGGGAAAATTCAGTACGGAAGACCAGCAGAAAATTTATAATGCCGCTTATGGCAGTGCAGCCAATTTGCAAAATCCTCAGGATATTCCAGGCGCCAGTTTTACCACGGCTTCGGGGCAAAATATTACTTCCGGCAGTAGTTTGAAAGCCGGGGATAGCTGGAAATTACAAATTAAAAATTATCGAGCAGGAGCTAGCGTGACCGCGCGCACTACTTTTGCCGGGCAGACATCAGACACCAACTTGGGACAGACCGACTCAAACGGCAACTTTACTTTTACCGGCACGGAAACGGAAAATGAAGTCGGTTCTTGGCAAGTGGAATTTTTGGTAGACGGGCAGAGCGTGGTTGCCGCGAATTTTGACGTGGTAACCGCAATGAAGGCCATGGATGATCCGGGTAAAACAACCAATCTTGGCGCCGGAGTGACTTTTACAAAAAATGGCGCGAGTTTTACCACGCTAAAAGTTTGGGAGCCGTGGGATATTAGCATTACCGGAGCCAAAGCGGGCGCGCAAATTGTAGCGCAAACCACGCAGGTTAAGCCTAACGGGGAAACGAAGACTTCTACCCGAATTTTAGGGGTTACGGACAGCAAGGGCGTGTTGCAAATTACTGACACTCCTACTTCTGAACATATTGGTAGTTGGACAATTCAGTTGTTGGCCGATGGTCAGCCTATGGGAAGCACAGCTTCGTTTACCGTACTTTCCAGCACACTGGGTCCTGCTCCTCTGGATTCTTCAGGTAAACTTAAAGCGGGCTGGCAGAGTATGGGAGGAGATACTTACTATAACGGTTCTTTGGGCATCACCTCAAATGGCGACGGCTCGGTTCAAGGTTATACCTCCGACCAGTACGGCAAAAATTTAATTGAAGCCGGAAAAGTTAAAGCCGGAGTTACTAATATTTATAACCAAACTGTTAAAGAGGTTTATATTTACAACAACTATGACCACACTTTCCAGAAAGCAAATGAAGGTCAATTTTCCACTTTAGATGTCGCTAACCAAATGGCGGCCATATTCGGCGGCAAGGTTCAGGCCGCGCAGCTGGACGCAAATGGCCCTTATAGGTTTGTAAATATCGGCGAATTTCCGGCGGGCCAGACCGAACTTAAACAGGAGAACCTGCTTCCTTCCTATGAAGTTGTGGTCGGCAAGTATCGCGGCAATGCTGCGGCTATGGCGCGGTTGTTCTTAAACAATCCGTACGATTACGCCGTGGCACAAATCCAGGCTGAAATAAACGCGGAAAATAATCCAACCGGTCAGGTTAATCCTTCGGTCACAAACGCACCAAAGGGTGGTACCCAGGGAACCGGAACAGGTGCGGTTGGTACCGGCACCACCCCGACTGCTACAGGTCAGGGTTCTGTGGGCACAACGGCTAATTCACAAGTATCAATAAGCTCCATAAATAGTTACGATACCGGAGGACTGCCGTCCGCAAACCAATTAGGCGCAGGGTATAGAGTGGAAATTGTTGGAAATAATTTACAATTTTACAGCAAAGCATATGCGATAGTTGGCGGCAATCAAATAGAAATTACTAACTTCCAGGTGCAAAATAATAAATTGACTTTAACTCTGCCGAATACTTTTCCTGCCGGCGGGATTGCTAACGGTACCACAGTGAATATAAAAATTACCAGCGGCAACAGCAGTATCCCGCAAGGCGTGCTAAAAAATACTTGGAAATATGTGGCAACCGCTTCTTCTGTTGATAATTTGAATTTAGATCAGGAAGGGGTTGATGTAGATGCGGAAGAAGGGTCTAATTCCGCAAGTTCCGGCGGATCATCTGTTGGGATCGGGTCTTCATCTTCCGGTAGTGGATTAGGGAGTAGCGGCGGCTCAACTTATGGTTCGTCTTCGTACTCTAATAACGGAACTTCCGGCGGATTTTCATCAGACTCGGGTTATTCCTCGGGCTCTTACGGTACCGGATCTACCGGATCGTATAATACCGGTTCTTATGACAATTCCTTAAAAAATTATTCTACCGGCGACGGATCGGCTATTTATCAGACCTCGGCAAATAGCGGTTCTACAATAGATTCGGAAGTAGAAAATGCTGACGAAGAAGCGGCGGCCGACGAAGAGGTGGAGAATTCAGATACCACTAATAACAATGATAATCAGGACACTAATTCGGACGCGGAAACTGAAGTGACTGACACCGAGGCAGGTGGCACTTCTTCAGATCAGGAAACCGAAGTGACTGATTCTGAAACAGACGCCACCAATTCCGACCAAGAGACTGAGAATGCAGATGAACAGGCTTCAGCTGACGAAGAAACAGAGAGCAGCGATACCGAGAATACGGATACGGAAACTGAAAATACAGACAGTGAGACTGGAAACACAGACCAGGAAACGGAGAATACGGATACGGAAACAACGGATTCCGGTGACAACGAAATGGAGTCTGTAGACACTGAAGATGCCGGCTCCGGTGATCAGGAAACAGAAAATGCGGACGAAGAAGCGGCGGCCGACGAAGAGGTGGAGAATTCAGACACCACAAATAGTAATGGTAATCAGAATTCTAACTCGGACGCGGAAACTGAAGTTGCGGATAGTGAGACCGATACTTCAAATGTAAACAAATCTTCAGTTGCTGATAATGAAGATACAGAAACTGAGGAAACGGATACAGACGTCGCGACCGGGACAGGTAGTGGTTCTGGTAGCGGCTCGAGTTCGTCCGGCGGTGGCGGAGGTGTTTATACTTTAGGAGGAGCTTCACAACTAGCGGGTAATCAATTTAAGGGTTTGCAAATGCCAGCCGGTTATGGTTCGTCCAGCGGCGGGTTACAGTATCAGGCTCCGGCTGACGAAGAAACAGAGGTGGATGCCCAGGCTGAGACGGATAGTGATATTTTAGGCACCTATAAAGTGAAAAAGGGCGATACTTTGTGGAAAATAGCCAAAAAATACTATGGCGAGGGGAGAAAATGGCGGAAGATTTTAGAAGCCAATACCGATAAGGTGAAAAATACCCGAACAATGAAAATTGGTATTGAACTAAAAATCCCTAAAATATAGTATAATATAGTTCATAGATACACAGAGGGAACAAGATTGCGCTGATTGGGCCATATTGGCACATCTGCGCAATCTGTGTTTCCGTGAGATAACCAGGCGTGGCAGAGTACTCTTATAATCAAGTTTATAAAATCCACCAACCATTTGTCGTTATTTTATACCGACAAGTGGTTGAGTTTTAATCAATATTATTAAAATCTAAAGGAATTTAAGTATGACAGAGCATCAAAAAGAAACAGGGGCAGGCCATGTCCACGACAGTATGTGCGACCATTACTATTCGCCGGCAAAAATTATTGCCGGAAGCGTAATTGTTGCTTCATTAATTGTGTCTTTAAGCTTATTTATTAACGTTAAGCTGTTAGTAAAAGGAATGGGGGGCGACGCTAATTTGTTAACCGATACCCGTGGTGCTGGTAGCGGACAAGCGGTTCAAAAAGGCGCAGACGCGCAAGCTAACCCCGGTCAGCCAACCCCTCCGGCGCAGGCTAACGTAAACCCGCGAGATAATCAGCCAACTTTGGGAAAAGGCGATGCTAAAGTGACAATTTATGAGTTTTCCGATTTTCAGTGCCCTTACTGCCAAAGATTTTTTAAAGAGACTTACAGCCAGCTAAAGGCTCAGTATATAGACACCGGTAAGGTAAAATTTATTTTTAGACATTTCCCCCTGCCGTTCCACGTAAATGCAGAACCGGCGGCCATAGCGGCAGAGTGTGCCAACCAGCAAGGCAAGTTTTGGCAATATCACGATAACTTATTTAACAAAGGTCAGGCAGACGGAACCGGTTTGGCTCTTGCCGACTTAAAAACCTACGCGGCATCTTTAGGTTTAGACAAACAGCGGTTTAACCAATGTTTGGATAATAAATCTACTTTAGATATCGTAAATGCCGATTTGAAAGAAGGCACGGCGGTAGGCGTAAGCGGCACCCCAAGTTTTTCCATTAACGGAAAATTATTAGTTGGCGCCCAGCCACTAGCGGCCTTTAAAGCGGCCATTGATGAGGCGTTAAAGTAGAAGACAAATTAGCATCAAGTTTAGTTAAAAAGCTCTCCCATAAAATTGTGGGGGAGCTTTTATTTTTTTTGTTTGGCAGCTAGTCATTTGTCTAATTTTATATGTAATTACAGAAAAATTTAGACAAGTAGAGTTATTAGCAGAGTAGGGGTGGTGGAATATCCATGTTGACATAAAATGCGGCCGCATTTTATGTCAACATGTCAATTTTAACGCGTTATGGCTGTCTTTTTTCCTTGTGAACTAAATAAGCTAGTGCCAAAATGACGATTATTATGCCGGCGGGCAAGGCGTACGGTATATTTTTTTTCGGTGACGGAGCGATGTTAATAGTAATAGGGATTTTTACGCCGGCCCCAACAGCAAGTCCCGCTTGGCTTAAAGGCTTGCTGACTATAGACAGGTTGGTGGTGATTTTTTCGTCCGCGTGTTTTAGGCTCCCTTGGTTTGATATGGTGACTACAACAATTTTTCTGGCTCCAGATTCCAAAGTAAAGCTTCTGGGCGCCGGCAGTATTAATTCCGAATATTCGTCCGCACTTAGTTCGAATATTTGGACATCGGCAGTGGGGTTGGAAATTACCAGACTTTTAGACGTGTCCTGTCCGGCACTTACGGAAAAATCTAAAGAGGACGGCGAGGCCTGCAGGCCGGCTGCCAGTGTTGGCAGAGGAGATATTAAAAATGAAATTATAATCAGAGCAGTAAATTTATTCATTGTGTTATGTTAAAAATTTAGTTTGGTGATAGAAAAGCAGAACGACATACTGATCTCGATTTATCACGTCATTCGCGAACTACGTGATTTATCGGGGGAAGGACCTAATAATTTAAGGGATCCTTCGTCGGCTGCCTCCTCAGGATGACGCCGGAATGGTCTCAATCGGCGCTGTCCTGCTCCCTCAGCGCGTCTGTGAACTCAACGCTTAAGAATTTTAGTTTGAGGGCGTTGCCCAAAAAATCAATTGTCCTGTCTTTTGCCCCGGGGTCGATGAATAACCTTCCGGAAGCAAAAGTTTTATACTAACAGACTCAGAGTTTTTTGAACCAATGCTGGTTTTAAAATTTTTCCAGGTTTTGCTGTTAATACTAAGTTGATTAACAAACAGAGGATCTCCATTTACAACACTGCCAAAGTTTAAGACCGCTGTCCCGTTATTTTTTATGGTTAATTGCTTTTCGCTGGGAGAGTTTGGTGACAATTGTCCGAAATCAAGGTCGTTTGCGTCAACCGTAAAGGATATGGTAGAAGTTGGAGGGGTTGAGGTGCCCTGAACTTCCCCCGGAAGCTTAGCTGTTAGGTTTATTGAGGAAGAATTCGGTTGCCCAAATTTTAGCATAATTTGGTTGCTTCTAATATAGTCGGTTTTTTTGGCGCTAACCTTGTAGTATCCGTCGGTCGCTGTAATTGCCGCGTTGCCGTCGGTATCGCTGTTAAAATCGTTGCTGCCGGCAGCGACTGTTGCTTGCGCTAAAGGCAACCAAGATCCATTTTTTAAATACTCAACTTTGGTTTTCGCACTTTGGCCGCTGGCGATTTCGGTTTGCTCAGTAGTAATTCTGGTTACCGGCCAGCCAAATTTGCCAAAATACCACAATACCTGGTCGCCCGGTTTTAGGGAGTAATCAGACGCGCCCACATCGGGAGAGATGTTATTTACCAGATACATCCAGCCGTTGTCCCCCCAAGCGGCATCTTGATTTATTTTATTTAAGTAAGGTCCAAAACTAAGTTGCTGAATGTTGTAGGTAAAGCCGCATTGAACCGCGGCATTTTTTACAATGTCCAGAGCTGTGGAGCCTTGGGCTTGGCCGGAACAAACAGCTTCAGCGGATCCTTCGATTCGAAAATCAAAGTTTGGCAGGCTTGGTGCCGCATTGGCAGCCAGCGGGAGAGTTTTACCGGAAAGAGCAATGGCGGCATAAGCCGTGGTAATGGGGGAGAAGCTGTCTTCGGCTGTGCCGTTTTGGTAAGAAAAATAACCGGCTGTTGTTTGGTTGGCTTCCAAATAGGCATTCGGAGCGTGGCCTTCCTTGCTCCAGGACGAATGGCTAATACCTAAAGAGTTAAGAGCCCATAACACCCAGGCGGTAGAGGAGCTGTCGCTGTCTGTGCCGTAGGAGCTTTTTGGATCGTAGGTAAAACCACCGTCGGAATTTTGACATGTTTTTAAATAATCCAAAGCTTTGGATATTTGGGCATTTGAACCGGTTAGATTAAGTGAGGCCAAAGCGGTAATGGCTGCGGCAGTGGTGTTGCTGTCCGAGTTACCTCCTTTATTAAACGACCAGCCACCGTCGGAATTTTGCTCTGCCAGTAGAAAGCTTTTTTCGGCTGTTAAAATTTCGTCCGATGCCGGTAGTTTGGCTGCGGACAAAGCCAGTATGCCAAAAATGTCATCGTTTAAAATCGCCGGATCTCCTATTTGGCCATCTTTATAAAAAGTTTTTAACTTGGCTACGTAATCTATAGTGCCAAAAGTTTGTGGGTCTTGCCCGGCTGCTGTAATGGCTAAAATGGGGACTTCGTAATCTGTTGCCAGGCTCCCGGAAATATTTTTTAAGCCATCAGCAGAAACCGAAGTTGAACCTAAAGCAACTTGTCCTAAAAGGCTCCAAGCTGAAGTTGAATGTTGTTGTAGGTAACTTAAGGCCGAAGTTTTGTTGTAGGATGCAAGTGAGGAGAGAGGGGAGAGGGCAAGGGAGGAGAGAAGAATGGTGATTAAAAAGAAGACTGTCTGGTTTTTAAATTTTTGCATAGAGTTGCGCTGCTTAATTATTTTAGATCAAAATTTTAAAATTTCTTAATGGTGTCCGTCTTGGCAAAATAAAAACCGCCATCCGGGCGGTTTGGTTTTTCCAGTTAAAAATTTCGCTGGTAAAAAAATCCTGCTCGGGAGTAAAAACTTATTTAGCGACCAGACTTAGTAAATATAAGATGTAGGAATTAAGATATAAGAATTTTCAGCAAGTTGCAAAAAATCTTATATCATATATCTTAAATCTTATATGTACATTACTGTTGCGGCACAGTGGGGGAATTGACGGTCATTTTAGCAAAAAAACATTTCAACATTTAATCACTAAGACTTGATAAAATGTTAGGATGTTTAAAAGCTAGTATGACATCGCACCCCGCTTCCCTAAATAAATTTAAATTTTAATTTGCTGTTAAAGTATCTACAATACTACGCCGGTTGAAAAAAGTTGTCAAATCTACAGGTGTCTCACAGATACGCTGAAGGGGACAGGATGGCGCAGTTTGAGCCCATTCCTGATACATCTGCGTAATCTGCGTATCTGTGAGATAACTGAAATGCGTCATCTGTGTGTCCGTGAACTTGGCCTTGACGCCCGCTTAGGGCATTAAGTAGCTAATTATTATTTTGAAATTAACTGTGAATAACTTTTGACAAAAGCTAAAAAAAATCTTTAAATGTTTCATTAATTTTTAAAATCCTGTGTGGAACAGGATTTTTGCTATTTTTCTGAAAAAAATTAATTTTTTTCAGTTTCACTAAATTTATTGCCCATATATAACTTTTAAAAACGTTTTTCATATGAAATAAAAAGTAAAGTATTAAATAATATTAAATTTATATTTAATATTGAAAGTAAAAATCTAGCTAGAAAATTCTTTTGTGAAGCAATGGCGGACACAATTTTTTTCAAAGAATTTTATTGAGTTTTACTGGTACTGGTTGTTTGGGTCAAACTTGATTTCACCCAGTGTCTATTTGTCATTGCGAGTGCATCCGAAGCAATCCCTTTTGAAAGATTGTGAGTTTGCCGTGCTCAGATGCATTCGCTCGCATTGACAAATCTGGAGCGAATTTGTGTAAATTTCATGACCTTAACTACTGTTTATATTAGAACAAGTATGGAACGAATTGTAAAACAAAAATTTAAAATTTCATTGTAGTTCCACAAGCTTTATAAAAAATTTGTAAATTTTTGCAAAAATTCCGAAAATTCCAGTAAGTTTTTTGCAAAAGTAATATTAGTGAATTTTTACAGTGTGTTTTTATACTAAATTTTGTATTAAAGATTGAAAAGATTTTCATTATTTTTTTCTAAAAAAGTGAAACAGAAATTATGTAATTTTTATGAAAAATTTTAACGCAAAATCATTGACCCATATTTAAGCTAAAAGCTATAATATATACAGATATCGCGTATCCGAGATATAAACAAAATTCTTTATGAATAAAAGAAAAACAAGGTTTCAAAAAAAGCCAATATCGGATAGGCGAGAACAATAAATCTGACACAAAATTGTGACTGAAAACCAAAGCCAAGAACAACAAGAATTCCTAAGCCTTTCTGAGGCTAGCAAGCAGACCGGGTATCACCAGGATTACCTAGGATTTTTGTGTCGTACCGGAAAACTGAAAGGTTTTAAAATCGGACGCAATTGGGTTATAGCCCAAAACGATTTGAACGCTTTTATTGAAACCTACAAAAATGGAATTTCGGAAGTTGCCGACGAGACAGGAAAACAAATTCAGGTTCACATTGTTAAGGCTCAAAATTTACCGGTTGCACAAACAGCTCCCGAGCCGGTTACATTTACCGATTCTAATAAATCTAAGCCGATTGTTTCTCAGGTTGAAAGCCAGACAGCTATCGATCAAGTTTCTTTGAACAAAAATACTCAGGCTCCGGTTGTGCATCCACAGCAGCACCCACATGAAATTTTGCAGCTCGCCGGATTAAAGCGAGAAGTTTTAGACAATCTTGAAAACCGAATCCACACTCTAACAGAGAGTTTGGAGAAAATGGAAAGCAAGATTTCTGCAAGCAAGCAGGAAATTGTAAAGAAGCAGGAAATTGAGAAATTAGAAATTGAGAAAACAGAAGAACAGCAAACTGTTTTGCCGGCGGTTGTAATGGCGACTGCCGAGCAAAACCAATTGCGAAATAAATTTGCTTCCAGTTTGGAACTAGGCGAGATTTTGGAAGCGCCAGCAGCTCAGCCAAAACAAAGCAGTGCTTTTGTTTTGGGCAAAGAAAAAATTAAAGAATTATACAAGAGCTACATTCAACCGCGGCCTTCCAGTTTGCCGTTGGTGTTTGCCAGTTTGTTAATTGCTTTGTTTGGTATTTCTGCTTCCGTGTTGTGGAGCAATTTTTCCACTGAACAAAGACTGGCGCAAAAAGCAGATTTAACAAAAGTTTTTTACGGACATAGCGCACCGTCAATTTTCACAAGCGGGAACACAAGCACCCCAGTGGTCTATAACAACTATGGTTCTACTTCCAAAGTTATTAATCAGATTCTGGGACTTACCGAGAACCAAATTTATTCCCTTATTGACCAACGCTTAAATAATTATTTAGCGGAAGGAAAGTTTAAAGGCGAAACCGGACCACAAGGCCCGGCCGGAACTAGCGGGGGTAATTCTACCATTACATATATTCAGCCCAGTGCCACGAACGGCAACGGCGGCGGCAGTATGACCGGAGTGACTTATTTATCTTCGCAAGATTTTGTGACCCAAAACGCGACCGTAAATAATCAGTTAACCGTCAACGGCACTACTAACTTAAACGGCAATACTACTATTACAAATTTGACTGTCACAAATATTAACCCCGGTTTCACTCCCGGCTCAGTTGTGTTTATGGGAGTAAATAATTTAGCACAAGACAATGCTAATTTGTTCTACTCGGCTTCTTCTACTCAATTAGCAGTGGGAACCAGCACGCCGAATGCATCTGCAATTTTGCAACTGGAATCTACCAGCAAAGGTTTCCTTGCTCCGAGAATGAGCCAGGCTCAGCGCGATGCGATTGTTTCGCCGGCCGCCGGTTTGATGGTTTATAACACAGACACAAATGTTTACAACGTTTACAACGGCAGTTCTTGGTCGGCAATCGGAACCGGCGCAGGTGGCGGCGGCAGCGGGGAAGTAGCAGCCGGTGTTCCCGGTGCCTTTGCTTACTACGCTTCTTCCGCCCCAACAGTCACACCACAAACTTTGCTTTATATTGCCAACAACAAAATTGGTATTGGCAGCGCTACTCCAAATTCCCGTTTGACTGTTGTTGCTTCCGGCACTACCGACAATATATTTACTGTTGCTTCTTCTTCCGGAGCGTCTTTCTTTAACATTGGAGCTAACGGATCAACAACAATTAATTCTTTGGGAGCCGGTTTAGTTAGAGCTACAGCCGGCGGTTCCCTGTATACCGATGCCGCTACTTATTTAACTTCCGCCATTACTTCCCTAAACGGCCAAACAGGAGCTTCGCAAACATTTGCTACAAATACATCTGCCAGCTTACAACTTAACATTACCTCAAGCGGTGATGTTCATACCTTTGCCCTGCAGCCTGCATCCGGTTACACTGTTCCTCTCTCTGCTTCTACCACAGAATGGTCTAACTTCTACGCTACTCCTTCAAACCGCATTACCGCCGGGAATAATTTGTCTTGGGCAGGAAATATTTTAAACTCTTATTTCGCGACGACCACAATAAATGGATTGTCTTCCACTGCCTATACCTTCGCGACCGGCACTGCCACGGGCCTTGGATTAAATATTACCGGCAGCGGTTCAACTTTAACTTTCACGCCGACAGTTGCTAGCGGATATGTTATTCCTCTTTCTGCTTCTACCACCAACTGGAATAATTTTTATAACTCACCGGTAAGTTTCTTAACCGCCGGCAGCAATATTGTCTTTAGCGGAACTTCCACTGTCGCGGTTTCTGCTAACCCAAGCTTTACCTCTTTAATTGTCACCGCTACTTCTTCTTTAGCTAACGCTTCTTCTACAGCCTTAACAGCCTCCGGTCCATTGTATGTTACCGGTCAATCTGCTTTAGCTAATGCTTCAACTACTAACTTAACTGTAGCCACCAACACTTACTTAAACGGCCAAACAAATTTTACCAATGCTTCCGGTACTAACTTAAGCGTTTCGGGTAATTCATATTTTAATACGACAAATACGACCGGTACGACAACTACGGCTAATTTATTCGTAAGCGGTAATACTTCCTTAGCTACTACCACAACATCTAAACTTACCTTTACCAATGCTTCAGGAACGAATCTTTCCTTAACAGGAAATATTACCGCGGCAAATCTTTCCGGATCTAACACCGGAGATGTTACCTTAGCCGGACAAAACTATTTGTCTCTCTCCGGTCAGCAGATTACCGCTAACCAGATTAATTTAACTTCTAATGTCACAGGCATTTTACCGGTGGTAAATGGGGGAACCGGATCTTCTTCCCTAAACACTACTTTAGTTGCAGAAGGAAATAATCTTTACTATTTAGATTCTAGAGCCAGAGGGGCTATTTCTTCTTCTGCCTTAGGCCTGACCTATACTTCCGGTACCGGAGTCTTCTCCCTAACTTCCGGATATGTTATTCCTCTTTCTGCTTCCACCACTGAATGGTCTAACTTCTATGCTACTCCTTCTTCTAGGATTACTGCAGGAACAAATATGTCTTGGAGTGGAAATACTCTAAATGGCTTAACCACCTCTACCATCTATACGATGCTTAGCGGTACTTCACCAATTACCTACAGCACCACCACCGGTGTCATTGGTATACAACAAGCTAACATTTCTCAAAATGGTTATCTTTCTTCCACTGATTGGGCTACTTTCAACAATAAACTTTCTGGCACTGGCACTAACGGTTATGTAGTAAGATATACCGGAGCCTCCACTACTGCTACTGGCATTCTCTTAGACAGTGGCACAGTAGCTGGTGTTAATGCTACATCTTCTTCCATTACCTTTAACATTCAGGGTTCAGCCGGTACTAACGATATATTCAACATTAGCTCTTCTACCGGAGTATCTGTCTTAAGAGTAACTAACAACCAAAGAGTAGGAATTGGCTCTACCACTCCGAACGCAACTTTAGTTGTTCAGGGAACATCTACCTCTCCAACTATCCCTGTCTTTGCCGTTGCTTCTTCTACCGGTACACAGTTGTTAACAGTAGCAGCTAACGGTTCAACTACAATCAATTCTTTAGGTGCTGGTTTAGTTAGATCTACTGCCGGCGGTTCTCTGTATACCGATGCTTCTACTTATTTAACTTCTGCTATTACTTCCCTAAACGGCCAAACAGGAGCTTCCCAAACCTTTGCTACAAATACATCTGCCAGCTTACAACTTAACATCACCTCAAGCGGTAACGTTCATACCTTTGCCCTGCAGCCTGCATCCGGTTACACTGTTCCTCTTTCTGCTTCTACCACAGAATGGTCTAACTTCTACGCTACTCCGTCTACCAGAATTTCTGCCGGTACCGGTTTAGCTTGGAGTGGTAATACTCTAAACTCTACTCTCCAACCTTTTGCCACTACCACCATTGCCGGTATTACTAACACTAACTTTGTTCTTGCCACCGGTACTGCTACCGGTATTGGTTTAACAGTGTCTACTTCTACAAATATTATTACTCTAACTCCAACAGTATCATCCGGCTACAATATTCCTCTTTCTGCATCCACCACCAACTGGAATAATTTCTACAACAGCCCAATTAGTTTCCTAAATGCCGGCAGCAATATTGTCCTCTCCGGCACCTCCACTATCGCAGTTTCTGCAAATCCTTCCTTTACTTCCATTACCTCCACCAATGCTTCTACTTCAGCTTTAACTGTCTCTGGTCCATTATGGGTTACCGGCCAGGCTACATTGTTAAATGCTTCTACCAGCAACTTAACAGTTACCAACAATACTTACTTAGCTACTACTACAGCCACCAGATTAACATTTACTAATGCCTCCGGCACAGCTTTGTCCTTAACCGGAAATATTAATGCAGCTAATCTTTCCGGATCTAACACCGGAGATGTTACCTTAGCCGGACAAAACTATTTGTCTCTCTCCGGTCAGCAGATTACCGCTAACCAGATTAATTTAACTTCTCATGTCACAGGAATCCTGCCAATTGCCAACGGCGGTACAGGAACTTCCACCATAGGCGCAGACGATACCATATTAGTTAGCAACGGTACTAACTACAACTTTGCTTCTCTTCCTTCCTGTGATCAGGCTTCACAAAAATTAATTTATTCCACTACCACCAATTCCTTTGTCTGTGCCGGTGATGCCGGTGCGGGCGGTGGTATTACTTCTTTGAACTTACAGACCGGTGCTTCTCAAACCTTTGCCACTTCCACTTCCGGAGGAATAGATTTGTTTATTACTTCCGGTTCTAACATTCACACCTTTACTTTAAATCCTTCTTCCGGTTATACCATTCCTCTTACAGCTTCTACAACTCAGTGGGCTAACTTCTACAACACTCCTTCTACCAGAATAACTGCAGGTACCGGTTTAGCTTGGAGTGGTAATACTCTAAACTCTACCAATGCCTTTACCGGATCTGGTACTAATGGTTATGTTACCCGCTGGGCTTCTTCTACCGGACTTACTACCGGAATACTCTTAG
>CAZFQP010000013.1:0-29151 GCA_964520505.1 uncultured Candidatus Saccharibacteria bacterium | reverse complement strand
GATTCGCCAATGCAAGACATAAACTCGCAGCTGGAAAATCTGCAAAAATTTACCAAGCCGCAACTCGCGGCTTTAAAAAAACTCGAAATCATTTCCGTTCGGGATCTTTTACTGTATTTTCCTTATCGCTATTTAGATTTTACTAAAACCATCAATGTTAAAGATTTAAAACCCGAGGAAAATATTAGTCTGAGAGTCAAAATTAAAAGCATATCCTCACGATTTTCTTTCCGAGGCAGAATGTCATTAGCCGAAAGCTTAGTTTCGGACGACACCGGCTCTTTAAAAGTAACCTGGTTTAACCAGGCCTATTTGGCTAAAACTCTAAAAGCAGGCGATGAAATTTTTTTAGCGGGGGCTGCCGAGTATTATAAAAATTCTCTTCAACTAACTAATCCTATTTATGAAAAAGTTTCCGACTTCCCCGTGCATACTTCCCGCTTGGTTCCGGTCTACCATCTAAAATCCGGCCTCTACCCCAAAACATTAAGAAACCTAATAAAAACCTATCTGCCACTGGCAAACAAAATTGTAGATGTTTTTCCTCCCCAAATTATTAAAAACCAAAAGCTGCTAACTTTACCGGAAACTATTTATCAGTCTCATTTTCCGGAATCCGCTCAGCAACTGGAGGCGGCAAAAAAACGTTTGGCTTTTGAAGAAATATTTTTTAGCCAATTGGCAGCGCAAAAAACTAAAATGGAGATGGCAAAAAAGCAAAGTTATGCCTCCAAGTTTGACCAAGCCTTGACCAAAACTTTTTTGGCCGGATTACCGTTCGAGCTTACTTTAGAGCAGAAAAAATCAGCTTGGGAGATTATGCAGGATCTGGAAAAAACAGAACCAATGAATCGACTCTTAGAAGGCGACGTGGGAAGCGGCAAAACTTTAGTGGCCTTTATGGCCGCTCTACAAACAATAAGCAAAGGTTACCAAGCGGTATTTTTAGCCCCCACGGAAATTTTAGCCAAACAGCATTTTGACACTGCGCTAAAATATTTAAAAATAAAAAAGTTAAAATTTAAAATTTGTCTGCTCACCAATACTCATACAATAGTAAACGGGGAAACCGTTCCCAAAGACAAATTCAAAAAACTTATTTCAGAAGGTATGCCGGGAATTTATTTTGGCACCCACGCGCTGTTGCAAAAAAATGTAACTTTTAAAAAACTAGCACTGGTAATAATTGACGAACAGCACCGCTGGGGTGTAGAACAGCGTTCAGCCTTAATCCAGCAAGGAACCAAAATCCCGCATTTATTATCACTCTCTGCGACTCCAATTCCCCGCACTTTAAAGCTCGCGTTTTTTGGCGAATTGGATATCTCCCAAATTAAAACCAAACCCAAAGACCGAAAGCCAATTTTGACCAAGGCGGTATTGCCCGAAAATCGCGCCCAGGCTTATAAATTTATTGACAAGCAGATTGCCCTGGGTCGTCAAGCCTTTGTAATTACCCCGCTTGTGGAAGAATCGGACAAACTCGGGGTTAAATCGGCGACTGGCGAACTGGAATTGCTAAAAAAGATTTTTCCCAAACTTAAAATAGGTTTACTTCATGGCCGCTTAAAGTCAGCGGAAAAAGAAGCTGTTATGTCAGATTTTTTGGCAAACAACATTCAAATTTTAGTTGCCACTTCAGTGGTTGAAGTGGGAGTAGACGTGCCCAATGCCTCGGTCATGATCATTGAAGCCGCCGAACGTTTTGGCCTTTCCCAACTGCATCAATTTCGCGGTCGGGTTGGCCGAGCCGAACATCAGTCTTACTGCTTTTTATTCTCCGGCAAAGAAACTCCGGAAAATTTGGCTCGCCTGGAAGAATTTTCCAAAACGCAAGATGGTTTTGCTTTGGCGGAATTGGATTTAAAACAGCGTGGCTTTGGCCAGCTTTACGGCACCGAGCAAGCCGGCTGGGATTTTAAACATTTTAACCTTTCTTATACTTCCTTAATCGAACCGGCCAGGCAAGAAGCCCATAAAATTTTAAATACTGATATTACTCTAGCAAAATATCCCCTATTACAAGATAAAATCAAAAACCGAATCATTCACTTTGAATAGCACCTACCACCGATAACAATTTTTTGTGTTTGACAAAATCTGCATTTATAGGCATAATATGGCCACAACCAAGGAGGATAATTTGCTTTGTTTAGCGAATAGTCCATTAGGTTTGAGGGCAGTAGATGACTCAAAAAGAGCTGGTTCACTACAAGAAAATACTGTCGGAGAAACTGGCAGTATTGACTCGGGAGGTTAAAAACCGTGACGACATCGCCATTGAGCCCCTTGCCGACCCGCTGGACAACACCCAACAGAAGTCGGCACAAGACCTGGCGATTCTGAATAAGAATCGTCAAACTGCTGAAATCAACCAAATTCTGGCGGCGTTGGATCGCATCGACGAAGGAATCTTCGGCTCCTGTGAAGATTGCGAGGCTGAAATCAACACCAAGAGGCTCCAGGCCATACCCTACGCTCAACGCTGCTGCAGCTGCCAGAGCGTGTTGGACAACCAAACGGCGAACGGGTTTGGCTCCCTACTCGAACTCGAAGCATAAAGTAAACAAGGCAACCAACGGATGACCCAGAAGAAACTTCCCGTGTTTTAAAAAAACTCGGGAGCGGCCACGACCGCAACTCCACTAGTTTCCTCCGGCTCATTCTTTGTTGCCAAAATATCCCGAGGTAATGCCCAATGGCACTACCAAAGGACAAGACCGGCGCGCTAGTGGAACGCACCGGTCTTTTTAATTTGTCCGGATTAACTTTTCTAGAATCACAAAATTTTTAATGCTTCGCCTAAGGTTCTTACTTGTAGGACTTCGATTTTCCCTTTATGGGAAATTTTATTTTTTGGACAAATAATTGTTTTAAAACCAAGCTTTTCCGCTTCCCGAATCCTTTTTTCCAAATTGGACACAAACCGCACCTCACCGGAAAGCCCCAATTCACCAAGCACCACTGTATCTTTTACCACGCTGTCTTTTATACTGGAAACTATAGCCATGGCCACGGCTAAATCCGCCGCCGGCTCGTCTATTTTAATGCCGCCCACAACATTTACATAAATATCCTGGTTAGATAAATTCAGTCCCGCGCGTTTGGACAAGATGGCGCACAAAAGCTGCAGTCGATTATTATCGAATCCGGCCGAAGTTCTTTTCGGGTAGCCAAAACTGCTGGCAGAAGTAAGCGCCTGAATTTCCAAAAGCAAAGCGCGGCTGCCTTCCATTACCCCGGTAACAATATTTCCCGAGGCCGCAATACTGTCTTCTCCCAAAAATAATTGCGACGGGTTTTTAACTTCCACCAAACCGCCGCCGGCCATTTCAAAAACACCCACTTCATTGGTCGTGCCAAACCGGTTTTTAACACAGCGCAAGATGCGAAAAGAAGCAAACCGCTCCCCTTCCAAATACAAAACCGTATCTACCATATGTTCCAAAGTTTTTGGGCCCGCCAAATAACCTTCTTTGGTGACATGGCCAATGATTATAAAAGAAATATGGTTTTGTTTCGCCAGGCGCATAATTTGCTGCACTGCCGAAGTCACCTGCGCTACACCGCCGGCCACGCCGCTGGCTTCTTCCGAATACATGGTTTGAATGGAATCTATAATCACCAACTCCGGCTGCTGCGCTTCTATGCCGGCTAAAATCGCGCCTAAAGATGTTTCGGCTAAAACATTTAACCGATGATTTTTATTTATTCTGTCCGCCCGCAATTTAATTTGGCTAACTGATTCTTCGCCGGAAACATAAAGCACCTCTGCGCTAACGTTCATAGACAACTGTAAAGCCAAAGTCGATTTGCCGATTCCCGGATCACCGCCAAGCAAAATCAAGCTGCCTGGAACAATCCCTCCGCCAACAACCTCGTCAAACTCGCCAATGCCGGTTTTTATGCGCTCGTGCTGAGAAATTTCCACGCCCGACAAATCAACCGGTTTAACTATTCCGCCGGAATAACTTTTTTTTGAGGACATTTGCACCTGCTCTTCCAAAGTATTCCACTCGCCGCACTGCTGGCACTTACCCTGCCAGCGCGGTGATTTATATTGACAGCTGGAACAGACAAAAATTGTTTGAGACTTCATAAATTTAAAGATTAAATATCAAAAATAAAGGCTCCCCGTAGCAGAGCTGGCTGAGCATTAAATGCAAGGTGGCAACTATCATTTCGGAGCAAAGCTCCAAAGGTATTTAAACCTGTATTAGCTCCTCGGCTCGCTCGGCCATAAATGGCCGGACTCGCTCTACGTCACTAATAAAAATGACAATGCAAAATTAATAATTTGATTGTCATTTTTATTTTTATCTGTCATTTTACACTTTGATTTTTACATTTTACCTTATTTGCCTACTGTGTTAGATCTAAGTAGTACAACCCGCCATCTTGCGCATTTCTGAAAAATAGTTTGCTATCCAAAGAGTTCAAAAATAAATCCCGACCGTCAATGGAAGATTCCGCACTTTGTGAATACTGTTTTTTATCTAAGGTTGAAGTATCCATGCGGTAGAAGTTGTCGACGGTCAATCCTCCATTCTCAGTATTGCCGGAATTAGGCACAGCCGCAAAAATAACATTGCTGTCTTTTGACCAAACCGCTTTGTCCACTGTAGTAAACAAACCTAAATTTTTATTTTCTTCCGAAGCTAGATTATAAACCCACAGTTGGTATTTTTGGGTGTTAAAATCTTTTTTCGCGAATAAAAACTTTTGTCCGTCAGGACTCCATAACACACCAAAATTAAAACCGGTTTTTACTACCCCTTTCCACAATTTGCCGTCAACAGAAACCAAATTTATTGGATTAATCGCCTTACTGTTAGCAACTTCATAAAATAATAGCTGGCTACCGTCTGGAGAAACGCTTAAGACGTCGTCATTTTCCCACATATCTGCCAAAGTTTGCCAATTTCGCGTGTCTGGATCACTTAAATTAAGAGTGGTTTTACCATTCTCTGTCCAAAAATACATAATTTTATTACCAGTGGGCATCCAATCCACAGCAGTCACTTGCGCTGGATAATCAAAATAAGTTTGAGTCGAGCTGTTAAAATAGCTCCAAGCAGGATTACCGGAAGGGTCTACAAATTGGGCAATAAAATCATTACCGCGGGACGGCCATAAAATTTTTACAATATTTCGCTTAACCGGGATATCTAATTTCTTCTTGTCGGTGAACGCGACTTGTCCGCCGTTTTCCTGCAGGCTGGCTTGATACAGACCGCCGGAACGGTCAAAATATGTCACACCGCCGCCGTTAAAAAATAAGGCAGGGGAAATTACCTGATCATCTGTCAGTTTTATTATGCCTGTCTGTGGGACAACTTCAGGAGTGCTCGTACTTGTATCTACGGTTTCGGGGGTGTCCGATGTCGAATCGGGGTTATTGGATGTGGCTGTTGGTGTCGGGGTTTTATTACCGGAATATTTGGAATAGATTAAAAATCCCAGCGTGCCGACAATCAGCAAAAAAATAGCTCCTAAAATGGCAATTGCCTTTTTGTTCATATTTTTATTTTAAAATTTTAATTTTTTATAATTTTTATGTCTTGTACCAGCCACGAGTTACCATTTTTTTGCAGCTCGAGTTCGGCGGTAAAAATATAGTTTTTTGCGGAAACGTTTTCGTTCAAATATTCTTCGGCTCGGCCTTTTACCGTCACCCGTAATGTATTGGCGTCCGGATATTTATACGCAAACGTATTCATATCCGCCTGACTGGTTAAGCTATAGCCGACCGGCAAACTGTTTTGCAAATTTTCAACCAACAAAACTGTTTTCTTTTGCAATTCTATTGTTTGATAATCACCCAAAGCCGTCAGGTTGCTAATGTCATTACTACTATACGTATTATACAAATTTACAAAGTTTTTTACAAATTCTTTAATTTTTACCTCTTCCGGCCCGCTTAAAATATAATCCGGCAACGTACCAGAGCCGGGAGTTGTGGTATTTATACCTCCCCCGCCGGTCGGCTGTGCCGGCGAAGATAGGTTTTGAACAATAATAAAACCTACCAATATAACAAGGAAAAAAGCTCCGATCCCGAAAATAATTTTAAATTTTGTTGTCATATAGCGATTAATTTAATGTTAAGGCGCTGCCGTGCCCGATGAATTTTTACACATATCATATAATGCCATCCGGTCAGCCACCAGCTGGGCTTGCCTGTTACTGCTGCCAACATAGGCCATAAATGCAGCCTGGACATCGCTCCGATTAAATGGTGGGCCGGACCGGTTAACTTTTTTCATATTCGCCGCGAAAGTCTTGGCTGCCAACTCTAAGCTGGTGGTAGGATTTAGCAAATCGTTAACCGTATACCAAATATCCGGATGCCCGGTTACTCCATAGACCAAATTTCTGCTGGGAATGCCGGTAGATTGCCAAGCCATATAACCACTCCTACCTTGCGGAAAAATTGTCCATTGAGTAATGCCGATTCCATATGAGCACTGGGACCAGTTAAATTGATAATCCGAACTATACACTTTTCTTTTGTCCGGACAATACTCCGGGTGTCCGTTAGCAGCGCAGTCGCAGCCAATCGCCCTGTCGGCCGCGTTCTTGCCCGAAGCATCTTTGACATTTGCTGACTCTTTTTGCACAACTACTTTTAAAATACAGGCATCTATTTGATACATATTGCTCACCTCCACAATAGTTTTGTTCCAATCACCGGTAGACAATGGTCCACCGCCGGCGGGCAAACCACCAACCTCGCCGGTGGGATTTACCGAAGTTGGCCTCTGTAGCGTCAGATCGAAACTTTGACACGAGTCCCCTATAATAGAACCCAGAGCGCTGCCCTTATACCCAAAAATAGGATTTCTTCCAGACATCGGAAAATTACACCCCACGTAAAAAATAATAGCAATTAATAACAATGGGACAGCTATGCCGATCAAATTGGTAATTATAGTTACGGCTTTTTGCCAACCGGCCAAAGGAAATAATTTTTTGTCGCGGCGGTGCAATAATGCCCAGTATACGTCCATAACAATGAGACCGAGATAAAAACCAATTACTGTAAAACCGGACAGATATGCTCCGGTCACTGCCCAATTCCATACTCTTGATGTTGCCAAACCGGCCAGTTGTTTTTCTCCCGCAACCGCTCTGGATGCCGCTTCGGAATTAGCTAAACGACGAATGAACGGATTATTTACCGCAATCTGCCTGGCTTGTTCGGTCGGCGATAGTTCCGGTTCTTCTTCCTCTTGGTTTTCCTCTTCGGATTCTGATTCAGATCCCGTCTTCTGTTGTCCTTGATTATCCGTTAAAGCACCACGATCGACATCCGAACCCTCCGGCGCTTCCGATTCTCCGATCTCCGACTTCCGATTCTCCGTCTGCGGCAGCCCCTCCGACTTCCTACTGCCGACCTCCGGCCCTCCGACTTCCGACCTCCGATTCTCATCTTCTTTTTTCGGCTCCGCCCCTGCCCCCATTGTGTCGGCCAAATTCACCGGTTTTTCCCTGCGTCCCGCGCCGTCAATTTGCTGTTTTGAACCAATAGCCGGTTGTAATTTTGCGTCATTTGCAGCCAATTTATTCAGCATGCTGGAAATGCCGGCCGGCGGCGAAACAACCTCGCTTGGCGCAGATTTTTGCGGCCTGGGGCTCTGTATGGCCTCAGGTGCCTGAGTCTTGCCTTGCACCGTTGCACTAGGTTTGATTTCTGTCTTATTTTTTACTTCCTTCTGGTCACTCTGATCTTTTTTCTCTGGTTGATCTTTCTCACTTGTTTGAATACCGCGATCTTTTTCTTTATCCTCATCTATACTCTCAGGAACTGGCTGGACCGTTTCCTTCTGCCGACCTTCCGATTCTCCGACCTCCGATCTCCGATCCTCAGCTTGAGCTGATATATTTTTTTCTGCTTGAACTTTTTGCTCTGTCTGAGTTTTATTCTCTTGCGTTGCCTCTACTAAAGTTTGTCGCTTACCCCCATCCGACCCAATCTTAGAAACATCAGCTTTGGTTGACGTGGTCGCTTTAACATCTTTTTCCCGACTAACGGAGCTTTCAGTTTGGGTTTCTTGTGATTGCGATATTTGACCGCTTGCCTGCCCAGATCCTTGGCCGGAAATTTTTTGCGTGGCAGATTCCGTCTCGGTTGTAGAAACATTTTGTTCACTTTTTATTTCACCGGACGCTGCAACGTTACCCGAGGTTTGGGTACTGGTTTTTGTCGTTTGAGTAGTCTGGCTAGACCCGGAAACTGTGGTTGTAGATTTCGTTTGACCGGAAACAGTTTGGCTGACTGACGACGTTTTTTTTACAGACGCCTCTGTTTTAATATTCGCCCCGCCGGAAACCCCGGAAGTTATTGTCCCGCCAACAGTTTGTCCCGCCGCAGACACAGTTGCTCCAACCGCTCCTGCTTCTTGCCTACCGGACACGGACACAGTGCCGCCGGGAGTAACAACCTCGTCTTGTTGCCCGGAAATATTTACCTCGTTTGAATTTATTTGCCCGGATGTATTAACTTCAGCACCGTTTGATGTCTTTAAAATTTCCTCAACCCCTACATCCGGGGCTAAATCCTCTGCCGAATCCGCGTCTAAATCTTCCGCATTCGATTCCGCTTGACCGGATTTTTTAATCGCTCCTGCAAGCGTGGAAGTCCGTGGCCGCGACTGATCGCGTGACCCTGCTAACCCTTGCGCCAATCCGGTCACCGGAGCACCAATACTCTGGTTAATAATTTGGCCAATTACTCCGGGCTGGCCGCCCAAAAAAGACGATTGCTGTTTCAGCCTTTCTTCTTCGGCAACTTGAGTAGCGCGCTTTTTTTCTTCCTCAGTCTGTTTAAAATATTTTAACTTTTGTTTTAAAAAACGATCATTGGCCGGATTTCGCGAATCAACCAATTGCAGTTCTATTAAAGTTCCGTCTTCATATGCGCTAGCTAGTTCATTACCAACTTCAAAACTTAAAGTCCGGCCGTCTTGAGCCCGGTCAACCGACTCTTGCCGGTAGGGAGACCCCTGAGCCCAAAGAATTATCCGGTCATACGACCCTAAGCCGCTACCATGAATTTCCACCTTTGAGCCTTCGTGGATTTTCCAGTTGGCAATTTTTTTCGGCCCGCCGTCAACGGCAATGTCGTAAATAATTTTTAAATCATTGCCAATTTCAAAAGGCTCCCGAATGGCAATCTCATTAGATTCGGGCTGTTTTTTATCGGCAGGTTCTGGGACGATATCTTCCTCTTCATCCAAAGTGGCCTGGCTTGATTTATTTGCCGGTTCGGCCATAAAACAAAAATTTCAAATATCAAATTACAAATTCCAAATCAAATTCCAATGCAAAATTTCAAAATTAAGCATCAGTGATTCACTTGAAATTTGAAATTTAAAATTTGAAATTTAATTAAGTTTCTCCTGGCTCTGCTGGATTTCGAGCAGCTGTTTGGGGTCGGTGGTAATTATTTGGTCTTCCACATACGAAGCATAAATTTTTATAGCCGCGTGCTTTAAGCCGGCAAAAAATATCCCTTCGCCAACTTCGCTTTCCAGCAGCAAGTATTTTTCTCCTTCAGTTAAAAAGAACGTATCAGCAATAATGTTAATGGCCGCCGGACTTTGTTTTAACAACAGCTGAATGGACGAGTTGGTCACAATCGGCTTGCCATAAGGGCTGGCCAAAAAGTCAGCTACGTCTTGAGTAATAGTGGTAAGGCCTAAATAATATTTGCGAGCACGCTTGGCAATGCCAAACAAAAAGCGGGCACTGTCTTCGTGCTGCATTAAAATCCAGGCTTCGTCTACCGCCAAAATGCGCTTTTTTAATTCTGCCCGGACAATGTTCCAAATAAAGTTCAATATAATGTACATCGCTATTGGCCGCAGTTCTTCCTCTAAATCGCGAATGGAAAAAACCACCAATTGATTGTTTAAAACCACATTGGTTTGCTGGTTTAACAGTCCGCCAAAAGTTCCTTGGGTGTATTTTTCAAGCCGCTGCGCCAAACTTTCCGCACCAACCATTCCGTTTAAAATTTCCACTAAATCATTCATAGTCGGATATTCCAAACCGCGAAAATCCTGCAAATTCGGAGTAATATCTTTTTTGGCATAAGTTTGCCAAATGGCTTTATCCATTAATGCCTCTTCGGTTGGATTTAATTTGCCGATCATCAAACTAAACAGCCCGAGCAAATTAATAACCGCGCTTCTTAAAACATCGGCGTTGTCTTCACCTTCCACAGCAGCCGGCAAGTCAAACGGATTAATGCGGGAATTGGAATTAAGCGACACACTCAAATAAGTGCCACCCACAGCAGCGGCCAAATGCTGGTATTCATTTTCCGGGTCAACAATAATTACTTCCGTTCCCACCATTAATGACCGCAAAACTTCCAATTTAACGGCATAGGACTTTCCGGCACCGGACTTGGCAAACACCACGGCATTGGCATTTTCCATAGCGAACCTGTCAAAAAGAATCAAACTGTTGTTGTGACGGTTAATACCGTACAAAATTCCGTCATTGCTGGTTAAATCTGAAGAGACAAAAGGAAAGCACGAAGACAACGGGCCAGTGTTCATATTGTTGGCCACATCCAGTTCATCCATACCCATAGGCAAACTGGAATTCAAACCATTTTGGGTTTGCATTAGTGCCCGCTTGGTGACAATTAATTTTGCACCCAAAGCGCTCTCTAGCGTACTGGAAAATTTATCCAGCTCCTTTAAGTCATTGGCGTAGATGGTAAAATACAAAGCAAAACGAAAATATTTTTCCGTTCCCTGCATCAAATTATCGCGCAGGCTTTCCACATCTTTATAAGCGGTTTCCAGCATCGGGTCGCGAACCATGCCTTTTTCTTGGTTAATGGCCATTTGCGAACCAATTTCCCCGACTTTGGATTTTAACTTTTTTAATATATCCGCCGAATCAATCGGGTAAATAAACATCGACAAATCCAACGCCCCTTCGGCCTGAATAATAAATGACAGCCAGTTAGTGGACAAAAACCGCGGATAAGTCAGCACAAAAAAACTTCGTCCGAATTTCCCGTTTAGTTCAAAATAGGAGCTTTCAAATTTTAAAGACGAAGGCGCTATTAAATCCCTCAGCGTAGTCATGCCTTCACGATAAGTTTTTTCCAGGTCAGTTAAACTGGAGCTTAAGCCGTGCTCTTTTTCTTTTTCCTTGAGCTGTTGCTTTTTCTCCTCTATTTCCTGCTGGCTAATTTTTCCGAAAATGGACATTGAGATTATATCAAAATTTAAAAATCAAAATGGAAAATTACAATTCACAAATTAAAAATTATCTCTTACCTTTTAGCGTTAAAATACTTGTTGCGATTATATTACATATCTCTATTAATTCTTTTAGCAACCAACCCAGTTCTGTCTTATCCCCTTTCGATAAGTCTCTCAGTAACGTTAGCCAAACCTTTGATTCGTTCCCCGACTTTAATGAATGCGTAAAAAAATTAATAAAATCCTTTTTCGATGAAGCTGAATTTGCTTCAATATAATTGGCCAGCACACTTGTTCCACTGCGTAACAACTGTTTTCCCATGACTTCACTCACCATACTCTTTGGCAAGGAGTCAATAAATTTAATCAACCTCAAAACCCAATTATATAGCCTCTTCTTAAATTCCTTTTTAAATTTTTCATTGTCCTTTTCCATTTTGATTTTTCAACTTTCAACTTGCTATTAATCCGGATGTATCCGCAGATCCGGATCGCTTTACACTTTACTCCGAGATCTGTATATCTTTAAGCTGCCCGGGGTCTATAAGCGGTCCTGCTTCAAAGTTGTAGGAATTATAGTAAAGCTGGATAATTTCCTCGGTTTTCAGCCTGACACCCCGAATACCAATGCCGGAAAGGTTAGACATAATTGCGCTTATCCGCGTATCCAGTTTTTCTTTTGCTCTTTCAAAATTCTGAATTTTTTCTTCAATTTCCCTCGCTCTGCCGTTACCAAAAACCCGGCTAAAAAATCCGGCCGGTGAAGGGAAAATGCTTTCACCCAAGGGAACAATGACATAAAAATTTTTGTTCATAATGCTGGCGTTCTCAATTAGCCGGCTAATAAACTCGGTATACTCTGCGGTCTGTACTCGCAATAATTCATTGGTTTGTTTTTCCGCCAAATGTTTGAGCTTGTCCAAATAACCGCCAATCTCCATTTTGCGGCTCTGCATCAGAATTTGAATGGAAAAATCCAAAGAATTTAGAAATCTCTGAAAATTAAAGATAATGGAATTTTGTTCGTCCTGACTCTTTAAGTCAAAGTTGGTACTGGAAACGGCAATAATCCCGCGCAGGCCGCCGTCGTCTAAAACCACAGTATCATTCTTAATTTCGGATATACGCAAAAAACTCTGCGTAGATTTACCAACCTGACCTTTTTTATTTTGCATTTCTAATTTCATAACATTTACGATCCTGATCTGCGGACGACATCCGGATTTACGGATGCCTGCGCATGCTTCCTATTTTCTTATAATAAATTTTATTGGCTTACTGTCTAATATGTGTAGAATCCGCAGAAATCTGCAAATCCGGATGCCATCCGTATATCCGGATAGCTTTACCTGTTATTTCCACCCTTCATCATTTCTTCTTCCTTACTCTGAGTATCTTTTAATAATTCCTGAATTTTTCGCAAATTATCCTGGGTGGTGGCTGGAGTTACAGGAGAGGTTATATTTTTAGCTTTAGCGGCCAACTCGTCCTGCTGCTGCTGTTTCTCTCTTTCTTTGACCTTGTTTGGCAAGCCCTGTTTGTGAAAAACCATAACCTTGGGACTTAAAAAGAAAGCCACAAAATAACCTATACTATTATAGATGGGCCGGCCATTAACTTTACCGAAAGCTAAAGCTAATGCCGGTATACCCAAAATCATAAACAAAAAAATAAGCACAATAACGCTTTTGGTGGCCGAGTAGCCCAAAAATAGAATCATTCCCATACCAAAAACTATACCAAACTGCTTAATGGTCAGCGGTCCAATAATTTTATCTTCAACATCGGTAAATTGTGGAACGGGAAATTGCATTGTTCGAATAATGTTTTAATTAATTTTACCACTTAATTATATCATAATTTGTGCATTTTACTATTTTCCTTGTCATTTTCCAGTTTGATTTTTAAATTTTAATCTTAAATTACGCTGCCTGAATTTTCCGTATTAGATCCACAAACTTTTCAAACTGATCTCTATCCATCATCCCCGGTTGAGTTCCCTGCTGGGAAGCCTGATCAAAACTGATTTGTTTTTTTAACAACTCGAGGCCGGTATTTATATATGCCTGGTAAGCCTGGCTTTGTTCTAAATTAAACATCACTTCGTGATAGTTATACCTATTTAACAAACCTTTAATTTTTCCTGACAAAGCGTTTAAATCAGACTCATCCAACACCTCGGGACTTAAGGCGACAAGGTCTTTTAATTCTCTAATTTCCGGCGTTTTACCGGCCACTGCCGGCGAAGCAACTGGTTGTAAATTTATTTCCGGTTTGTTTTGCAAGTTCTGTTTTACCGCAGCCAAAGTTTCATTTCTCACCTGTTCATTAACCTGGGTAAAATTCAAGCCCTTAGCCTGAGCCTGCGGCATTGCCGGTTTGCTATAACCCACAACTGGAAGCACAGGCTTAACTGCTGGGGGTTGCGGTTTTAAGACTGCCGGATTCACTGCAAGTTTTGGTACCGGGACAACCGGCGGCGCTGGTTTTATGGCCGCGGCAATTACAGGTTTATCGACTAACGGCTTTAAAGGAGCCGTAACCGGTGCGGCCGGTTTTACTACAAACATCGGCGGATGGCCTTTAGGCAAAAGATTTTCTTCTTTGGGCGCGGGCAATTCTTTTTCCGCGAACATTCCTTTTAACTTATCGGTAAAAGTTTTTTTAGCGGCCAAAGTTTGGCTACTGATCACGGGAGATGGCGCAACGCGATTCGGCAAAATGGGTTCTGCTTTTTCTTTATGAGCCGCGGCCATTGGAATACTGGCCACATGCTTCGGGATATTCATTATATGGCTCAGCTGGGGCATTCTTTTGCCGGTATCGGAAAATTTGTTGTCCTGGCGCGCCAAATCTGCAATGGGCCGTTTTGTATCCATAACCGGAGCCGGCTGTTTGGCGGAAGTTAGTATTTTTTCCAACTCTCCCATCTGCTTATCATTCATCAATTCCAAAAGCGCCGACCATTCAGCCTTCTCCCCGGGAGAAAGAATATTAGAGGAGGAAATAAGAGATTTTAAATTTTCAGATTTGTCTATCATATAATGCTAACCTACAAATATTATGCGAATAATGCGAACTAACTAACCGCTTCAGAATTTAAAACTCTTTTTGGATTAATAGCATACCTTCTCATATTTACTAAAATACCTAACTTAATTTTCAGAGCCGCTAAATATCTTCTTATTTGATAATAATCTTCTTTAGTAATAAATTGTTTTGCCTTGACTTCTAAAATAATTTTGTTATCCAGTAAAAAATCCACTTTATTTCTGCCACTATGTTCCCCTTCAAAAGATACTTCCAGAACTTTTTCTCTACAATACGGTACATCTTGTGCCTTTAGTTCTTTTTCAATCGCATCACAGTATTGTTTTTCATTTGCATACAAGCCTATATCTTTCCTAACTTTAAATAAAATGCCATTTATCTTATAAGATAGTTCTTTGTGTATTATTTTTTCATTGTCTGTCGGCATTTGTTTTGTTTTCGCATTTTTCGCATTCCACCTATCTGTATTTTCGCATTATTAAATTTTAATTAATTCCCTTTGTTTTTTTCTTTAATTCTTCCAATTTTTTGTTAATTTCTTGCTCTTTACTATTTTGCTTCTTAATTCCCGCATCCCCCGGTAAAGGATTAACGTTTAAGGATGAAGGATTGTTAGTCTGCGCCTTTGGTAAAGGATCAGAGATTAAGGATGAAGGATTGCTCCCCATTCTCAATCCCCGGCTTTCATAATCCTGAGCGGATGATTTTAACAAATCCTGAATATTGCTATTTTTTGCCCCCATTACATAACCCTGTACCGGTCCTTGCTTTTTAACAGTTAAAGGCGGCATAACCGCTGCCGGGCTAGAACTAACTTCTTCCATAGGCACAACCTGCGGCGCATTCTTCGGCGCGGGTACGACTGGGGGCAAATTAATTACAGAATCAGTTTTTTGAAGCTCCTCAGGGATTTCTGGTTTCTTATCGTTGATATCAATTTGCGATGAGTCAATTTCAGTTTGACTTACGTTGATTGGTGGATTTAATAACCAATTATATAGAGCCAGAACTCTCTTCAATAAATCTTTTTCCGGCTGATTTAAAAATTTAGCATACTGGTTTGTATCAATAAACTTCAACACATGAAACGTCCCAGGCTGAATTTTAACACTTGAACTTTGATTTATAACTCTTTGATATTCGGAAATCCAATTTGAAATTGTTGGCAAAAAATCTTGTTTATTAAAATTTGGCGGTAAAAGTTCTTTATTACCATTTAAAGCTGCCAAAAATGCCATGCGCTGCTCCTCAATAACACCCGCAGATTCATAGCTGGCTAATTTTTCTTTTAATTTATCTTCTAAGGTAAATTCATATCGTAAAACGGTTATCAGATTATTTTTTAGCACTGATTGTTCTTCCTGCAATTTAAGTTTTCTAAATGCAAAAATTTTTAATCTCCAAACCCAAAACTTAATAATTGCGACAATGTTCTTTTCTTGTTCGGTAGACCCGGGGAAATTTTCAATAATTACTCCAAGCCGCTCAGACAACTTATTGCACCCAACCAAATCAACGCTCTCAATAAATTTAAATGCCCTATACTTAACTGATTCAAAAGTTTTAGGTTCTGTTAATTGTTCGCCACTGTTAATTGAGTTGACATTAAAAAATTTATCAGCCTCAATCTCTAACCAAGAAAAATCAAGATTGCCAAAATCTTCTTTAAATAGATTTTCAAGGACATTATCAACAACAATCTTGTTTAAAATATAACCGTTTGTCCAATAAGCCGAAAGGTCATTAATCACATTTTTTACACTAGCCTTTGCCTGAGCCAACCAAACCGACAATCCTTCCTGACTAACCACCGAATCATTTATCCCCAATAGAGCAGTGGTTAAATTATCAACTAATATTTCTTTTTCTTGATTGGATAAATAATAAAATATCACGCGGCTTTGATTGTCGCTGTAGATAGCTTGTGAAATTTTTTTATTATTTATTTCCATTTATTACTATTTTGATTTTATTGGCGTGTCGGGGATTATATTTTTTTCTTCAACGGTTCCATCAGGTTTTTTAAATTTAATTTTTAAGCCCCTTGCCCTAACCTCATTAACACCTTCTGCATTTGTCTTATTTAAAAACTTTCTTAAAACAATTTCAGTTGCCTCTGGGCTTACAGAATACATATCGCGTATACGCTGCATAGACGCCTCGTCCACGTCTAAAGTTCCTGTCTCCCAATATTTCTTTGTAATATCATTTAACCTCTCAATGTCGTCAGTGCCGGTCATCAAATAATTAGCAGTTCTTTCTTGGGCAAAACCCGGGCTGTCCATTAAAGCTTTAGAAGAAACTCGGAACATTTCTTTATCCAATTTACCATTACTTATATCCATTAAAGCATGGTGAGCAATTCCCGCCTGCTCTCTTGAACCCATTTTGGCAACTTCTCTGCGTGCATGAACAGCTCCGGCGTTTACTTTTGTAATCAATTGCCCTTTGTATTGGCCATCAACCGCATAGCCATCAACCACCTTATGAGTTGTTCCGTCATCATCCTGGATTTCAGTTGCGTACTCTAAATCATAAAAACCATAACCACCTTCTTTATTATTAGCTTCCGTGTCGTAAACCTGATTTGCCATATATTCCGCGTGCCTGGTTGATCGCCCATATTTTTCCCCACCATCAGCAATCATTTTTGCAGCTGTTTGATCCGCAATAGCAACGTGCTCATGCTCGTGTCCATCTTTATCAACAACTTTGGAAATATGTTCTCCAAACATTGCAAGATATAAAGCTCTTCTAGTCTTTTCATTATATTTTAAATTTCTTTTTGTTTTGGCAATCTTATTTCCTTTATCGTCAAGTTTAAAACTACCATCCTCTTTCTTTTCGTAAATAATATTACCTTCCTTGTCTTTCACTTCGGAAACTTCAAAATCTCTATCGGTTATACGATACTGTTTGCTTTTCAAACTTTTCATTTTGGCTATAAGTTCTTTACCTTGGCCATTTTCCTGAGCTTCCATTATGATGTCGTCAATCCAGCCTTCCTGCATATTTGCTTCTATAATAGCTCTTCTTGCAGCTCTTCCGTCCATATTATTAGCCATTGTGGCAACATCGAAGGCTGTATTAATAGCTTCTTCTCTGGTCAAATCACCATAATTTTTCAAAAAGTCAGCGTCGTGAGCGCGCTCGGCAATAGCTTTACGATTAAAAGCTTTTCCTTTTGACATAGTTTGTTCTACAACCATTAAACCTACCGCCTCCGCCTCGCCTTGGGCAGCGTGTTTTAACTCTTCACTTCTTTTTTCATAACCTTTTATAACCGCTCCTGGATTAATCAAAGTAAATGCAATTTTTTTGCCCAACCCAACCTTTCGTCCCTCAACCAGATGAGAACTAATTTCATCGCGCTTTCTACTAACATAGCCCGCGCCTCTTTTACCTAATTCTGCTACTCCAGCAAACGGAGCCAGGATTCCTTTTTGGGCTACACTAGTAATCGCTCCGGCGCCCATAACACCTGCCATATCGGCAACTTTTAAAGCGGCCATTAAAAAAACCAAGAGTAAAATATTACTGGCTACTTTAAACACAAAAGTGGCAATTGTGGAGCCGCCCAATTGAGCTTGTAATTCCGGACTGTTAATTTGTTGCAGGATAGGGTTGGTATTATAAGTATTGGCAATTACCGCCGTGAGGTTCAAAAAGAAGGCCATTATGGGAGTAAAAAAGGCGTACTTTAAAAACATATCCCACCACTGTTTTCTGTAACCGGCTGTAGAAGGCAAAACGCCTACGGCATAGGCCATTGGCGATATTAATAACAATACCCACAAAGCAACAATTCTAATTACTAAAAATACTGCAATAGCCGCAAACACGGCAAAGCTTCCCATTGCCAAAGCTAGAAAGAATAGCGGCTTAACTATTCCGGAAAAAGAACCTTCGCTAAAGGCGTTAGTATAATAAACATCCCTATAAGTTTTTACCATCAAGTCTTTGGCCAAAGACCTTATTACTTCCACATTACTCGGCAAAAATTGCGCTTGAATGGTGTCGGCCAAACCCAAAATTGCCTGGGCAATTACTAAACTAAAATTCACCAACAACGCGGCTAAAATTAATTGCACCAGCAAAGACCTAAACTGATAGCTGTCCACCCGAAACAGTGTAGCCAAAGCAATAACAATTAACGCCACCACAAAAAAGATGTTGCAAATATTTCTTACAACTTCCCAGCCGGGATAAATTACCGCGGCAAAAGTGTCCGTATAAACCTGGATGGAAAGAACCGCCTGAATTAGCGGTGCGATTAAATAAAAGAAAACTTGGTAAATTAACTCCTGAAAAAATCCTAACAGCACACCAATAATTTCGTTGATTAAAGCGGCAATTCCTGAACCTGATACTGGTTTTTCTAAATTTCCGCTTACGCCTCCATAACCAGGCACATCTTTTGGAACAGTAGTGTCAGCACCGGCCTCGGCTACCGAACTATAAATTTTTGCATATACTCTTTTCTGAGGAGTAAAGGCAACTGAACTATTTGATACAATAATCTTCCCTGCCCCAAGCCCTCCTGCCAAACCTGCCTTAAAGCTAGTCCAAAAACTCGGCGATCCGTTCAATTGCAGTACAGGGGCAACTAAAAAATTTGGGGTATTGGAACCAAACGCCTTGTCCTGCAATTTTAATGAAGAGCTAATTTGATTCCATGGAATTGTTATATTAAAAGTTTTTTCCTCATTAACATTAATATGAGTATTGTTTATAGCGGCTATAGCAGCAGAAGACGCCCCTGCCTGAACTCCAGAATTAGCAGATGAGGGGTCACTGACCGGCAAAATTTGAACAGACAAACCCACGATAGGAGCAGTTAAATCCCCATAAATAATTTTGTCCGACTTGGTGTTGTCGGAATAAATATTCAAGCCTTCGGCTGGTCCTGTTAATTTAAAGATTGCTCTGAGAGATACGTCTTGACCATCGACAATCTTTATGAAATTACCGTTGGAATAATTTCCCGAACTATCCTTAACCTGAGTATCCAAAGAAAAAGTTATCTCTCCAGCCTTAATATCAGCCGCCGAAGATGTGTGGCTAAAAACAAAAAATAAAAACACTGATAGTAAAATTAGCAGTGGTTTATATAATGATTTTTGTTTTAGTTTCTCAAACAAGGGATTAAAAAGCTTAATGAAATAGCTGTTTAAACTTCCAAATTACTATAAAATTATACCATAAAGTTTTTTAAAACACAAAATTTCTTTAAAATTAACCAGTCTTGGGCATTCTGTAGTGTTTTTGACGTTTTAATGGCAAAAAAATGGTCTGAAATATTAGGCCAAACTTTATCCACATATAAAAGCTTTAACAGACTTTCTGGCTACGAGCATACCAATTTGGTATATATTCAATCAACATAACAAGTCGGCAGTCAGACAACCCCAATCCGGCACAACCTTTTAAATTACCTCTGCAACAATTTTCAACAATCTTTCGCCCCAAATCACCCTCTTCCCTCACTTGTCTAAATTTTTCTGTAATTACATATAAATTTAGACAAGTGTTGTTTACGTGTTTTTTGTTTAACTTCAAACTTACTAAATTAGATTTCTTTCCTTAAAAAATTTTGTTAAGACTTTTAAATCCTGCGGATCCAAGGACACTACTTCCATTACCGTGACAAACCTGTCGATGTTATATTGAGCGGAGATTAAACCGATTTGAGCTCTAGGGTCATATGGGTACAGCCATACGGTTCGCTGTAAAGGGTAAAAACCCAGACTCTTAATTTTTTGCCGGAATACATCTGCATATGAACGATAAGGGTCGGAAGGGACGTCGGCCAACACTAGCCACCAGTGCCCGTCCCATTTTTTTGTTTTTGGAACTACTAAAGATCCAAATTTTATCTTCTCTATTTTGGCTTGACCTTTTTGCGTCACGTTAACCAAAAAATCTTTTCCTGATTTTTTTAATTCCAAATACCCCTGCTGTTTTAAATAATAAAAAGATTTAGCAATTTTTCTTTGTTGGTCCTTGGTTTTGTTATTAAAGGTTGAATATGTTTTTCTTTTCCAAGAAACTTTATTTAATATTTGAAAAATATTTGGGGCAATTGCGGAAAGAGTTACCGCGCCCGCGACCACCGACACAGCCAAAATTACCTGGGCTACATTGCTAATGGTTTTTACCTCAGCATCGGTCAGTTGAAACAATTGTTTTGGGGAACCGTCTTTTATAATTCCCTGAATGCTATTTTTAGAATATGTTTGCATATTTGTCATTTTTTTAATTTTTCCACTCTATTAAAATTTTAAACCCTTTTACCCCACTTGTCTAAATTTTTCTGTAATTACATATAAATTTAGACAAGTGGCTAGATTGAGAGTTGGGGTGTAATTGGGTAAAATTATCTGTTTGACAGGTAATTCACCGAACTTTAATTTAAACTGTATTAGTTTTAATATAATTCAAAATTCATAGAATACAAAACATCCCATACTTTATGTATGGGATGTAAGTTTAATACAAAATAATTTTTTATTGCGGGCCGCGGGGGGTAAGGATGGTTGCTGCTCCCCTAATTTCCAGTTGCGGTTTTTGAATGTAGGCTCCAAGCACAGCTGTTTGATTAAGATTATTGTAAGCCTGTTGGATATTGCTTGTCGGGGCAGGAATAGTCAAATTAGCAGCCGTTAGCGCCCGGCCATTTGTATCAAAGACACTTAAAATATAACTGCCGCCGACACTGGTATGAATCACGGTACTGCCGGACAATGGCAGCCTGTTTGGGACAGTGCGCCCGGTTGCTGTATCTATTTTACTGTTGGAAATTCCGTCACCGTTAATAGTAACAAAACTGGCAGCTTTTATTTGCTCGGTAATCACGTCCCAGCTCAAACTATAAGCATCGTTAAAATTCACGTCGCGCTCAGCGCTAAAATTTATACCTTTGGCCAAATTTTCCGTAGCGTTGCTATATAAATAATCGGTGCTTAAATCCAATGCCGCGCCGACAGCCCGGCCTTCGTTGATCATTGCCGCGCTTCGGGCTCCGGACAGGCCGCCAAAAATTAAACTGGAACCGATTTGTGAAGCGACGTCGGCAATTATGTTCATAAACGACGGCAAGTTATTGTTATCATATTGCCCCAATTTAGTTCCAACCGACTTAAAGGCTTCGTCTATACCTTTGTCTATTAAACTGGCAGGCGAAACAATAGCTTCACACATTTTAATAGCCGGCGAGTCAACCTCCTTAGGTAAATTTTGTATTGCTTTAAGAGCGATGTCTAAATCTGCCGTCGCTTTTGCTAAGTCTTCGTCTTTAACCGGTAAGTTTAATTCTTTAGCTTCCTTTAAATTCCGATACAATGCGTAGCGGTCTTCGTATCTGTCGTTAGCAGCCTGGTTCCTGGCGTCAATTTGTTTTTGTTGAACCAGTGTGCCGGAACAAGTGACCGGAGCTTTTAACCCCGCTCCTTGGCTAATTTGTCCTTGAGCGTAAGATAAGGCATTGGCCCTGGCTTGATCTACCCCGCCAATGTTGGTGGTATGCAAAAAATAAGGGTTGGCAACTGCGCTGCCAACTTTGGCCATTTTGGAATAAAATAATGGGTCATCAACCTGCAAAGCTTTTGGGTCAAAACCCAAAGCGCCGTCGGCCGCAATAAACGCCGCAGGCGGAACCTTGTAGCGAACAATCGGATTTTCTAAAATTGCGCGAGCCATAAACTGCCCCTGGGCGTCCGGAAAATTTTGCCGAATAAACTGGTTGTCGTACATTAACGTGGCCAACGAGTCCGCGTACTGCATATAATTATTAACTTTGTATTTACTCACCAGTTTAGCAACCAAAGCATTGGCAACCGACTTGCTGGTTTTGATTAAAATATTAAACACCAAAGTTTTCCAAAAACCTTGTTTGGCATTATTGTATCGCGCCTGGGCATCTTCCAATTTAGTACGCCAACTGGCAATAACCTGGTTGACCTGATTGGTCAATGTTTGTTTTTTATTGCTGGTGTAGACATTTGGCGCGGGTAAAATAGTTAAAGACTTTAGGATCCCGTCCCTGCAGGAAATAAAACCGTTATAAGCTGTAATTTTTGCTCCGAGTTGGGCAAGTAAAACTGAATCCCCACCGATTATAGCCAAACCCGAAAAACCCAACTGCGCCGCGCTGTCGGTTTTTTCATAAGCCTGCTCTGCAACAATGCAGGCTTCGTTAGCGGCAACAATTCCGGCAAAGGTTGAGTCAAACGCGGCGTTGGCTGCAATGCCGGTCGCTCCCGGAGTAGAGCCGTTATTATAATCGTAAGTGCTGCAGGGATTAGCAGGGGTCAGCCCGCAAAATCCTCCCAGCTGGGCCAAAGCAAACATCGGCCAGAAGCCGAGTTGAGCCGAAAGTAAAACTGCCGCAACTATTTTTAAAAATTTATTGTGCGCCATTGGATAAATTTATATTTTGATTTTGCATCACCGGCACATCGGCCAGCACCAAATTAAATTCAGAAGGATTGATATTATATTTTTTTACCGCTAAAGAAAGTTCGCTGTCCAAATCTTGTTGGCTCTTTAAAAATTGTTGCAGATTGCTTCCGACCAATTCCGGATTATTGTCGGCTTGAGTAAAATTATTTAAAATTGCCACAGCGGCACTGTAATGAATTATTTTTAGTTTATGTAAAGTGGCCAACCCTTGCGGTACTGTTAAATTTTCCAAAGCCACTTTAATGGCATTAATTTTTTCAGCCTGCAAATCTATTAACTTTTGATTGTTGGAAGACAGCGCTGCTTCAAAGCCGGCATTGTCCACTGGACCGGCTTCCAAGTTTTGCGTATCAACAAAATATTTTTTTATTGCAGGCTGTGAGTCGGCAACAATTTTAACTTTTATTTTATCCAGCGAGAGTTCAACATCTTGCGTACTAGCTCCCAGCACCGCGCCCATATCTAACGAGCCTGCCTGAGACACCGTGCCGTCCTCGTTAATAACACTTGGTCCGTCATTAGTATTAGCACCGGCGACCTGAGGAACTGCCGCAGGTTCGACATAGGCGTAGTAACTCGGAGTATTGGCATAATCTGCCGCGGAATATTTTTTTTCTTTGGCACTAAATAATTCAGGTTTTTTTATAAAAGTAACTCCGAGTAAAAGTAAAATGGTGACTACTACAATAGCAAAATTGCCCCAGCTTATTCCTGCCGGCGGCTGACCTGTTGTTTGGTCAAAAACTTCTTGGTTTGTCATAATTTTTATTTTGATTTTCTAAGAAAATACACCCGAAGTTTACGCCACAAAAAATCCCAAACTTGGGATAACCAATTTAAACCTGATTTTTGTCGGCTGCGCTATTTTGGCGCCGCTGACTAAAAATTTTCTTTTATTTAAGCTTTTTGTTTCGTTCCGCACTTTATAACTATTCTTATTATAGCACAGATAAAGTTTTTTTGCAAGAGCAGGCAATATTTAGTATGATACTAATGCCATGAATAAAAATTCTTTGAGTAAATATCTAATCTTGTTGTCGGTAATTACCGTCTTCGCGGCTTCCTGCTCAGCTCGTCCTGCCGTTGCTCCCGCCTCCCCTACCGTAAATTATAACTACACTAAAATTTATAAAGTTGGCAGTCAAAATTTGCAAATTGAAATTGCGGACACTCCGAAAAAAATGGCCACAGGACTTTCCGGTCGCCTAAATTTAAATTCCAACCAAGGGATGCTGTTTGATTTTAAAAACGAAAAAGTCTTTCCTAAATTTTGGATGAAAGACATGAATTTTAATTTAGACTTAATTTGGATTGTTAACGGAAAAATAGTTGGAATCACCCCCAACGTCCCGGCCCCGTCCAAAGATCAAAGATTAAAGATTAAGGATGCCGATATTCCCTCCTACTCTCCCCCAAAGCCCATAGACCAGGTACTTGAAGTAAATGCCGGGTGGTGCGAAAAAAATAAAATAAAAATTGGAGATGAGGTAAAGAAGCTAAATTATTCTAAATAAATCCCAATGCCTGAATTTGGACATTGGGATTTATTTATTGTTTGGGTTAATTATCGTAAAGATCTTTCAGAGAATAATTTATCAGGAAATCTTGTCCACCAGACGCGCCCAATCTTCAATTGATAGTTCCTGCGGTCTACTGGTGGGTTTTATTTTCAGCTCACTTAAAATTTCTAAGACGCGATTTTTGTCGAGCATTAAATTGTTGGTTAGCGTGTTGTGAATTTGTTTTCGTTTTCCGGCAAAACACGCTTTAACAATTTTAAAAAACTTTTTCTCGTCAGCTAATTCAACTTTTGGTTTTTTGTCCAAACTAATTTGCAAAATCGCACTGTCAACTTTTGGCGCCGGATAAAAACTTTTTGCTTGGACGATTTGTATTAACTTTGGCGTTCCAAATAGTTGAACGGAAATAGCCAGCACCGACAAGTCCCCCGCTTTGGCACAGATGTTCTGAGCTACTTCTTTTTGGGTTAAAATTGTTATTGTCTCGGGTCTGCATTTCGCGTTAATTAGTTGCTGTAAAATTTTACCGGTAATGTAGTATGGAATATTAGCCACGACTTTATATTTTAAATTCTCCCCTGCGTAATTTTTTAAAGCCCCCACAAAATCAAACTCTAAAAAATCGGAAACTTCAAAACGAAAATTTTTGGGATAGTCTTTTTTTACAGATCGCAAAACCGGAAAAAACTTTGGGTCTTTTTCCACGGACAATAAATATTTGGCCCGCTCGGCCAGCGCCCTAGTTAAGTTCCCAATCCCGGGACCAATTTCCAAAACTATATCTTTGGAATTTATTTCGCCAGCATCAACAATGTCCTGCAAGACAAAATCGTCCACTAAAAAATTCTGACCATAGGTGAAGTTTGGCCGAAGACCGTTATTCCTTAGAAATTTTTTTAGTTGTTCAGCGTCCATATTATTTATTTCTACTAAATACGAAATAGTACTAAAAATACTAAACCGGTTAGTTTGCACATAGCGTTAAAATTTAAATTTAGTACCTTTCGTTCTTTTTAGAATTTAGTAGAGAATTAGTAATCCATCGGTTCAACCGTCAGTTCGCCCTCTTCCATATTTTTAAAATGTTCTTTTGCTCGGCCTTTAAGCTCCATCGCGCTTCGCGGCAGTGCCCTTAAGATACGCGAAGGCGTGTTAATTTGCAAGTTGCCGTAAACCCGACGATTATGAGTGTAAACCAAAAACAGCCGCTTGCGGGCACGGGTTAACCCCACATAAGCCAAGCGCACTTCTTCCGACAGCTCGTCCGGATTTATTAAACTGCGGGAATGCGGCAAAATACCTTCCTCCAAGCCGACAAAAAAAACATTATCAAATTCCAAACCTTTGGCCGAATGCAACGTCATTAAAGTGACCACATCCCGCTGGTCGTCTTTTTGGTCTATTTCGGCGAGTAGCGCGACTTCTTCCAAAAATTCCTGTAGGGCTTGGCGCCACGGCAAATTATTAAACTTGTGCGCCACATTCAGCAACTCCTCCACGTTCTCCCAGCGCGACTCCCCTTTTTCGCTCCCGTCACGAATATATTTTTCATAACCGGTCATGCGGGTAATCTGCTTCATTAATTCCGACAAACTGAATTTTTCATTTAGTCCGGTTAGTTCTTTTAAAATGACAAAAAAATCCCGCGCGCCGGCTAAGGCTTTTGGCTGGAGTTTAACTTCGGCAAATGATTGTTCAAAAGCGGCCATGTCTAGATCTTTCCCGGAGTTGGGTAAATTTAGAATAAAATCTCGAATATCGCCGTAAGATTTGTCGCCAATGCCGCGCGGCGGCTCATTAATTACCCGCTTTAAGGATACTAAATCGCGAAAGTTGACCACCAGCCGCAAATAAGCCAGCATATCTTTAATTTCTTTGCGTTCGTAAAATTTCAAACCGCCGACAATCTGATAAGGGATGGAGGCTTCAATTAATGCCTCCTCCAAAGCCCGACTTTGGGCGTGCGTGCGGTAAAGCACGGCGTATTCTTTTAAGGGCTCATGGGTTTTAGGCATTTGCGGCAGCAACCCGCGGCCAAAGCTGGCTGAATACTGAGCCTGCATCTTTTTTGCTTTAATGAACCTGTCCAAAATGGAATAAGTCTTTTTAACTTCCTGGGGTTCTATTTGATATTCCAATTTCTCTTCCTGTCCGGTGGCCAAATTAACAATATTTCGAGCCACAAACTCAGCTTCGCCGCGTTCATCTTCTTCGCAGGTCAAAATAATTTTTTCTCCCTGTGGGTTTTCGGTCCACAAAGTTTTGGGTTTTTGTTCGGGGTTAAGTTCTATAACCTTTTGCGCGGCTTCCAGAATATTTTTGGTCGAGCGATAATTTTGTTCCAGCTTAATAACCAAGGCTTCCGGATAATCTTTTTCAAAATTTAAAATGTTGGTAATGTCCGACCCGCGAAATTTGTAGATACTCTGGGCATCGTCACCAACCACAAAAATATTGCGGTGAGCCGCCAACATAGACAATAACAAATACTGAGCTTGGTTGGTGTCCTGATATTCATCTACCAGCACATAGCCAAACTTTTTTTGGTATTTTTTTAAAGTTTTAGGATAATTTTCAAACAGTTTAACCGTGAGCATTAACAGATCGTCAAAATCCAGGGCATTTTGCCGAAACAGTGCGTCTTGATAACGAGCGTAAACTTCTTCCAAACGTTCCTTTAGGGGCGAATCTAAACCTAAGTTTAATTCGCTCGGGGTTTGCAATAAATTTTTGCCGCGCGAAATTAACGCGCCAAACATTTGCGCAGGCAACTTCTTGCTGTCGATGCGTAAATCTTCCAAAATTTCCTTAATGGTTTTTTGCTGGTCGTCCGAATCAAAAATTACAAAATCATTACCATAACCCAACACTCCAATCTCGTGGCGTAAAATTTTCGCGCAAACCGCGTGAAAGGTGCCCATGGTCAAAGCTTCGCTGGCGCCCGGACGGCGCGCCAAAAGCTTACCCACTCGTTCTCGCATTTCCTTGGCTGCCTTGTTGGTAAAAGTTAAAGCCAGTATGCTTTCCGGCGCGACCAATTTCTTCTCTATAATATAAGCGATGCGGTGAGTTAATGTTTTGGTTTTACCACTACCCGGTCCGGCCAGTAGCAATACCGGCCCCATTGGTGCAGTGACCGCTTGTTGTTGATTTTTATTTAAACCTGATAAGTCCATTGATTCATTTTATCATAAAAAAGCTTTTCAGATATACTTGTTAATTTTTGCCTTATTTATAAGCAAAGTGATTTTAGCCCTTTTAAATAAGCCAAAATTCAACAATCTGTGGATTAAAACCTTGCCCCTAAGGCCGTCCAATGGTAGACTTAATTTTAGGAAAATTTGTTTTAAACTATTAAGAATATTTATTGCAATTTTGGTAGCAACTTTAGATTTAAACCTTCTAAAATTAGCTATTTTTCTGTTTACGGGCGTAAAAATTGCGTAAATATTCCTTATCATTTCAGGCCAAAACTTTAACGCCGGCCGAAAAATGATAAAGGGGAACATATTTCAGACGTAAAAACTTGGCTTTCCGCTTGTAAAAAAACCTGGTCGCGGATTGCATTTTTCTTACAATATTACAGCAAAAAATTGCTGTTTCGAATAAAACTTCGCGCTCCGGTGCTTAAAAAAATCCACCTGGAGAGTTTTCCAGCCATTCATATTAAGCGAATGGACTGGATGGATTTTGTTTTAAAGTTTTCCGGCGAACTGATTATTTTAATTTTGAGCCTATTTGTGGCCGGACTAAATTGGATGTATTTTGCCGGCAACAGCGGTAAAACTTACCAGGACAAAAGCTTGGCCGGGGAGTTTTTGAGTCGCCATGCCGAGCTAAACCAAAAGTTATATGCAAAAAATAGTAGCATTGTCACAGTGGTTTCTAAAGCAGGATTAGTCCCTCAAGCGCAAGCTGAAGATTTTACCGGCTTAGACAGTCAGGGCATAAACAGTCAGGATGCGTTTTTAGAAAATGAAGACATTGTCATTGGCGATGAGTCCACCATTTTAGCACCCAATCCCGACAGCGTGCAAAGTTTAATAGCCAAGCAAGTTAAAATTTATCAAACCCAAAATGGAGATAGTTTGAAATCCATTGCCAAAAATTTTGGCATTTCTGAGCAAACAATTATTTGGGCCAATAAACTAACCGGCTCAAGCGTCAAAGCAGGCTGGCAGTTGATTATTTTACCGACAGACGGCGTTGTTGTTAAAGCCGACTCCAACACCACGATTCCCGACATTGCCAAAAAATACGGCGTTTCCATGGAAAAAATTATTGCTTATAACGCGTTAGACGGAGCGGAAGACATTGAAGCCGGACAGTTGGTAATTGTGCCGGGTGGAATTATGCCGACACCGCCTGCGGCCAAGCCAAAACCCAAACCACCGGTTCGCAGCAATGACGGCAAAGTTAAACCAAACGGCGTAGTAAAACCGGATGTGGTGGACAACGGCACCGGCCACGCGTTCCCCTGGGGCTATTGCACTTGGTACGTTGCTACTCGCGTGCATGTTCCTTGGGGTGGGAATGCCAAAGCCTGGCTGGCTAACGCTAAGGCTTATGGCTCGGTTGTCACCCGCACTCCGGAGCCGGGAACCATTGTGGTCACTACCGAAAGCCGGTTTGGCCACGTGGCTTACGTGGAAAGCGTAGACGATGACGGATTTACAGTTTCGGAAATGAATTACAAACAATTTGGGAAAACCGACACTCGTTGGATTTCCAAAAATAGTCCGGTTATCCGAGGATTTATTCACCCGTAAGATTAGTAGCAAGTATTTAGCATTTAGTATATAGGATTTAACAAAGCCCGCTCCAAAATTTGGAGCGGGCTTTCTCTATTTCTCTATTTCTCTATTTCTCTATTTCTCTATTTCTCTATTTCT
>CAZFQP010000012.1:18761-30185 GCA_964520505.1 uncultured Candidatus Saccharibacteria bacterium | reverse complement strand
GTTATTACGAAGGAAAATATTATCTTTATGGCACCAGTTATAATTGCGGATTTTTGTGGTTGCGGTCTAATACCAAATTTTGCGGATTTAAAATTTATTCCTCAACCGATCTGATTAGTTGGAAGGACGAGGGCTTTGTTTTTGACGGGTCATCTAAACTGTGGCAAGACCGGTGTATAAACGGCTGTTTCAATTTACATAGTTTTTACCAGCCGAATACTAAAACATACACTATTTGGGTTAATGTCCAGGACAGCACTACTCCGTATGGCTATCGCGTCTTCACCGGTAAAACGCCGGTGGGGCCGTTTACGGAAATTGCCAACCCGCCGCAACTGGCTTATCAACATGCCGGAGCCGGTAACACTTTTATAGATGATGACGGTGTTGGCTATTATGCATACACACTTTCGGGAGACACTTACGGCGGCAGTATTATTATAGAACAATTAAACAGCGATTTTACTTCCGGCACGGGCAAGACAGCTATAATTTGGGACAGCACCAAGCAGCCGGCGGACGGATTTAAGGCTCACGAAGGTCCGGGGATATTTAAGAGGAATGGTATATATTATGTGATTCATGGCCCGGCTTGCCCGTATTGCAATCATACCTATGCAGAATACAGCTCGGCTACTTCCCCTTTGGGTAAATGGACATTTGGTACCAACGGGACAAACGGTATGATAAATGAAACTTCTTGCGGTGGCCAGCCGACGCATGTAGCCGTTTTGCCGAATGGATCATCCAATACATATTTATTTATGAGTGACTTGTGGAATCAGACCGGTTTTTATGATTGGAAAACAGACCCGCGGTTTCATTCCAACCAAGCACTGGCAAATTATTTTTGGACTCCGCTGTCGTTTTCTACCGATGGAAGTATCCAGCCATTTGATTGTCGTCCTTCGGTCTCGGTTAGTATAAACGGCAAGGTTGCAAGCCAGGCTGCCTTAAGTAGCCAAAACCCATCTTCGGGTAATACTGGATTTGTTCAATGGTGTGATATTGGCGGCGCCCAACGAATACAGACATTTGTACCAAATCAGACAGGCAATCTTAGCACAGTTTCGGTCACTACTTTTCTTGGAGGAAACCCCGGTAATACATTTCCGGATGCCGGATTAAATGTTCAAATAGTTGAGATTGATTCAAGTGGCCAGCCGGGCAAGATACTATTTACCACAACAGTTGACCAGCAATCAATGGGCTATGCGGCACGGAAAGTAACAATCAAGCCAAACATCGCTGTCGTTTCTGGCAAAGAATATGGCATTCGTCTTTCGGCCGCCATAAGCAAAGGCTGCTATGGTTTTGTGTATAATGATTCCAATCCGTATCCTCAAGGTCGGCAGTTGTATAGTTCAAATGGCGTCACTTTTATGGTTGAGCCGGGGCGGTCCATTAAGTTTGAAACTATTATTGAAAAAAGTAATATTGTCCCAGGGAATAGTATTTATTTGAATCTTGCTGGCTCAAATTATACCGACAGTAATGGCAATTCTTGGCAGGGTATAAAATGTCCCGCCGATTCGGCCGCTTTTAGCACCATTGCTGATATTTCCGGGACTTCTAACCCCGTCTTGTATAAGGACGAATGTTATAGTTTTGGCACCACGCCTTACACTTATTCCATAAAAGGTTTAAATAAGGGTGGCAATTACCAGGTGGTTTTAAAGTTTGCTGAAATTTCTTACGAAAAGACCGGCCAAAGACTCTTTAATGTAGACATTAATGGAAGTCGGGTACTAAGCAGTTTTGACGTTTATACCGCCGCCGGAGGTTCTTATAAAGCGGTAGACAAAAGTTTTATGGCAACCGCAGACAGTAATGGAACGATTGACGTTACTTTTCGACCGATAGCTGATAAATCCAGTGCCACCATTAGTGCTATTCAAGTTAATCCACAATAAAGTTTCCTCGGAGAAGAGATTCAAGTTTACAAACAGCTATAATTTGCTATACTATATATACATTAAGTTAACTTTAAGAAATAAAAAACATTAATTAATCCTATGCCTATGTTTCCCCCCCTATCTGGGCAAACAAGAGGAGCTCATAAACGAGCTTCTGCTTTTGTTATTGTCCTGGCTTTAGCTTTAGCCTTAAGCCAAACCCTTAGTGCCTCTTTAGTCCAAGCTTTAACCGTAGACGAGCTCTCTTCAGGGTCAGTCTTAGGGGACACCACCTATCCTTCGGTAAGGCTAACCTCTTCTACCAACCAGTCTTTAACGGTTATGGCCACCCCGGTTTCTTTTGCTTCCGGGCAATGGACCTACAAGTTTGACTGGACCAGGGTGAGGAACGCCCAAGGCTCTTTATATATTACTTTAAAGTCTAACAAAAGCACAAAACTGTTAAGCATAGATACCGCTGCTAAAACCGGCTCCGAAACCGCTCAACTAGATGCTTTAACTTCTTACCGGTTTGAGTTTTATTCCCAGACTTCAGGCAGGGGAGCAGTCCTCTTACGCAAGTTCTTTACCACTATGGGGGATCCTTCAGGTAATGCAACAGGAGATGGTAATGGCGGTACAAGCGTTATCGGCAGCATGTCAGGAAGCTATAATCCGAATATTGACAATGCATCTAGTAATACCTTTTATGTTGCACCTGGAGTAAAAACTAAAAATAGCTCTGATCCGGTTTACTTTGTTGCAAAAATTGGAAACGCAGGAGGTGTAAATGGTTTTCCTTCAATGGTCGGAGAGATGACCCTAACTGTAAAAAATTTACCAGCAGGTATGCATGTAAAGTTCTTTAAGTTGTTGCCAACTAGTCGTTTCGGTGCAGTTGGTCAAGATTTGGCATCTCTATATACTGGGGATGTTCCTACTTCTGTTATTCCTACTCTTGATTTAGTCCGTTTCGATTGGGGAAAGTGGAATCAACTTGATCCAAACCCAGGCGCAACACCAGAAATATATGACTCCCAATTATTTGATGGATATCTTGTACGTCCGGAATCAGAATATTCAACAACGGTTGTTCCAGGGAATGTTGTGATTATGCAATTAGATACTAATGCTGCTTTTACTGCAGGGGCTGGTTCCTATCCTTTGAAAGCAGTATTATCTTATGACATACGGAATGAACATACCCAAAAGGAAGTTTCTTTTGGTGTTGTTATTCCTACTAATCAGTTGACATCATGTTTAACTGCATTGAGCGACAAGACGAAATACCCTGCTCCTTTCATGCGAGATGTTAAACCGGGGTCAACCTTCCCTAATATTTCTAATACAGATGATTTATTTAAATCATTTGGTAATGGAACTGAAGTATACTACGATAATGATTATGGTGTATGGCGAAAAATGTCCACAACTATCACTGATCCTCCAAAAGCTTGCGACAAACTCATAGCTGCTGACGTTTTGTCATCTTCAGAAATATATAAATTTAAAGATGGCACGGTTCGCGATTTTCATAGACAGTGGATAGTAGAAGGTGAAACTGTCGATATTCAGGTTGTTGCACCGCCCTCTGTTAAATCAGCAACTTTATATCTTATGAAAGAGACTTCTGGAGGTGGGAATGCGACTGAGGCAAATATGGGGCTTATGGGCCTCAGCAGTCTTTCAGGCGGATCGAAAATAAATCCTGATGATGTAAAAAATGATAATCCTGCACTTTTCCATAAAGGGACACTTGCGGGCAGACAGTGGAGAAGTGGTGAGGTTGATACTTCAAAAATTAAATTGCTTCCATATATTCATCCACAAGTTGCAATAACTATTGGTACAGTTACTCTGGTTAATGGTAAAGGTAGTATTAAGTGGACGGTGCCACGGATGGATCCGCTAGTCGATTCTGATCTGGCCAATAACCCTTTTGCTTCGAGACAGCAGTCAATTCGTGTCGTGGCAGACAATGGTATCTGGTCAGATAGCCCACATTTTTCGGTGGTAACTAATAATCAATCTTGCGGTTCTTCAGGATTAATGGGAAAGTGTGACCGATCAAAAGTCACTCGTGTCACAGGTGGCCTTAATAACGATACAATTATTGACCATCAAACTACCAGTACATACTTAGCAAGGAGTTTTGGACAACCAAATGCTCCGTCAATACTCTGGGCGATGCCAACTTCCCAAGGGGTTGATAAAAATAACGATGATTTTATAAAAGAAGATTTAAATAAGTCGTGGGTGATTAATCCCGGAGGCCAGGTAAAATTGTATGCTTACCAATATAATGTTGGCGACATCAAAGAGGTAGATTTAGACTTAATTGACTTCACAAGTAATTGTAAATACGATTATAGCACCGAGGCGCAGGATAGTTCTGCTTGTGAAATTAATTTCAGAACTCAGACCAATGATAATCAACGTAAAAAGTGGACAATTGCGACGGGAGTAAAAACAGGCATAAATCGTGTAATTGACCCAAAAACAAATTTTTGGAAATGGACCTTTGAATACACCTTTACTCTGCCCGCAGATGTTCCTCCGGGAAGATATATTGTTAGGATGGTAGATCCCGCATATGCTTATGACTATAAAGGATTGGCTCGTGGTTCATTTGTTTATCCGGGTTATGGTGCAAAATATTCTAACTATGTGACTATTGGTAACACTTCTGGTAATACTTCTTCAAAGTTATATACCACGGAATCTTCCCCAAATCCTACCTTAGTAGATGGGGTTTCTGGGGTTTGCCAACAGACATCGTTGTGGTGGTTTAGAAATAGCGCACCGGCATTCAATGTATATAGAAATACTACTAATAATTCTTCTAGCGCCCAAAAAATTGTTAGCGCAAAAGATTATACCGACTCAACATATGGCAGTTATTCAGATGTAAATTTACCCGCAGGGACTTATTACTATTGGGTAGAAAATGTTGTTGGCTCAACCAAAGTTCCTGCCGCAAAAAATGCGACAGGAGGAATATTAGTAAGTGTTTGCAAGTAAAATAAATAATTTTGTTTAGCGGCCCGACCTTCTATATTAGGCCATTTAAAAACCTTTCTTTAAACAGGAAGGTTTTTAAATTATTGTTTGTTTAAGCCGACTCATATGCATATACTGGACAAAAGGGTAAAAATTCGCTAAGCTCAATTATCATATTATCTTATCAATTTTTTTAAAATTATTTTTTATGGACAAAATTTCTAACAAAAGTGATATCTCAGGCAAAAAAATTGAAGCCGCGTTAACTTTTGACGACGTTTTATTGGTGCCGCGCTACAGTGAAATTTTGCCGACTGAAACAAAAATTCATACGCAATTCTCCAGAAACATCCGCATAAATATTCCCTTGTCTTCCAGCGCCATGGATACCGTGACCGAGGCTCGTTTGGCCATTGCTTTGGCACAAATGGGAGGAATTGGTGTGATCCATAAAAATTTATCGGTTGAGCAGCAGGCCTCAGAAGTTTCCCGGGTAAAAAGATACGACAGCGGCATTGTAAACCATCCGGTTACGGTTTTTCCGGAAGATAATTTAGGGAAGGTTTTTGATTTAATGAAAAAAATGGGTATTGCCGGTTTCCCCGTGGTCAATAAGCAGGGGAAATTGGTCGGCATATTAACCCACCGTGATTTGCGGTTTGAAACTCGCCGCCAGTTGAAGGTTAAAGATTTTATGACCAAGAAAAATTTGGTCACCGCACCGGCAGGAACCAATTTGGTTAAGGCCAAAGCGATTTTACAGAAAAATCGCGTGGAAAAATTACCTTTGGTAGACAAACAGGGCAAGCTGGTGGGGATGATAACCGTAAAAGACATTCAAAAAAATATTAATTTTCCGGACGCTGCCAAAGACCAAAAGGGGCGTTTGGTGGTAGCCGGCGCGGTTGGTGCTACCGGGGATTTTTTTGAGCGGGCAGTGGAGTTGGACAAAGCCGGAGCCAACGCAATTGTGGTAGATACGGCACACGGGCACAGCAAGCGGGTGCTGGAAGCGGTGGCTAAAATAAAAAAAGCTTTGCCTCGGGTAGACGTGGTGGCCGGCAATGTGGCTTCGGCCGAAGGGACAGAAGCCTTAATAAACGCGGGAGCGGATGCGGTAAAAATCGGCATTGGCCCGGGCAGTATTTGTACTACCAGAATTGTCACCGGATTTGGAGTGCCGCAAATTAGTGCTATTATGGAATGCGCGCGCCTTTGCCAGCAGGCCAAGGTGCCGTTGATTGCCGACGGCGGCATAAAGTTTTCCGGCGACATTGTTAAAGCTTTAGCCGCGGGAGCCGACAGCGTGATGGTGGGCGGACTTTTGGCCGGGACTGCCGAAGCCCCGGGCGAAACAATCCTTTATCAGGGTCGCACCTTTAAAGAATATCGCGGCATGGGCAGTTTAGGCGCCATGCAAAAAGGCAGCAAAGACCGTTATGGCCAAGAAGGGATTTTGGCCTTAAATAAATTAGTGCCGGAAGGGATTGAGGGCCGGGTGCCGTTTAAAGGGCCGCTGGGTTTGGTGGTCAGCCAGTTAGTCGGCGGCATAAGAAGCGGCCTAGGTTATTGCGGTGCTCATAATTTAACTGAACTAAAGGAGAAAGCCCGCTTCGTTTCCATTACATCAGCGGGCTTGAAAGAAAGCCATGTTCACGACGTAAGCATTACCAAAGAAGCGCCAAACTACCAAAGGGAATAAAAAGTATTTTTTACTTTTAGGTTATTGTAAAATCAAGAGCCGGTTATCAGAAAAATTTTAAAACCCTGACCATTGTCAGGGTTTTTACTATAAGCTATTTATCCCCACTCGATCGTTACCGGAGGTTTATCGGAAATTCTATAAACAACACCGCCGATTTCACGGACTTCGTTGGTGAGTCTTTGAGAAACGTGTTTTAAAAATTCGAATGGCAGTTCGGCTGCACGCGCGGTAAAACCGTTTACAGACCAGACAGCCCACAAGGCGACCACATAACCTTCGGCAGCGTCGTCGCCTTTGGTGCAGGTAGTTTTGGAATTAGTGACAACCGCTCCGGCCTGCCAGGTGGTTTGATAAAGGTTCCAGGAATGCAGCTCTTCCATATAAATTGCATCAGCCTTGCGCGCAATTGCTAATTTTTCCGCGGTTACTTCGCCTTCTATTCTAACTACGAGTCCGGGTCCGGGGAAGGGGTGGCGGTTAAGTAATTCTTCCGGTACGCCCAAAGCCCGGCCAATATTTCTGCCGGTGTCTTTAACGCAATCGGCTAGCGGTTGGAGTTCGGGCAAATAAAAATTTAAATTGACATTGTGATGCAGTTTAATTTGCGCTTTTTTGGCTCCGCTGTCGTAGCCACCACCGCTTTCGGAAATATCGGTATATAAAGTTCCTTGGGCAATGAAATCCGCGCCAAATTCTTTTGCCTGCTGCTCCAAAATATTTTTATAGATGCCGCGCATCGCCACTCTTTTTTCCGCCATAGTGGTTTTTCCCTTGAGTGCGGCTAAAAAGTCATTTGTCGCGTCAACAATTTTTACTTGCAGCCAAGGCTCTTTGCTAAAATATTCTATAACATTAGCCTCGTCTTCCGGACGATCAATGCCTTTTATATAGATGCCTTGGATTTTCGGAGTGTCGGAGGTCGGATAATCAGAAATCGAATGTTTTAATAAATAAGCAACGGTTGATGAATCGGTGCCGCCGGATAAAGCCAACAAAATTTTTTTATTTTTTATTTGTGTTTTTAATTCGCTAACTTTTTTTGCGGCAATTTCCCCAGCAGGGAATCGGCTTTTTGCGCCACAGACTTTAAAGCAGAAGTTTTCCAGAATTTTTTCTCCGTATTCGCTTTCCGTAACTTCCGGATGGAACTGAACTCCCCAAAGATGCTTGAAATTTGCCGCCGCGGTTGGCGCATTGGCAGTAGTGCCCAAAATATCCAACTTTGCATCGGGTTCGATTATGTCGCCGTGGCTTTCTAACACCCGGGATACTGTTGGGATGGTATCAAACAGGGGGGATGCTTTAGAAAGAGTGAAATCGTGCGTGCCAAACTCTCTCTTTTCAGCCAAACGCACAGTAACGCCAATATGGTGTGCCCACATTTGAAAGCCCAGGCAGATGCCCAAAAGAGGTGTGGATAGGTCAAAAATTTTCCCGTCAAATGGCGGCTGTTCGTAAGCCGAAGCCGGCCCGCCGGAAAGAATTATTCCGGTGGGGGAGATTTTTTTTATGTCCTCAGCCTTTACCGCAGCCGGATCTGCTACCAAGCAAAAAACGCCAAGCGAATCCAGTTTCTGCTTGATTAAATGGTCAAACTGACTGCCCATGGAAAATAATAAAAATAGTTCGTCAGTTTGGCGAATTTTTTTTTCTTCGGCAATTTCCCTTAAGGCTGCTTCCGTGGCTTGTTTGAAAGTTTGTAACATAATAGGCTAAGTTTATCTTATTTTTCTTTTTCAGACAATTGTTACCATTGCGTTCGGGAAATACCAATATCAGGGGTGTTGGTGTTGTATTTGTACTTGCTTTCATAGTTGGAATAAAAATTTGCCCACGTTTTGGGCGGCTCTTGCAAGTAAGAATAAATTTGTAAAAGGGAGATAAAAATCACGACCGCAAGAAAAGCATTTGAAATATTGAGTTTGGTTTGCAGCCAGCCTCCAGCAAATGCTACTACCACGGCGGGCAGTGGCCAAAAAATAATGAAATAGTGACCATGGATAGTTCGACTGAACAATAACAACATTAACACACAAGCCAAAAACCAAGACCAGCTAAGCAGGCGCCCGGTCGGAGTAAATATCGGCGAAGTTTGAAGATGTGGGGATTTATAGTGCAAAATCACCCGCCACAAAATTAAAATCAACAGAGCAAGTACTGCTAGGGCTAAAGGAAAATACAGCCAGTTAAGCCTTATAAAGCTATAGCTATTGGTAAGATTAAATGGGTTTATTGTAGAGTTAAAAAAATTTAGTGTTTCAAATAATTGGTATAGCGGCTGACGTGCTGCAAGGTTATCCCGGCTGAACTTAAACAGGCTCGCCAGGTTCTGCCACCGATGGTTAAGTTCGTAAATTAAATATGGGGTAAAGGTAAATAAGATTGATATGAAAGTTGCTAGGTTGAGGCTAAATTTTTGTCTGCCGGTTTTTAATAATAGCGGGAAAAATCCCGACAACAACAATACGACCGCAGCGGTTGTGTGAAGCTGCGCGGCAATGCCGAAAACTATTCCTAATAGAATATAATCTAAAAATTTTTGACTGCCTTGTAAAATTTTTGTAAGAAAATAATAAAATGCTAAAACAAAAACCGGCAGAAAATTAGGATTAGAAATAAATGAAGTTAAATAAAAACCATAAATTGAAATTGTATAAAAAACAGCGCCTAAAATGGCGGGGAATGATTGGCTAAACCAGAGGCGAAACAGTTTGTAACAGAATATGGCACCGGCTGAGTATAATAATACCCCGGAAAGTAACAGGCTGAAAGGTTGATGTGAAAATAAAATGAATAATGGACTAAGAAGGTAATAGTATATAGGTCCAAAGCGGAAATTTGCTTGCATTGACGGCGGGCCGAGTAGTGGAAAATGACCCTGACTAATTTGGTCAGCCATATAGTAGTCACGGTAGAACTCCGGGAAATCCACAAAACCCATATGGGTAAGCAGCGGCAGACGCAAAATCAGACTAAAAATAAATAAACCAATTTCCCAGCGGTATGTAATAAGAAATTTTTTCATTGAGTTCAGTATAACAAAAAATGCCCCTGCGGGCATATAATATAGGGCACAAACAATAGTTTTTGTTGTAAAAGTGGTGTTGCTTGAGGCCTTATAAAGGCCGCAAGTATGAGAGGGTCGAATGGTGGACCCTACCGGGCTCGAACCGGTCACCTCTGCCTTGCAAAGGCAGCGCTCTACCAAATGAGCTAAGGGCCCGTTTTAAAAAGTGCGGGTCAAAAATAAGCTAATGACTTATTATAACTCTAAAATGTCCAAGAGGGAACTAAATTAAATAGCCAGAGGAAACTTAGTACACACAAAGTCAGACCAAAGAGCTTCCACCAAGTATAGGTTCCGGCACCTATCCCGACACCTAAGTATTTTTCCGCCAAATCAATTTTTCCGGAAAATTGGTCGGTAATCGCCACCGAATATTTCATACATAGAATGCCCAGAACAAATAGCAGGGGAGCGAGAATAAAGCGCATATATAGAATTATAAGGTTTTTTAAACTGCAAAATTAACAAAGCTATCAGATATTGACCTAATAGCAATAATAGTATGTAGTTGATAACTTTTTCTGGTGGGTGCGGCAGGGATTGAACCTGCGACCCCGTCATTATCAGTGACGTGCTCTACCACTGAGCTACGCACCCAGATATACCAATAATTATCGAAAGAATTTAATGAACTTTGGTAAGTTTAACAAAAATAAGTAATTTTGACAACAGTGGGGAAATGTATTACTATAAAATCAATAAGATAGCTATATTCAGGGGCATTGTCTAAAGAAACAAAAAGTATTAAAAAACAGTCACGCTAAAATGTTATTTTCCAAGTTTTTCGCTAAGAAAAATTCTATTCTCGGGGTGGATATCGGGACATCAAACATCAAGATCGCTCAGGTTAACCATGAGTCCAAAGCGGTTTTAGAAACCTATGGAATTGTTAACATTGCCTATCAATTAGGTGGAAAAAATGATGAATTAGCCATTAGTCATTTGGCTAAGGTACTCAAGGATTTGATTGATAAAGCCGGGGTGACGGCTAAACGCTGTATAATAAGTTTTCCTAACAGTTCAGTTTTTTCGTCAGTGATTCAACTCCCAAAAATGAATGAAGCGGAAATGGCTTCTTCGGTTGAGTTTGAAGCAAAGAAATATGTGCCGCTAGCTTTATCGGAAGTGGATTTGTCCTGGACGGTAATAAATGATCCAGGGGTTCAAAGTCAAACCAACAATATCTTATTAACTGCTGTGCCAAAGCTGGTCACTCAAAATTATATGAAGCTTTTTGCCCTAGCAGGCTTAGAGCCGGAGGTGGGGGAAATTGAGGCCTTGGCCCTTATTCGTTCTTTAATAGGCAATGCACCCATAAATTGTGTTATAATAGATATAGGAGCCCGTAGCACCGGATTAAACATTATTGAAAAAGGTTTCCTAAGGCTCAGCCGTAATTTAAATATCGGTGGAGACACAATTACCGACAAAATCGCCCAGTCCTTAAACATTAGCCAGTTTCGGGCGGAACAGTTTAAAAAAGATTTTGGCGTCAGTAGCGCAACTTTTATTCCAGATACAGTCAAACCGGTTTTAAATATTATAAAAAATGAAGTTAAGCAGTTATTAGCCATTTACCAGTCACAAAATATAGAAGTGGAAAAGGTTATTTTAGTAGGCGGTGGAGCGAGTTTGCCTGGTATTGGGGGATTTTTTGAAGATTTAAAAATAAAAGTTGAATTAGGGGATCCATTAAAAACGGTTGGTTATGCCAAGAGTTTAGAACCAGTTTTAAAACGTTATGCTTTAAGTTTGCC
>CAZFQP010000012.1:4831-18661 GCA_964520505.1 uncultured Candidatus Saccharibacteria bacterium | reverse complement strand
ATTAAAAGCACAAATCAAAATTAAATTACTCTCGTGCCCCAAATCAATTTACTAAAACAAAATAATCAGGTTTCCAATAATGCCCAGGGTTTATATAAAGTCATCGTTTATATTTTGATGGCGCTTTTTGTCGGTCTTATTCTGTATTATGGCTGGCTATATTTTCAGAGTAAAGATATTTTAAAACAGATTATTGCCACCGAGGCCAAAATCACCGAAGAAAAAAAGACTGTATTAAATATGGACAAGCGTGATGAAGTTTTAACTCGGCAACAGCAGGTTGTTGCTTTGCAGTCAGCTATAAATTCTCATTTATACTGGTCGCAATTGTTACCAGAATTAGCCAGAGTAACTTTAAAAACAGCCAGCTATACCAGCTTAAAAGCCGGTTTAGAAGGGGAATTGATATTGTCTGCCACAGTTCCTTCTTTAAGCGAGCTTGATAAATATTTGCAGGTATTTGACACTGCGGCATTTAATAAAAATTTCAGCAACATCCGTATTGGTGGTTTTCACAAATCTCAGGTGGTCGAGGGTGGGCAAACTGCTGTAAGTTTTGAGGTTAAGATGCAATACAACCCCGAATTAATCCAGTATAAAAAATAACCATATGAGCATTGTTTTACCAAAAAATGTAAATATTACTATGCCGGCACAGGTTAAAAACTACAAGAATTATCTTGTCGAGGGTTTGTTATTGGTGGTGGCCGGTTGTTTATTTTTCTGGTTTGTCATTTTACCTAAGCAGGCTGATGTAAAAGCAAAGCAGGAGGTTTTGGATAAAGTAAAACAGGAAGAAATAAAAATGGCTGATTCAGTGGCTAAATTGCAAGCTATGGTCAAAGAGCTTCAAACAAGCAGCAAAGAACTTTCTCAGCTAGATCAGGCCATTCCTCTAGATGGTAAAACCCCAAAGTTTCAAATTTTGTTGGAAGATATGGCAAAATCTGTCGGTTTAACTATTGGCGGTATTAGCATTTCTACTACAAAAAATGACAGTGTTTGGGCTGGCGATAAGCAGTTACTTGCTAAACCGTTTGCTGCTAAGCGAACTTTACAAACTATAAGTGGAAGTATTTATGTCATTGGCAATTACGATCAATTAAAAACTTTTTTGAATAAATTAGAAAGTAGCGGACGCGTAATTAATATTACTTCAATGGGTATGGATGCCGGTGAGGAAAATAATTTAAACCTAAAATTAGGGTTCGACTCTTTTTATTTAGCCCCGTAGGTTATTTAACAGTTTAGTTTTGATTTAATTTTTAAAGTTTATGAACAAGAAAACAATTATTCAAATAATCGTTATTATTGCGGCCTTTGGCGGAGCCGGTATAGTTTTATATAACGGTTTTGCAAAAAATCCTAATTCCGGCCAGTCAGAGGAATCTTCCTATTTGGAAGCTTCCAAAAGCCAGGAGAAGGTTTTGCCATACGGAGAGACTTTAAATCTTAAAGCTGTGTTGAATCAGCGGCCTTTACAGTTTAGCGGAGATGTTGGAGAAAAGATTAACCCTGCCAGTGATGTTGGTATTCCGGAAAATGCGATTATTACCCCACGGCCGTCGATTACAGCCGGCAAATAACATTCCCGATTAGTCAGGGATGACCGGAACGTTAATTGGCTGCTTAAGTGAGGCTTGATTTGTTGCAGTGATATAGCTACATCCAATAACGCCTCGAAGAGGAATTTTTATGGAACCAGCACCGAAAATCAATCCCACAAACACCGCTTCTGCGACTTTTGAACAATTTTTGGTGGATAACGGTTTTGTTAAAGCTCAAGTAATGAGCCAATTACAAAGCACTGCCGGAAACAATAGCCAAGATCTAGCACAGGCGCTGGTAGCGCAAAAAGTTTTGGACGAAGAAGACTTGGCTAAAGCAAAAGCCGCTTTTTTTAATGTGCCATACGTTGATTTACGCAACACCCAGATTTCACCCCAGGTTTTGGCGCTTATTCCTCAAGAGTCAATTAATTTTTATAATTTTGTCCCTTTTGAGCTTAAGGGGAACAGTTTAAAAGTGGCAATTTCCAATCCGACTAATTTGTCGGCCTTGGAAGCTTTGGAATTTTTGGGACAAAAACAAAATTTACAGGTTCAGTTATATTTAGCTTCGGAAAGTTCCTTGAATATTGCCATTGGCAAGAAAAGAAATCTTAAAAAAGTTGTCGGTGAAGCTTTAAAAGATATTCAAACCAAAGAAGCCACAGACGCTAAACCGGCAGAAGACAAAAAAAAAGAAGCTAAGCCCCAGGTCATAGAAGACGCCCCAATTATCAAGATTGTGGAAGTTATTCTCAGCAATGCGATTGAAGGTAATGCATCTGATATTCATATCGAGCCTTCGGAAAAGGACGTTCGTATTCGTTATCGCATTGACGGCATTTTGCATACTTCCTTAATGTTACCTAAAAGTGTCCACGCTTCTATTGTTACCAGAATTAAGATTCTATCCAATTTAAAAATAGACGAGTCCCGCTTGCCGCAAGACGGCCGTTTCCATATGGAAGTAGGGAAAAAGTCTGTGGATTTACGTGTATCAATTTTACCCCTAATTTATGGGGAAAAAATTGTTATGCGTATTTTGGACAAAACCACCAAGGCCCCGACTTTGGATCAATTAGGCGTGCGCGGACAGGCTTTGGCTTGGGTCAACGAAAACATTAAAAAGACTCACGGCATTTTTTTAATCACCGGTCCTACCGGTAGTGGAAAATCAACTACATTATATTCTATTTTAACAATACTAAATACTACCTCGGTTAATATTGTGACCTTGGAAGACCCGGTTGAATATTTTATTGAAGGAGTTAACCAAAGTCAAATTAATCCGGATATCGGGTTAACTTTTTCGGCAGGATTAAGAAGTATTTTGCGCCAAGACCCAAATGTGGTAATGGTTGGTGAGGTTCGTGATCGAGAAACTGCGGAATTGGCAGTGCAGGCCGCACTTACCGGGCACTTAGTGTTTTCGACTTTGCATACTAATAACGCAATTGGCGCGATTCCAAGGTTGATGGATATGGGTATGGAGCCTTTTTTGTTGGTAGCTTCTATAAATTTAGTCGCAGCTCAGCGCTTAGTCAGGAAAATTTGTCCGCATTGTCGTAAAGAACTTTCTGTCTCCAAAGCAGTAGAAGCGGAAATAGCAAAAGAGTTAGTTGGCGTACCTGAGTCATATTTTGATGGTATTGATAGTAAAGCAATCAAAATGTTTAAAGGCGAAGGCTGTGAAAAATGCGGTCATACCGGATACAGCGGACGTATGGGTATTTTTGAAGTCTTGCCTTCCAATACCGAAATTCAGGATTTAATTTTGGCAAAATCTTCCGCACATAAAGTTTATGAGGCAGCAAAGAAAATTGGGATGATTTCTTTAAAACAAGACGGTATGGTTAAGGTAATTAGGGGAGAAACAACCTTAGACGAGGTAATTAGGGTAACCACGGAATAGAAATGTCAAAATCCGAATGACAAATATCAAATACGGCAGATCATTTGAAATTGGGAATTTGTAATTTGAAATTAATTTATTATGCCTTATATTTTTAAACAAAAATTGAATTTAACTGAATTGACCGGCGAGGAGTTTTCGCCTAAGAGGGTCTTAATTTTTGAGCCAGAGGAATACTTGGCCGGTATTTATAGCGATTACCTAACTGCCCAAAATTTTCAAGTGCAACAGCGCCAGGACTTGTACGAACTTCATGAGGTGCTAATTAAGTTTGTCCCGCACGTTTTAATTTTTAATGCTGAATTTTTACCAAATCACTCAAAAAATCAGGCTTGGCTGCTTTCAGTGAAAAAAGCTTATCCCCAACTACATTTGGTGACAACAGGGTATAATTTAAATAGTGAGAGTGTGGGGCAGCTAATGACAGCAGGGGTGTCTAGCCATATTAACCGGCGGTTAAGCCGACCGCAAGATCTGGCAATTATTGTCAAAAGCATTTTATACAATAATAAATAGTTTCATTTTAAGAATTAATTCAACTACCACTTCGCGTATAAGCGTTTGGAGTTGAAAGATGATATACCGGGTATGTATAAAGCCAGCGAACTAGAACTAAATAAACTTTTGTCCGTGGTCTTGGAAAGAGATTCTTCCGATTTACATTTGATGGTTGGCGAGCCGCCGATTATTCGCGTTGATACGCAATTAATCAGGTTGGATAATTATCAAGTACTCAGCAATGATAATATTAGTGATTTGCTTGGGGTCTTGCTTTCGCCAGAACAGAAAAAAATGTTTGAGCAGGACATGCAGATAGATTTTTCTTACTCTTTTAAAGACAATATTCGTTTCCGTGTGAATGCGTATCGGCAAAAAGGGGTCTTGGGTGTGGCCTTGCGGGTTGTGCCAAATAGGATTAAGACTATTGAGGAGCTTGGGTTGCCGTCTACTTTGCGAAAATTTATAGACAGAAAACAAGGTTTGGTTTTAGTGGTGGGTCCAACCGGCCATGGAAAATCAACCGCCTTAGCTGCATTGATTAATGAAATTAACAATACCCGTAGCGAGCATATTTTAACCATTGAGGATCCGATTGAATTTGTCTTCCCGCCAACCAAGTCCATAGTTTCGCAGCGGGAATTGTATTTGGATACTCCTACATTTGCCGGAGCTTTGCGTTCAGCTCTGCGCGAAGATATTAATGTGGTGTTAGTAGGTGAAATGCGTGATTTAGATTCTATTTCTGCAGCCCTGACAGTAGCCGAAACCGGGCATTTGGTGTTTGGAACCTTGCATACCAACGACGCTGGTCAAAGCATTGACCGTATAGTTGACGTATTTCCCGCCGGTCAGCAACAGCAGATAAGGGGACAGCTGGCCAGTGTTTTAGTCGGTGTTGTGTCTTTACGTCTTTTGCCAAAAATCGGCGGCGGTCGGGTGCCGGCATATGAAATTATGATGGCTAATCACGCGGTACGGAATGTAATTCGGGACAATAAAATTTATGAAATTCCCAATATTGTACACACTAGTTTGGAAGAAGGTATGGTGCCTCTGGATAAAACTTTAGCTCTCTTAGTCAAGCAAGGGCAGGTGGAATTTGAAGTGGCACAAAATTACGTATTAGATAATGAATACTTTTTATCGTTAATCTCCTAATTTTACGAAGTACGAACAGGTACGAACTTACGAATAACGTATGTTTAACCTCTTCGTAAGTTCGTAAAAAATTCGTATTTCGTAAATGATATGAAATTTAATTACAAAGCCAAAAATTTGCAAGGGGAAATTCAAAGCGGTGTAGTGCTGGCTTTGGATCAGAAAAAGGCCGAGGGTCTGTTGGGTGAAAACGGATTAACCATTATTAGTTTGGAAGCAGAAGCGCCGGATATTTTTGAAAAATTTAACCCTTTTGGACACACCGTCAACAACAAAGAATTGGTATTATTTTCTAGACAGCTAGCTACTTTAATTTCGGCTCGCGTCCCGATTATTCAGTCCTTGAGAATATTGCAGGAACAGATAACCGGTAAATATTTGCTCAGTATTATTGTTGATATTATTGCCTCGGTAGAAAATGGAGATGGTTTATCCAACGCAATGGCCAAACACCCGGATGTGTTCGGTAATGTTTATGTCAGTATGGTGAAATCGGGGGAAGTAGCCGGTTCTTTAGATAGGTCTTTAGTCTATTTGGCAGATCAATTGGAAAAGGATTATGAATTAAAAGCCAAAGTAAAGAGCGCCTTAACTTATCCAGTTTTCGTGCTTTCCGCGTTGGTCGTGGTTGGCTTATTAATGTTTAAATTTGTGTTGCCTAAATTAACTTCGGTATTGGAAGAACAAGGTGGAAATTTGCCTCCGGTCTCGGTAGCTTTAATTGCCATGACTAAATTTTTTGGTGAGTTTTGGTGGATTATTATTATTGGCTTAGCCGGTGTGATTTTGGGCGTGAGATTTTATGTTAGTACGACTGCCGGCAGGTTCCAGTGGGATAGTTTAAAAACAAGGCTTCCCATTGTTGGTGACATTTTTATGAAAATTTATTTGGCTAGGTTCGCGCGCAATTTATCCACTTTGGTGGTCGGTGGAATCCCGATTATTAAAGCCATTCAAATTGTCAGCGAAATTATTAATAATGTCGTTTATCGGGATATTTTGTTAGACACGGTAAATAAAATTCAAGGCGGTAAAAGTATTAGTGAGGGGCTGTCCGGCCACAGGGAATTCCCAAATTTGGTGACCCAAATGGTTCGGGTAGGTGAACAGACCGCTCAGTTAGATGATATTATGGGCAAATTGGCCAGTTTTTATGAAAAAGAAGTGGACAATAAAGTTGGCACGCTGACAACTTTGCTTGAGCCGATAATTATGATAGTTCTCGGTTTAGGTGTGGGCATGTTGGTGGCAGGAATTTTAATGCCAATTTATAATTTGGCCAGCACCGCAGGGTAATACAGATTATCTTTAATCTTTTATCCTTCAACTTTGAAAAGTATGCAAGGTCAAAGATTAAAGATGAAGGATTAGGGATATTTAAATTGTGTATAACTTTACTTGTTTAAAGGGAAAAAGTGCTATAATATAAGTAATCTAAATATTTTCCGGTGCTTATAATTATTTATAAGTAATCGGATTATTTGAAAAGGATCGGGGGTGAAAAAAATTGAGAAACAAAAATAAAGCAGGTTTTACTTTAATTGAATTGTTGGTAGTTATTGCGATTATCGGTCTTTTGGCCTCTGTGGTTTTATTAGCCCTAAACTCGGCTCGAGCCAAGTCCAGGGACGCCAAGAGATTAGCCGACATTCGTCAGTTAGCTTCGGCTTATGAACTTTATTTCAATGACATCAACAGCTATCCGACAACTGCAGGTGGTACCCCATTGCCTGCAACTGGTTTGGGTTTCCCCAACATAGTACCAAGCTATATTGGTTTAATTCCTACTGCTCCAACCCCTCCGGATGGAACATGTACGTCTCCTCAAAATAGCTATACCCCGATTGCAAATAACGGCAGTACCTTAACAGGTGTTTATGGTATTACTTTCTGTTTGGGTGCCCAGACAGGTGGTTATGGAGCTGGTGTTCATACTTTGACTCAGGCCGGTATTCAATAAGCGAAATTTATTTTTTACTCCGGCCTCGATTCTTTGAAAAAAGCGGGGCCGGATAAAAAATGTTAAATTTTTATGGATATGCAAAGTTCCAAACAATTGAAGTTGACCTTAAGCAGCCTAGTTGTGGCTGCTGTTTTCTTAATCGTTTTAACACAGGGTTTGTCAGCCGGTAAGAATTTAGCCGAAGCCTCGGCTGTAATTACCGCTTCCCGGGAAGTCGCAAAAGGCTTAAAGTTTTTTTATCAGGATCAAAACCGTTATCCCAGTCCGGTTGAATTTGAAAATTCGGAAGTAATGTTAAATTACTTTAATGTTTATCCGTTACCAAATTTTGTGTCTAAAATTTGCCCGCAAACTTTTTCCTATCGCCGAAACACTGCCGACAGTTTTCAATTGAATTTTTGTCTACCTGTTGCCAATGCCGATTATGTTAAAGGCTGGAACAGTTTAACCAGCGCTCAGTAACAATTTTCACCATTTGCCCCGCCTGCTCGTTTTGGATAGAATATAGGTAAGCCAGTTAAGCAAAGCCCGCTAATAAAATAATCTGGAAGCAATTTTCAAAGAAATTTAGCAATATGGTCAATTTACAATTTTGGCGCCTGCCTTACAGAGAAGATAAATTTTTTAGTTTAATCTTTTTTTTAGTATTTTTAGGGCCATTGGCGTTTTGGGTTTTTGCTCATGAAGGTTTTGAAACCCCCAAGCTGGTGGTTTTTTTCATTTTTACCGCCGCCGCAGCTTTAAGTTTTTTAAAAGCTCAAGCCAGCGGGAAGTTAAAATTCAAGTTTAACAAGCCACTATTTATTTTACTCGGGTTATTTTTATTGTTTAGTCTATTGGCAACAATTTTTTCGGCTGACAGGATCTACAGTATATTTGGTTTTTATTATCGTTTTACCAACGGGTTAATTTTTTATTGGACCTGGGTTTTATTTTTGCTAATGCTGCTTTTTTCGGTCACCGAGGACAAACTAAAATTTTTACTTAAAGTACTAGTCTTGTCGTCAGTGGCTATTAGTGTGTTAAGTTTTGCACAAAGCCTTGGTATTTCTTTGTATTTGGGTTTGGAACCCGGAGGGTTTTTGCGTCCCCCCAGTTTTTTAGGCAATCCAAATTATACCGCCATGTTTTTAGCAGCAGTATTGCCTTTTTGTTTTGCCCTAGCTGCTGAAGCTCAAAGCTTTAAAAATAAAGCCTACTATTATTTTGCAATTTTTATAATTTTATTAGCGCAAACGGTTTTAACCTCCCGTGGGGCTTTGCTGGCGGTATATATTAGCGCTGGTTTTGCTTTGGCGCTAATGCTGCTTTTTAGGTTTCCAAAAAAACAAATTGGTATATTCTTTTTTAGTGCCATATTGGGAGTCGTAGCCAGCTCTTTATTTTTAACTGTTAGTCGGCCGCAGGCTGTGTCATCGGTAGTTCAATCGGCGGACAGTAACACTTCGTCTCGCCTGTTAGTCTGGAGAGCGGCTATTGCTCAAATACAAAAGACCCCAATTTTGGGTTATGGCCCGGGAGCCTTTGCTTTATTTTATGAACGCAGTCGTAGCACGGCCGACGTAGGCGTATTCGATGATGCTCATAATTTATTTTTACATATGGGTGCGACTGTGGGGTTGCCTTTTGTTTTTGTTTTTTTCGGATTATTAATAATGGCCGGGTTTTATGGTTTGAAAAAATTGCGATCTGGATCTGATACAACTGTCGTGGCGGCTCTGGCTGCTTTGGTAGCCTGGGTGGTCGGGGTCTCTTTTAATCCGGTGAGCGTGCCGATGTTTATTCTGTTAGCAGTGATTTTAGCAGTGCTATATTTTCCGTATTTGCGTGATGTAACAATAAATTTTAGTAAAATTTTTAAAACCTTTTTTCAAATAATGGCCGCATGTTTAATGGTTGTGGGGCTGCTATTATTAGTATCTGAACAGTTATTTTATTTTTCCGAAATGGGGATGAATTCCAATCGGTTTAATTGGGTTTATAGGTTTGGTCTTTTAGCTTCGAGAATTAATCCGACCAATCAAATTTATAATATTTATAAAATTGCCGGAGAAATCGAGCTGGGAACAGATCCTCTCATAGTAGTTAAAGACGTAGAGAAATTTAAAGCTTCACACCCGTTGGCAGCCAGAAATTATGTAGAAGCCAATAATTTTTACGCTATTTTGTATGACAGAACCAAGAATAAGGATTATTTGCGTCTGGCCGTGGATAACCTTAATGCCGCAATTTTTATAGATCCTTATTATCCGGAAAGGTACGGTCAGTTGTCTTTATATTATTATCAGTTAGGCCAATTGCCTGAAGCAAAGGCTGCGCTATTGAAAAATTTGTCTTTAAAACAGAATGACTTTTCTGCCTTTATGTTGCTGGCCAAAATTTACCAAGTAGAAGGAAAAAAACAACAGACGATTGAGGCTTTAACAGCAGCTTTTAAGCAGCGTCCCGACTTAGTGCAACTTCGTTATTTAATTGGCGTGGCTAAACAAGTGGAAAATATTCGACAAGTGCCGATTGTTATTTCCACCCGCCGTCCGGATATAAATTAATTTATGAATTATTTTTTTCTTGTTGCCAGTTTGGTTTTTGGGAGCGTTATTGGAAGTTTTTTAAATGTGCTTATTTTACGCCTGCCTAATGAGCAGGAGATGGGTGGCCGTTCACATTGTCCCAATTGCCATCACATTTTGGGAGTTCTGGATTTATTCCCCATAGTCAGTTATGTGGCGTTATTGGGACATTGTCGTTATTGCGGGAAAAAAATTTCCCCGCGGTATGTAATTGTGGAAATCACAACAGCCGTACTTTTTGCCTTAAGCTGGCAAGTGCTAGAGCCGGCCTCTCTACTCGGACTAATGTTATTGATAAAATATTGGTTGGCCGCCTCTACTTTAATTATTGTTTTTGCGATTGACTGGGAACATTATATAATTTTAGACTCAGTTATATTTAAAGTTTTGTTTGTTATGTTGCTGTTGAATACGGCGCAAGATGCAATTTTAGGATCTTGGCATTTAAATTTAAGTAGTGTATTTATTTCCGGGTTAGTTGGAGCCGTAGCGGCATTCTTACCCTTCTTTTTACTCTGGTATTTTTCCAAAGGGGAGTGGTTGGGTTTTGGCGATGTTAAGTTATCTTTACTTTTGGGGATAATTTTGGGATGGCCTCAGGTATATGTAAGTTATTTTTTGTCAGTTATGCTCGGTGGGGCGGTTAGCGCGGCTCTGTTAATTTTTACCCGGAATACGCTGAAAAGCCGCTTACCTTTCGGAACTTTTTTGGCTGTAGGTACTTTTATTTCCTTGCTTTATGGCAGATCTTTACTTCATTGGTATATGGCTTTTTTAGGGTTTTAAGGTTATAATATTGAAGTAATAAGTATGCTAAATTTGAAACAAAAAAAATTAAAAAATATAAGTAAAAATTACAGCAATCTGTCAGGCGGATTTACCTTGCTTGAATTAATGGTGGTTATTACGATTATTACCCTACTGACCACTGCTTTGGTCATAAATTTAAATTCCCAAAAGGCAAATCGGGAAATTAAAATTGCGCAAAATCAATTAGTCAGTGATTTGCGAAAAATTATGAGTTATACCTTAGCAGCAAGAAACACCCCAAGCGCTAAAAATGCCCAATTCTATATAATTAAATTTGATCTGGCTACCCCGACTAAATATTATGTTCAGGCGATTTCCAATGCGTCCAGTAACCCACAAATGGAAACCGTGGAAACATTAAATTTACCTGCCGGCATTAAAATAGGCGGACTGACGCCGATTGTAATTTCTCAGCGGCAGGCTTCACCGACCACTCAAAACTTGATAGGCACCGATTGTGCATTAGTAGCTTTTGCCGCACCGTTCGGAAAAACAATTTTAAACAAGGGCTGCAGTATTACCACTTCCCCAGGGGGTATAAGTTTAACTAATGCTTCAGACGATTATGGCAAGATAGTTAATTTTCAAACAAATGCAGCGTGTGATACCAATAGCAACCCGCCTAGCTGTACGGCCAGCACTGATTCGCTTATGACAATTACCTTAACTGACATAAAAGGGCAGATTAGTAAAACCGTGTCAGTAAATGCTGTTACCGGAGTAGTTACTTTTAACTAATTATGGAAAAACTTTTATATAAAACAAAATATTCCGGGCAGACTTTAATTGAGACTTTGGTTGCCTTATTTATTTTAATTATGGGTATTAGCGCAGCCGTGGGAATGGCTATTTATGCTTTTGGAACTTCCAGTGCCGTAGTCAAGCAGATAGTAGCAACCGGTTTGGCGCGAGAAGGGGTTGAGGCGGTTCGCAATATGCGCGATACCAACTGGTTGAAACAAACAACCATTGATACAGATTGTTATAATTATGCTGACACTGCGGCCAATAATGCTAATTGTTTTAAAGGCTGGATGAATCAATTCTATTGTATCGACCCGACCCGAAATAATGGAAACTGCAATGGAACTGGGGCTACTACCATGGCTTATTTTTTGGGTTTTGACTCGTCAGCTAGAGATCCGTGGTTTTTAACTAAAGAAGATACTAATTATGGTTTGAATTTTGATCCTAATAATTCAGGAACCGGAGGTTTTTATACCCCGACCATTAATGGTGTTTCGTGTGCGTCGGTTTCCGGCAGAGCAGATTTTTGCAGAAGAGTAATTATTACAGAAGACTCCACGGCACCGTTTAACCAAAATGTCGGACCCTTGTTAAAAGTTCAGTCTCAAGTTTGGTGGGCAGACAAAAAATGCCCAAGGGCAACCGATTATGCGCAGGCTTTGCCCGGCTGCAGGGTAGAGCTGGATTCTTATTTAACTAACTGGAAAAATTATTAGAATTATGAAGCAAGGATTAATAAACAAGAATAAAAAACAGAGCGGATTTACCCTGATGGAAATTACCGTTTCCACGGCTATTTTTGCCATTATTATGGTGTCATTGTTGTCTTTATTTAATTATGTGTTGAAAATTAACCGTCGAACAGAAGCCTTAAGGCAGGCTAGTCAGGGAATGCGCAGTTTTGTAGAGTATCTTGTTAAAGAAATTCGTAATGGACAAGTTGACTATTATGTTAGCAATGGTAATTTTCTTGACTCCCGCATTAGTGCATCTTCTCCTTGCGGTGCGCCGGGGAGTTTAGGAGCTGATACTTATGGTTTGCAAGAAAATAAGTTAGGGATTATTAACACCGACAGCGTAAAAGAATGTTTTTATTTTGCCAAAGCAGACGGCAGTTATGTTGATACAGTCGGTGCTAATGCCAGTACTTTTTCCTCTCCTGCCGGTAGTGCTTATACTATGGCTATGCAAAAGGCCGGAGTAACCGGAGCGCAAATTATTAACCCACCTAACCTACGACTGGAAAAATTAAAATTTTTAGTTCGACCGACTTGTAATCCGTATTCCTCTAACTGCAGCAGTTATTCCAACAGTTATCCCAAAATCCAACCATTTGTGACAATTTTGGTAAAATTCACCGCGGCCTTGCCAACCGGGGAGCAGGTGCCGATTTATTATCAAACATCAGTATCTTCTAACCAATATGATATTCCAAATCAGTAAGCGCAATAAAAATATTAAACAGCAGGCTGGAGTTACTTTGCTGCTGGCTATTTTGGTGTTGTCTTCAATTTTGGCGATTAGTTTTAGTTTGGCCACCATTACTTTTATTGAGGTTCGCAGTTCAAATGACTTATTAAAATCTGAAGGCTCGTTATTCGGAGCTTCTTCTATTGCCGAGGAAGCCATTTTTAGCATTAAAAGACAAGTGCCAATTTGTCCCACGGGTTATCCTAATTGCGTAACCTTCCCTACGCAACTTGCCAATAGTGTGAGTTTTCCCGTTCAACCAATTTATTCTTCCACTACTTCACCAGTAGTGCAAGTAAAAGTTCCTAAAAATACTACTTTTGACAACACTAAAGTCAAGTATGATTTTTGCAGTTCCGTAGCTACCACCGCCGGATGCGGTTATGGCCGAGTGCGAATTGTATTTAACGATGTTGGCAGTGGCGGTTCTGTTTATGCTTACTTGTGTGAGTTTGACCCTAATGGCAATTATGATAGCGCGCCGTGTACAGATGTTGGCAATACTGCTTACTTTAGCACCTATGCCCAATTAAGTGCGGTGACCAATAATTCGGTGACCTGGGATTTGAACGTTAACAAACAACAACAATTAATTTTGTATAATCCTAGTACTAATGCCGATGCTTATATTTCCTTGACTACATATGACACGGACAAAACAACTCTTAAAGGACTGCCTTACGTCGGAGAAACGGCTGTTGAAATAAACGCTGCCAGTGGCCAATTAAGCCGCAAGGTAAGAGTAGTTGTTCCTAGCATTATCGGTTCAGCTGTTAACAATACACCTTTTGCGCTTATTAATTCCGGAGGTCCAAACTATACCGATTCTACCTCCAATAACTGGCTGGCCGACAATAGTTATTCCGGGGGGTCGACTTATGCTACCGGCAATGCTATTGCCGGTACTTCCGACCAAACTTTGTATAAGTCGGAACGTTATGGAAATTTTACTTATACGATAAACGGACTTGTCGCGAATTCTAGTCATACGGTCACTCTAAAATTTGCTGAAATTTATTACTCAGCAGTCGGTCAAAGAATTTTTAACGTAAGTATTAATGGAGTCGCCGCATTAACTAATTTTGATATTATTCAGGATATCGGATCAAATTTTAAAGCCGACGATAAAGTTTTTAACATTACCGCAAATGC
>CAZFQP010000012.1:0-4731 GCA_964520505.1 uncultured Candidatus Saccharibacteria bacterium | reverse complement strand
CTTATTATCGCCTTTATTTAGGAACTTTTATAATCTGGCCCGGTTTGAGGTAAAATGGGCTTTTTAAATTATTTAGAGTAGCTAAAGTAGTCCAGCTAATATTGAATTTTTGGCTGATATTAAATAAAGTATCGCCTTTTTGCACAGTATAAGAAGCAAATTGAATATTTTCCTGAGTTGTAAGATTTTTATTGTCACTGGCCCCCAAAACTTGCGGATCAGCTGCCAAAGATTTGGCTTGGTTTTTGTTTTGCAAGAGTAGCCGACCGGCGTTCAAAGACAATACACAGGCAACAGCCAAACAGGCAACAGCTGCGGATTTTAAAATTTGATTTTGGGTGTGTCCACGGCCGACGCCAAATTTCAGACGCGGGGAGAGGTCAAATTTTTTATTATATAATGACATTATTTATTAGCGACGTAGAGCGAGCTACCTTGCTTGCAAGGTAAGCGAGCCGAGGAGTTAATACAGGTTTTCATGTCTCGTCATCCGCCCGAGGCGGATGCGGGGAACCTTTATTTTAAGTTTACCTAAAATAAAGGTTTGTGCAGAACTTTCACTATTATTTTACCATAATATAGACAAGAGAGCGTTGTGGATAAGCCCATAATATATGGGCGGAGTCTTTTAAGCGACCTGGCTGAAGACTACTGTTAAATTTAATTCGCTCCGAGTGCTAAAAAATAGTATAATTAAGGCATATGTTAAATTTCAAAGAAGCCAAACAACGCATAACTAAGCTGGAAGATCAAATTGAAGATTTGCGCTACCGGTATCACGTCTTAAATGATCCGCGGGTGACCGATGATGTTAAAGATGCGTTGGAAAAAGAGCTAAAAGAGTTATATTTGCAGTATCCGAATTTGCAAAGCAATAACTCACCGTTGTCCCGCGTTGCCGGTAAGCCGCTTGATGCTTTTGTTAAAGTTAAGCATGAAGTGCGCATGCTGTCTTTAAATGATGTTTTTAGCAAAGAAGAGTTGGAAGATTGGGAAAAAAGGATTATTAAAATTTTATCCGCAACGGCCACTGAGTACCGCCCATCTTACTTTGCTGAGGTGAAATTTGACGGCTTGGCAGTTTCTCTAATTTATGAAAATGGCGAGTTGGTTCGCGGTGCTACCAGAGGCGACGGTTTTATTGGTGAAGATATTACCCAAAATTTAAGAACTATTGAAGCTGTTCCATTAAAATTGCGCGCGCCTTTTCCTGAATATTTGGAAGTAAGAGGTGAAGCAATTATGCCGAAACAAGTTTTAGCAGACATTAATCTCCATCAGGAAAAAGAAGGCAAGCCGCTGTTCGCCAATACCAGAAATGCGGCTGCCGGCAGTTTGCGCCAATTGGATCCGGCTTTGACAGCTCGAAGAAAGTTGGATTTTTTTGCCTATGATATTGTTCAAATCAGAGAATTAGAGAGCAAGATAACTAGAGAATTAGTAATTCAAACACATTCCGAAAAGCATCAACTGCTACGAAAATTAGGGTTTAAGGTTTTTGGGCAGGAAAGGATTTGTAAAGATATTTTGGAAGTGGAAGAATTTATTAACAAGATTGGTAAAGTGAGAGAATCTCTTCCTTTCGGTACCGATGGGGTAGTGGTTTCAGTAGATAATTTAGATTTGCAAAGTCGTTTGGGAGTAGTTGGCAAGGCGCCTCGCTATATGGCGGCTTTTAAATATCCGGCAGAGAAAGCCACTACTATAATTAAAGAAATCAAAGTCAATGTTGGGCGCACCGGCGTGCTTACGCCGCTGGCTATATTCGAACCAACTCTTGTGGCCGGCAGTACTATTGGCAAGGCCACGCTTCACAATATGGATCAAATTGAGCGGCTAGATGTAAGGGTAGGAGATACCGTGGTTATTCAAAAAGCCGGCGATGTCATTCCGGAAGTGGTGGAAGTTTTGCCGAAGATGCGCAGCGGCAAAGAAAAAAAGTTTAAAATGCCGTCCGCCTGTCCGGTTTGTAATCACGCCGTGGAGAAGCGCGAGGCTGAGTCAAAAAAAGAAGGAACGTCGGTTGCTTATTATTGCACTAACCCCAAATGCCCGGCCAAGAATCGCAGGTTCATGCAGCATTTTGTTAGTGTGCTGGAGATTTATGAAATTGGGCCGAAAATTTTAGACCGTTTTCAGGAAGAAGGTTTAATTTCCGATGCCGCGGATATTTTTTCCCTTACCGTGGAAGATATAAAAGAACTGGAAAGATTTGGCGATAAAAGCGCGGAGAATATTATTGCTTCTATAAATGAACACCGCGAAGTGCCGTTGCCAAGGTTTATATATGCCCTAGGAATTTTGCATGTCGGCGAACAGACCGCTGAAGATTTAGCCAAAGCTTTTGGCTCTTTGGATAAAATCAAAGCGGCCTCTTTAGAAGAAATTACTGCCATTGAAAACATAGGCCCGGTGGTTTCTAAAAGCGTTTATGAATATTTTAAAGATAAGGATAATTTAAAATTTGTCGACAAATTGTTTAAAAATGGCGTGTCCGTCCCCCCCTACAAACTACAAACTACAAACTACAAACTTGCCAATAAAACTTTTGTCATTACCGGCACATTAGAAACTATGTCCCGCGATGAAGCGAAAAAGCGCATTAAAGAATTAGGTGGCAAGATGACCGAAAGCGTCTCAAAGCAAACATCTTATGTGGTGGTAGGCTCTGAGCCTGGAAGTAAATATCAGAAGGCTATGAAGTTAGGGGTAGTAGTTTTAAATGAAAAAGAATTTCTAGATTTTATAAAATTTTGAAGGCAGCCTTCTGGGGCAGCCCCAGAAGGCTGCCTTCAATGGAATCAAGATGAAAAATCGCGACTATAAAAATTTTGTTCAAGGCGGATATTATCATCTTTTTAATCGAGGTAATGGTAAGCAAGATGTCTTTTTAGATGACGAAGACAGAAAATTTTTTCTGTTTCGGTTAAAAGAAAACTTGTTTCCCAAATCCCCAGAAGGCTGCCTTCTGGGAGGGTCTCAAGCACATACTCCTTATATCAGAAAGATTCTCCCGCCTGGTTGTTTTACTTTATTATGTTATTGTTTAATGCCTAACCATGTTCATTTTTTAATTAGACAAAACACTGAATTACCTATAAGCAAATTAATAGGAAAAGTTTTTACGAGTTATTCGAAGTATTTTAATACTAAATATGAAAGAGTTGGGCATGTTTTTCAAGATCGCATCAAAGCTGTTAGGGTAGAAAATGATTCCCAATTAGTGTGGCTTTCTTCTTATATCCATAATAATCCTAAAGTTGCAGAGTTGGTCTTTGGCCTTAAAGATTTCCAGTGGAGCAGTTATTTGGATTATATTGGGATAAGAAATGGCACTTTGTGTGACAAGGATTTTATTTTAAAGATGTTTCCGAGTAGCCGAGAGTATGGAGAATTTGTAAACTCTAGTACAGAAATGATAAAATCTCGGAAGGGTGTAGAATATTTATTATTAGATGAATAAAAGGTTTCCCAGAAGGCTGCCTTCTGGGGATTTGTGCGGATGAAATTTACTAAACTAAAAAACTGGTACGGCAAATATGAACGACCAATTTCTTCGCTGTCGCTAATTGGCGGTTTTGTTTTTGACGCGGTTACTTTAAAGCGGGTGGATTTATTTTGGGAGAATGTTTGGGTGGTGGGGCATCTGGTAATTGTTGGGTTATGTATTATTTTAGTTCACGCTTTAGAAAAAGGAGAAGGGGATGAAGCCAATCCATCTAAAACGCATTTCTGGCTGGTAAATATTTTGCAGTTCTTTTTTGGAGGGATTCTTTCCACCTATTTGGTATTTTATTTTAGAAGTTCAGACATTACCGTGGCTTGGCCGTTTATGTTGATTTTAGCCGCATCCTTCGCGGCCAATGAAGTGCTCAAGCGTCACTTTGTACGCTTGGCTTTTCAAATCTCCCAACTCTATCTTTCTGTGTTTGCTTTCGCTGTTTTTATTGTGCCCGTAATAATACATAAAATAGGCGACGGAATATTTATCCTTTCCGGCGCCAGTTCTTTGGTAGTAATTGGTCTATATTTGGCCGTATTGAATTATTTTGCCAAAAAGCCCATTAAACAAAGCTGGAAAACTATTACCTTAAGTGTCAGCGGAATTTTTATACTAATGAATGTTTTTTATTTTACTAAATTATTACCACCTATCCCACTGTCTTTAAAAGATGCCGGGGTATTTTATTCCATTGTCAGAAATTACCAAGGAGATTATGTGGCCATATCCGAACAGAAAAATCTTTGGGAGTATTTTACCCTATATCCGGACTTTCATTATATTTCCGGCCAGCCGGTTTATGTTTATACTGCGGTATTTTCGCCTTCCGGTCTAAATACAGCCATTGCTCATCAATGGCAAAAAAAAGATGCGTTGGGCAATTGGATTACCGTAGATACGGTGTCGCTAAAAGTGGTTGGCGGGCGTGATGGCGGGTTTAGAACCTACTCACAAAAAACTTTTAACTTAAGCCCCGGCAACTTTCGCGTAAATGTGCAAAATAAGCAAGGTCAAACAATAGGTCGGGTCAGGTTTAATTTAGTTTTGGCGGATTTAATGCCAAAAGTTGTTGAAGAAGTAAAAAAGTAAAGGTTCCTCGTCATCCGCCTCGGGCGGATGACGAGGTATAAAAACCTGTATTAACTCCTCGGCTCGCTATTCCCGATTTGATCGGGAATGACTCGCTCTACGTCGCTAATAAATAGTAATTTTAAATTTAAACAGCGGGC
>CAZFQP010000011.1:25904-30292 GCA_964520505.1 uncultured Candidatus Saccharibacteria bacterium | reverse complement strand
CATCACAAATGGCTCAAAATATCAGCGGCGGCACAAAAAATCTGGACAGCCTGGCCGCGCAAATATTACTGCAAAATTATTTAAATAAAAAATAAAAATATGGAAAATCTAACGGATAAAAAAAATATAAACTGGCCATCAATACTATCAATATCGATTCTTGCCACATACGTTACTGTTTGGTTTTTATTATTTTCAAGTTATCAGTCACGTACAGCTTGGGATTTTAGCGCAGTGTTGCTACTTTTTATTGACCCAATAGCTGGTGGTTTATTATCTGTGATTCCAAGCAGGCCTTACGTACAGTTTGGTACTGGGCTAATTGTTTTAATTTTATCTATTGCTTTCCCAGAAAAAATTATTTGGCGACTAGGTTCACTGATGCCAGTTTTTAATATTTTTATTCCACTGCTTGTGGCAGCACCGTTTTTAATTGGCACAATTCGTATTTTAAAATTAAAAAAGCTAATTTAATGTCAGAATTCCGGCAAAATCCAATAACCAAGAACTGGGTGCTAATTGCCCCGGCCAGGGGAAAGCGCCCGGATCAGTATAAAACTTATTCGGTTATGCATGGCGTGCCTGAGGTGGATGAAAAATGCGTATTTTGTCCCGGTAGCGAGCATCTAAACAAAGAAGTTTTAAGAGTACCCGAAGGTAAAGATTGGGAAATAAGAATTATTCCCAACAAGTTCGCGGCATTGGAACATACCGCGGTTTATCGTCATAAAGAATTTTATGTCTCTCATTCCGGCGACGGCGACCATGAAGTAATTATTACCCGCAAACACAATGAGCCGGTGGCCTTGCAGTCCATTGCCACGGTAGAATTGACTTTGCGAACTTTTATGGACAGGATTAACAATCTGTCCAAACATCCGGAATTGGCTTACGTGCAAATTTTCCATAATCACGGACGCGATGCAGGCGCCAGCATTATTCACCCCCACTACCAGTTACTAGCCACGCCGATTGTTCCGCCTCACATCCATTCGGAAATTATGGGTTGCTACCATTATTACCAAACCCACAAAGCTTGCATATATTGTGATATTATAAATGAGGAGCTGGCGGTGCGCGACCGGGTGGTTTACGAGAGCGAGCATTTTGTAGTAATTTCCGCCTACGCCAGCCGCTGTCCGTTTGAAACTTGGATCCTGCCAAAAAAGCACGGTGCCAGGTTTGAGGAAATGAGCGATGACGAAGTTAAGCATTTATCGTTTGTGCTTAAGGTGACTTTGGGTCAACTGTATACCAAGTTGTCGGATCCACCGTTGAATTTTTACGTGCATAATATGCCGCTCAAGCGCGAAGGCGCGGCGCACAACCACAGCGCGCACGAAGAAAAAGCTTACCACTGGCACTTAACAATTTTTCCGCGCATTACCATTTGGGCCGGGTTTGAATACGCTACCGGCATCCCGGTAAATCCAATTCCACCGGAAGTGTCAACAAAATTCTTAAAAGGAGAAGAATAGGAAATACATCGAATCTACGAATGAACGAATCTTCGAATAACTTCGAATTACAACCCCCCAATGCAATATAAAGTCGATAAAGATAAAGTGTTGTTTGCTGATGAAAGCTTCCAAATAACAGGAATATGCTTTTATGTTCAGAAAAAGTTGGGTAGGTTTGCAAAAGAAAAACAGTTTGCAGATAGTTTTGAAGACAGGTTAATAGAACTTCAAGTTCCCTATAGGCGTGAGCTGGTAGCCCAGGGAACAGGTAACAGAATGGATTTTGTGTTGTATGATAAGATACTGGTAGAAATAAAAGCCAAGCCATTTTTAAATCAAGATGATTTTGCGCAAGTACAAAGATATCTTCAGGTGTTAGATTTGCAGTTAGGACTATTAATAAATTTTTGGGCAAAGTCCGCTCAACCACATAGAATTCTTCGGAGAGTCAATTCGTAATTCTTCGTAGATTCGTCTAATTCGTTGATTCGATACATTTATGAAAAAATTAGTTATCGGTAATTGGAAACTAAATCCCACCACGCTTAAGGAGGCGCAAAAGCTGGCCGGCTCCATAAGCATCAAAGCTAAAAATACCGTGGTCCTTTGCCCGCCGGCTATTTATTTAACGTCCATCAGTTATCCTAAAGTCGGCGCTCAGGATTGTTTTTGGCAGGACAAGGGTGCATTTACCGGACAAACTTCAGCTTTGCAACTGAAAGATTTAAAAATTTCGTATTGCCTGGTTGGTCATAGCGAACGAAGGGAATTCGGCGGGGATACGGATGAAATAGTAAATGCAAAAATTCGTTCCTGCTTGGCGGCAAAAATTACTCCCGTTGTCTGTGTCGGGTTTGGTACTAGCGTAGAAAATGACGATCTAGAAGTCGTGGATATTTTAAAACAACAATTAGACAAAGGTTTGGCCAAAGTCGATTCCGCAAAAGTAATTGTGGCTTATGAGCCGGTGTGGGCAATTGGCACGGGGAAAAATGCCAGCCCGGAGCACGCGGAAAAGATTTCTATCTTCATTAAGAATAAATACAAAGTTACCAAAGTGCTTTACGGCGGCAGCGTGAATATGACTAATGCCAAAAGTTTTTTGCATCAGCCAAATGTCGGAGGTCTGCTTGTCGGCGGCGCGAGTTTAAAAGCAGGTGAGTTTAACCAAATAATCAATTTATAACCACGAAAGCACAAAAAACACGAAAGCCACAAAATTTAAATTTCGTGGGTTTGTGCGGTTCGTGAGTTTGTGCTTATAATAAATTTTATGATATTTATAGCTTCCGACCACGCAGGGTTTGAGTTAAAGCAAAAATTAATCGCGCATTTAAAAAGTATGGGCGAAGAAGTGGAGGACTGTGGTGCTTATGAGTTTAAAGCCGACGACGATTATCCGGATTTTATTTATCCGTGCGCTCAAAAAACGGCCTCAAACCCCGGCAGTATCGGCATTGTAATAGGCGGTAGCGGTCAGGGCGAAGCGATTTTGGCCAACAAGGTCAAAGGCGCTCGCGCGGCTCACTATTACGGAGGCCACGAAGAAATTATTAGCCTTTCGCGCCAACATAACAATGCCAACATTTTATCTTTAGGCGCGAGATTTATGACTCCCGAGCAGGCTGAACGCGCCGTGGATTTATTTATTGAAACCGGATTTGAAGGCGGAAGACACCAGAGAAGAATTGAAAAAATTGACAAAATTGAGCAAGAATGACAAGAGTTGTGCACAAAAATTCTTGTTCAATCATTTAAATTTTTTAAATCTCGTCGATTAATATATGTCCCAACTCGTCCCCTCAATTTTAGAAACTTCCAAAGACGCATTTTTACGCATGTATGCGCAGGAAGTTAAATTACCGGGAGCCACTCGTATTCAAGTGGATTTTGGGGATGGAATTTTTGTTCCCCACAAGATGCTGGACATAGCGGAAATAGATTCTTTAACTCCGGCTATTCATTGGGAAGCGCATTTAATGGTCAATGAGCCGCAAGACTTTTTGGACTACCAAATTTCCGGATTTAAAACAATAATTTTACATTACGAAGCTTTTAAAAATATGGAAGACCTCCACCAAGCTATTGCCACCATTAGGTCTATGGGCATGGAACCGGTGCTATGCCTTAAAAATGAAACTCCTGTTGCGATTGCAACTGAATTTGCCAAAGAGATTGACCAATTTCAGTTAATGAGCGTAAAGCCGGGCATGCAGGGTACCCCATTTTTGCCAAATACTTACCAGCGGATTGCGGAATTGAGAACGTTGCTGCCGAATGCTATAATAGAAATAGATGGGGGAATAAATTTGGATAATGCCAAGTCGCTTTCGGAAGCCGGAGCGGATTTGCTCATATTGGGCTCGGCCATTACCAAAGTGCCAAACATGCCTGAAGCCTGGGAAAAAATTCAAAGAAGCTTGAGCATGTCCTCTTCTCCTGGCGAGGAGAAGAGCTAGAGATGAGGTTGTTGTATGCAAAGTCAAATACCGTCTGAAATAAGCAAAAAGCTAAGAAAAAATCAGACTCCTTGGGAAGCGAAATTGTGGAAACATTTAAGAGGCCGTAGATTTTATGGTCATAAATTTAAAAGACAGCTATCAGTAGGAAAATTTGTATTTGATTTTGGATGTGACGAAAAAAGAATTTTGATTGAATTAGACGGCAGCGGGCATACAGATATTAATACTAAATTGCAGGATAAGGTTAAAGAAAATTACGCAAAAGCTGAAAATTATCAAGTATTAAGATTCTGGAACAATGATATTGACAATAATTTAGAAGGCGTCCTAATAACAATAAAAAACAAACTGGAAAATAAAAACAACCTCATCCCGGCCTTCTCCTCGCCAGGAGAAGGAGACTAAAATGGTATTATCTATAAACGAAATAAAATATAAAGCTAACGATATCCGTCAGGATATTATT
>CAZFQP010000011.1:15205-25804 GCA_964520505.1 uncultured Candidatus Saccharibacteria bacterium | reverse complement strand
ATTATCTATAAACGAAATAAAATATAAAGCTAACGATATCCGTCAGGATATTATTGAAATGTTGGTTCAAGCCGGCAGCGGACATAGTGCCGGCCCTTTAGATATGGCCGATATTTTTGCCGCTTTGTATTTTGAAGTCCTAAATCATAATCCAAAAGAACCAGAGTGGGAAGGGCGCGACAGGTTGGTACTTTCCTGTGGTCATATTGCGCCGGTGCTGTATGCAAGTTTGGCTGAGGCCGGGTATTTTGCCAAAAAAGAATTGGCAACTTTAAGAAAATTAAATTCCCGCTTGCAGGGTCATCCGCATAATTTGGTGTTGCCGGGAATCGAAACCACTTCCGGGCCGTTAGCCCAAGGGTCAAGCCAGGCCGCGGGTATGGCTTTGGCTTTAAAGATGGATCATCTACATAACAGAGTATATTTAATTATGTCCGATGGCGAACAGCAGGAAGGACAGACCTGGGAAGCAGTAATGTTTGCCGGAAAATATCGGTTGAATAATTTAACGGCGATTATGGACCGCAATAACATTCAAATAGACGGCTATACGGAAGACATTATGCCGCTGGAAAATTTAAAAGCTAAATACGAAGCATTTAATTGGCACGTCCTGGAAATTGACGGACACAATATTCAAGCGGTTATTAATGCCTGTCAGGAAGCCAAGGCTATTTATGAAAAGCCAACGTTAATTATTGCGCACACTATTGCCGGCAAGGGCGTGGATTTTATGGAAGGCGATTATAAGTGGCACGGCAATCCGCCCAATAAAGAGCAGGCCAAGTTGGCCTTAGACGAGCTTAGGACTTTGCGGGGAAAAATTTCCAGTGAACATCAATAGTATTAATTAAAGAAAAATTAACCAACATAACTATGAAAAAATATTTGTATTTGGCAGGGATAGCAATGGGGATAACATTTTTTCCGCTTTTTGTTCAAGCGGATGTAGTAGTAAATTTTGCCAATGGTGGACATGCGACAACAACACCCGGAGTCGGCGTGTCCTGGAACGGAACAATTTTAAATAATGGGACTAGTAGCGTGGCTTTTTTAAACTCGGTGGGTAATTTAACCATTACGCCGGTTTCCGGTATGGGGACAGGAACGCCAGTAGTAACAATAGATACAGCGCAAGCTTCCGGTAATTTTCCAACCATGTTAAATTCCGGACAGCAGTATTCGGGTGTGCTGTTAAAAATTGATGTCGGCTCAACCGCAGCACTTGGCGATTATTTGGCCAGTTATACCTTGAATGCTGGTATGGCCAGCGGCACTAACGAATTTGCCAAGACAGTTGCCTTAACTCTTCATGTTGTCGGCAGCGTTTCGCAAAATCAGCCCATTACCACTACTACCACCACTCCGGATGCCGGTTTGCAAATGGGTGGTTTACAAATGCCGAGCGGCTTGGAATATGGCGACGTTGAAACGGGAATGTATGCTCAAGGGCCGCGCCTTATAAAATTGGAAGGCGGAAATAATTTGATTTATTGGGTGTCGGGTAATAATTTAAAAATTCCCGTTTGGACCAAGGCGGTTTTGAAGTCTTACAACATTAGCGAGGCCGATGTCCAGGCAGTTAGTCAGGAAGAATTTGACTATTATTCTTCAGCTAAATATATTCGCCTGCAGAACAACCCTCGAATTTATAAAATAGAAGATAATATTAAACGCTTTATTCCTTCGTCCGTCTGGAATCCTGCCGGTATTGACCCTGCTCAAATTATAGACGTGAACCGTACCGACTTTAACAGCTACAAAACCGGCAAGAGTTTAACCACTATGGAAGAGCTAAATTAAGGGTATGCCATTTAACAATTATTTTGAGAAGCCAAAACCGCCAACAAGAATTACAGCCCAAGAACTAATAAAAGAAATGATTGTCGAAAAAGACAAACATAATAGGGCTGTGGAGCTCACAATTACGGATTTGGTGGATCTTTTCTGCGAAAAAAATCCCGATTATCCTCACAAGAAAGAATTTTTTCAGCTATTTTCTAAAACAGAACAGCGCACGCCGGCCGAAGAAATACGCCTTGAAGAGCTGCTGCGTCAAATGGGTTCTACGCCGGAAAGTCTGCGTGCGAAAATAATGCAAACTTACGCAAATATGAATAACTATACAATAGTTCAGGAAGGCTGAAGGTAAAGCTAAGCGTAAAATATAAAAAGTTTAACCCTTATGGAATTAAATCCCAAAATTGGCCAAGCGGATATTGAACAAGTGCCGACCAGAAATGGTTATGGCGAAGGTCTTTTGGAATTGGGCGCGGCTAATAATGACGTGGTGGTATTAACCGCGGATTTGGCCGAAAGCACTCGCGTGGAAGCTTTTGGAAAAAAATATCCCGAGCGGTTTGTGGAATGCGGCGTGGCCGAACAGAATATGATGGGCGTGGCCGCGGGCTTAGCCCACTGCGGTAAAATTCCTTTTGTGTCTTCTTACGCTGTGTTTTCTCCGGGCAGAAATTGGGATCAATTGCGGGTAAGCGTGTGTTATAGCGCGGCAAATGTTAAAGTGGCCGGCGCGCATACAGGAATATCTGTGGGTCCGGACGGAGCAACTCACCAGGCGCTGGAAGATATTGCCATAACCAGAGTTTTGCCGCATTTGACTGTTGTGGTTCCTTGTGATTATTTGGAAACAAAAAAGGCTACGCTAGCTTTGGGAAAAATGCATGGTCCGGCTTATTTTCGCTTTGCGCGGGAAAAAACTCCGGTAATGACCACAGCGCAAACGCCGTTTGCCATAGGCAAGGCTATTATTTTTAAAGACGGAAAAGATGTTGCCATAATTGGTAGTGGTCCGGTTTTGTATAATGGTTTGTTAGCCGCAATGGAATTGGAAAAAGAAGGCATTAGCGTAATGGTAATAAATAATCATACCATCAAGCCGATTGATTCAGAAAGTATTATTAGCGCCGCCAAAAAGTGCGGAGCAGTGGTGACATTGGAAGAACATCAGACTATGGGTGGTTGTGGTTCTGCCGTGTGCGAGGTCTTGGCGCAAAATTTTCCCGTGCCGGTGGAAATGGTGGGAATGCCAAACAACTTTGGCGAGTCCGGCACGCCGGAGGAGCTGATTAATAAATACGGAATGGGGAAGCAAAGCGTCATAGAAGCGGTAAAAAAAGTTTTAAAGCGCAAGAGTTAAAATAGGTCTAATAGGTCGCATAAGTCCAATAAGACATGTAAGTCCGATTGGTCTAAACATTTAAAATCTTAAATGAAAAGTTTTTCATTACAAAACAAAATCAAAACAAGCATTCTTGCGTGGAGTGTGCTGGTTGGATTGTTAATAAGTTTGGTGATTGGATGGCAATATTTTAACGCAGTACTAACTTGCAGTGATGCAATCAGTGATCTCGAATGCAATAAAAAATTAAGTCCGTTATTTTTTCCGTTTCCATACGGACTTGCTTATGGTTTATTTTTTTGGATTTTAATTAGCTTTATTGTTTTAAGTTTAATCAAATATTTTAAAAACAAGCGTTAACCCACGAAAAACACAAAAGCCACAAAAAACCGGTTTCGTGAAGTTCGTGTAATTAGTGAGTTAGTGCATAAACAAATATGTTTGACATTATTTCCATCGGTGATGCTACTATAGATACTTTTTTATTTGTTAACGATATTGAAATCGTTGATATTAAAGGTAGTCCAAAAGCAATTTTGAGTTGGGGGGACAAATTGCCGGTGGAAAAAATGTATCGCACCGTGGCCGGCAACGCGGCTAACAACGCGGTGGGCAGCTCCCGTTTAGGACTAAAGGCGGCCTTTTATACTGTGCTGGCGCACGACGTCGGCGGGCGCGAAATAATCCATAAAATGAAAAAGGAAGGCGTGTCGGATAGGTTTATTGTGATTGATGATAAGCACGGAACCAATGCCTCGACGGTTATTACTCACGACGGCGAGCGGACTATTTTGGTTTATCACGAACACCGTCAATATAAACTTCCCCCTTTGGTACATTCTTCCTGGGTTTATTTAACCAGTATGGGGCAGGGGTTTGAAAAAATTTATAAAGATTTAGCTAAATATATAGACAAGTATAATGTTCATTTGGGTTTTAATCCGGGAACTTTTCAACTTCGAGCCGGGGTGAAAAAGAATGCGGAGATGCTTGAGAGAACGGATTTGCTTTCAGTAAACGTGGAAGAAGCTCAAAGCTGGGTGGGGGATAGTGGACGCGACCCGGAAGAATTGTGTAAAAAATTAAGCAAGCTCGGACCCAAAGCCATAGCCTTAACTGACGGCCGCAAGGGTGCTTATAGTTACAGCAAAGAAGGTTTTTATTATGTCCCTGAATATCCCGGGCCAAAACTTGAAGCCACCGGAGCCGGCGACTCATTTACCACAGCGTATATTGCCGGGCTGTTTTACGGTCTGCCGCACAAAGAAGCCATTTTGTGGGGTCCAATAAATGCCGGCAGTGTGGTTCAACAAGTCGGACCGCAGGCCGGATTGCTGACAAAAGTTGAGCTGGAGTCGCGGTTGAAAAATATGAAAGAGTTTAAAGCCGTGGCAATAACCGGAAAAGAAATAAAGAAACAGGTAATGGAGATGGTGAACAATAAGAAAGATTAGATATAAATTTCAAATGTCCAATTTCAAATTTTAAATGAATGACAAATGCATGATTTGGAAATTTGGGCTTAGAACTTTATTTGAAATTTGATATTTGTAATTTGAAATTCACTTTATGGCCCTAATCGGTAGCAGTGTACGCGATCCTAACTATATTTTACGATTTTCTGTTATAGTATTTATGGGGGTAATTGCCGTTGGCAGCGTGTTAATGTGGCGGAGTGCACTGTTGTTTGCCAGCGAATACCAGGAAATGCCCATGACGCATGAGCAAATTAGAATAAAAAAAGAAAATGAAAAAAAGCAGCAAAGTTTGCAGAAAAAAATATTAAATAGGTATCAATTAGAAGAATAATTAATTATCCACTAATTCGCGAATCATCACGAATGCAACAAATACTAATTTAGTGATATTCGTGTAAATTAGTGAATTTGTGGATTATTATAGCTTTAAAAAATTATTAAATTTATAAAATATGCCAAGATTTAACAAAATCAAATTAGGAATTAACGGGTTTGGTCGGATTGGCCGGCAGGCGTTTAAAATTGCGCTTGGCCGCGGCGAGCTGGAAGTGGTAGGAATAAACGATCTCACCGCGACTTCGGTCTTGGCACATTTGCTTAAGTACGATAGCAACTATGGGCGTTTCCCTCATGAAATTGGTTTTGACGAAACAAATATTATTGTAGACGGAAAAAAATATCCGGTGTTTACGGAAAAAGACCCGAGCGCATTGCCGTGGGGTAAGCTCGGGGTTGATGTAGTAATTGAAAGCACCGGCCGGTTTACCGACAGTGAGAAAGCCGGCGGGCATTTGAAAGCCGGCGCTAAAAAAGTTATTATTTCCGCTCCGGCCAAAGACGAAGGCGTAACTCCGACCATAGTTTTAGGAGTAAATCAAAACGAATATACCGGACAAAATATTATTAGTAATGCTTCCTGTACGACCAACTGCATTGCTCCGGTTTTAGATGTATTAAATAAAAAATTTGGCGTGGAAAAAGCTTTTATGTCTACCATCCACAGTTATACAGCGGAACAGAATTTGGTAGACGGGCCGCCGCCGGGAGGAAAAGTGAATGATCTTCGCAGAGCCAGAGCCGCCGCGGTTAACATTATTCCTACCACCACCGGCGCGGCCATTTCCGCAACACAGGCGATTCCGGAACTTAAAGGCAAGTTTGACGGCGTGAGTTTCCGTGTACCGACTCCCGTTGGAAGCTTGTCCGATTTTACTTTACTACTAAAAAAGAACGTCACCAAAGAGGAAGTTAACCAGGCCTTTATAGATGCCAGTAAAGATAATCATTACAAAGGCTATTTGGAAGTATCCAATGAACCGCTGGTCTCAAGCGACATTGTCGGCAATCCCGCTTCTTCAATAGTCGATTTGTCTTTAACGCAAGTGGTGGACGGAAATTTTGTTAAAGTCGTCGCCTGGTACGACAACGAATTCGGGTATAGTAACAGGTTGGTGGAGGAAGTGATTATGGTTGGGGCTAAAGAACTACAGAAATAATACACTACAGATGCCACGATAATCCTAATAAATAAAAGTGCAAATATCAAATATCAAAATGACAATTAAAATGTGAAAATATTTAAATTTTTAAGTGTAATTTTTCATTTTGATCTTTAATTTTTAAATTTATTGCTGTGGCTATAAAATACCTCTCCAAATCATCCATCAAAAACAAAACTGTACTTTTACGCGTTGACGTGAATGTGCCGATTGAGCACGGCAAGGTGGCGGATGCTTTTCGGATACGGCAGATTATACCGACTGTCAAACATCTTTTGGCAGGAAATAATAAAGTAATTCTTTGCGGGCATTTGGGCCGGCCTAAAGGCAAAGAAAAATCGCTAAGCTTAAAGCCCGCGGCAGAATTACTGGCAAATATGTTGGAGCTTAAGTTTGTGGAATCGGATTATAAAGTGCCGGATTATCACATACCGCATTTGATTTTTTACACCGGGGACTTTGCCGAGCAGAGACATCAGGAACAAATTAAAAATGTTCCGGTTAAAGATATTGTCTTTCTGGAAAATTTAAGGTTTTATGAAGGTGAAGAGGATAACGACGCGGTCTTTGCCAAAAAATTGGCCAGCTTGGCGGATGTTTATATAAACGACGCGTTTGGCGTTGACCATCGGGCAGCCGCTTCAGTTTCGGCAGTCACCAAATATATTACTTCTTATGGCGGACTGTTGTTGGAAAAAGAAATTAAGGGTTTGGATCAAGTTTTACATAAATCCAAAAGCCCGTTTGTCTTGATGATGGGTGGCATAAAAATTTCCGATAAAGTTGAAACTATAAATAATTTAGGGAAAAAAGCCGACCGAATTTTGCTTGGCGGCGGCATTGCCAACCTGTTCTTTTTAGCCAAGGGTTATGAAATAGGAAAATCCAGAGTGGAAGCCGAAGCCGCGGCCAAGGCCAGGCAACTGGAGCGGAATTTTAAAGCTAAAATAATTTTACCGTCCGACGTAGTTGTGGCTAACGAAAAAATGGAAAAAAATTCCATTCGCGTTTGCGCGCCATATGAAGTGGGTAAAAAAGAAATAATTTTAGACGCCGGTCCAAAAACCATTTTGGCTTTTGCCAAAGAATTAAAAGTGGCCAAGACGATTGTTTGGAACGGTCCCTTAGGGCATTTTGAAGTTAAACCGTTCGACATGGCCACAATGGCTTTAGCCAGAGTAATCGGCGGCGTGGCTAGCCGCAAAGCCTTTGCAGTAGTGGGCGGCGGCGAAACTGTAGACGCGGTTCACTTAGCTCACCAAGACGCGCACATTGACCACATCTCCACCGGCGGGGGAGCCATGCTTGAATATTTAGCCGGCAAACCTCTCCCTGGGATTGAAGCTTTAAAATAACTTTTTAATACCGCCTTTATAGGGCGGTATTTTAATTTGTGGTATAATTTAAAGGTAAATTAACATCAAATTATGACAATAACCAAAGTTCAGGCTATGGAGGTGTTAGATAGCAGGGGGAATCCGACAATTCAAACTACGGTTTGGGCCGGAGACGTATCTGCTACGGCCTCTGTCCCCAGCGGCGCGTCTACCGGTATTCACGAGGCTTTGGAGTTGCGTGACGGCGACAAAAAACGCTATGGCGGTATGGGAGTTTTAAAAGCCTGCCGGAATGTAAACGACAAAATTTTTAAGGTTATAAAGGGGATAAGCGCGGACAAACAGGAAGAAATAGATAGGGCAATGTTGGAATTGGACGGTACAGATAACAAGCGAAAATTAGGCGCCAATGCCATACTTTCCGTGTCTTTGGCCGCAGCCCGTTTAGCCGCAAAATTGCACCACAAAGAGCTTTTTTCTTATCTCGGTCAAGTACACGGCTATACGCCAAAAGCCTTGCCTACCCCGTTTTTTAACGTTATAAATGGTGGAAAACATGCCGATTCAGGCCTTGATATTCAAGAGTTTTTTATTATCCCGCAAAAGGGTAATTTTGCCGCCAAATTGCGTGCCGGCTCGGAGATTTTCCATCAATTAAAATCCCAACTGGCCAAAAAAGGCTTTACAGTTTCCGTGGGTGACGAAGGCGGGTTTGCGCCAAAGTTAGCCGGCAACGAGGAAGCTTTAAAACAGTTGAGCCAGGCAGTCACTGAGGCGGGTTACAAATTGGGGAAAGATGTGTCTTTGGGAATGGATGCGGCTTCCAGCGAATTTTTTGACGACAAAAAAGGCGAGTATCAGTTAAAATCTTCCAAGCTTTCCGCCAAGCCGTCCAACATTTATCAGATTTATAAAAAGTGGCTAAGTAAGTATCCGCTTATGGCCATTGAAGACGGTTGCGCGGAAGACGACTTTTTAGGCTGGAAATTTTTAACCCAGAATTTGGGCGGGCAGACTTTATTAATCGGCGATGATTTATTCGTCACCAATCCGGTGAGAATTCAAATGGGCATTACCCAAAAAATTGCCAACGCGGTGTTAATTAAAGTTAATCAAATTGGCACGCTTACCGAAACTTTAGCCGCCATTAAGCTGGCGCAAAAAAATAAATATAAAATTGTTATTTCCCACAGAAGCGGCGAAACCTCGGACTCGTTCATTGCCGATTTGGCAGTAGCAGTTGGCGCGGAATACATAAAAGCCGGCGCGCCGAGCAGGGGAGAACGCGTGGCGAAGTATAATAGATTACTGGAGATAGAGGAACATCTCAAGTAAAATTTCAAATATCAAATTACAAATTTCAAATTAAGGTCAAATGGTACAATTGAAAATTTGAACATTAGGAGTTTATTTGAAATTTGACATTGGAAATTTGAAATTGTAAGTGTATCTTTGAAAACAAAAAGAGTAATAAATATGCACCATAAGATTTACAAAAAAGTAATTTTAGTCATCCTCGATGGTTTTGGCGTGGCGCCCGGAGGCAGGGGCAACGCTATTGACCGAGCCGAAACGCCGACCATAGATTATATGGTGAGCAATTTTCCCAGTTTAACTCTACAGGCTTCCGGGCCGCTGGTTGGTTTGCCGTGGGGAGAAATGGGCAACAGCGAAGTTGGACATTTAAATATTGGCGCGGGGCGCATTGTCGGCCAAGATCTGCCGCGAATTACCAACGCGATTCAGAACGGAGAGTTTTTTAAGAATCCGGTTTTTTTGCAAGCCATTGATCACGTTAAGAAAAATCATTCCGCTTTGCATTTGGTGGGAATGGTTAGTCCCGGCGGCGTGCATAGTTTAGACGAACATTTATACGCGCTTTTGGGAATGGCGGCCGAGCACGGTTTAACCAAAGTTTATATTCATATGTTCACCGATGGCCGCGACACAGACCCAAAAATTGCTTTGGACTCTTTAAATAAACTTTACGAACGCGTGGCGCGAATTGGCGTGGGCAAGGTGGCTACCATAGCGGGAAGATTTTACGGTATGGATCGCGGTGCGCATTGGGGTCAAACACTGCTAACTTTTCGCGCTCTTACCGAAGGTGTGGGCGAAGTGGCAAATACGCCGGAAGAATGTGTTAAGAGAAATTATCAAGCACAGATTTTTGACGAAATGATAAAGCCAACAGTCATAATGGATCCGGCCGGAAGGCCTACTGCGGTTATTGCCGACAACGACGCGGTTATTCATTTTAATTTTCGCTCAGACAGGGCATTGCAACTGACGCAAATGTTTGTCCAGCCCGAAAGTTTGCCACAGGAATTCCGGCAGCGCCCGCCGCAAAATTTATATTTTGCCACCATGACCGACTATGCTTCCGGCCTGCCGGTGCATGTGGCCTATTCCCAAATGGATTTGAAAAATAATTTGGCCGAGGTTTTATCTGTTAATAAATTTACTCAGTTTCATATTGCGGAAAGCGAAAAATATGCTCACGTTACGGCATTTTTTAACTGTGGCCGAACCGAAGTTTACCCGGGTGAAGAAAGGTTAATTGTCACCAGCCCGGAAAACAGCCGTAATTATTTTGACCATCCGGAAATGTCCGCAGAAAAACTCACCGAAGAATTGGTTAAAAAGATTTCCTCCACCCCGATTAATTTTTTTGTGGCTAACTTTGCCAATACCGACATGGTCGGGCACACGGGAAATTTGCAAGCAGGAATTGCGGCGGTGGAATATATAGACAAATGTTTAAAAAAGATTTTAGACGCCGCTTTGCTGGCAGATGCGGCAGTACTGGTGACAGCTGACCACGGCAACATTGAGCAGATGATTAACGCCAAGACCGGCGACATAGACAAAGATCATACCACCAATCCGGTGCCGCTGCTCATAACGGCTAACGAATTTAAGTTTGTGAAGGTCATGGAAAAAACTTTTACGGATTTGGCGGCCAGGGTGCCGGCTGGAGTTATTTCCGACATCGCGCCGACAATTTTGGATTTATTCGGCTTGCCCAAGCCTCCGGAAATGACCGGAGTAAATTTAATGGAAGTAATAGACGAAGTGCCTAGAAAAATGTAAGATTTAGGATATATGATGTAAGATATAAACAGGGGACGGCCGCGTCCTCTGTT
>CAZFQP010000011.1:13475-15105 GCA_964520505.1 uncultured Candidatus Saccharibacteria bacterium | reverse complement strand
CCGGCGGTTGCTGAAGAGTTATCAGAATTCCCCAGTCTGGCTAGGCAGATGTTGTTTAATCGCGGACTAGATACAGCTGCGGCGGCCAAAGATTTTTTGCAGCCGCAATATGAAAATTTGCATAGTCCGTTTTTGTTTCAGGATATGGAAAGAGCGGTCGAGCGGATTTGGCGGGCAATCGAAGCCGGAGAAAAAATTTGTATTTATGGAGATTACGACGCGGACGCGGTGACTGCCAACGCGGTGCTTAGGCAAACTTTTAAGTATTTAAATTTTGACAATGTCGAAAGCTATATCCCCGACAGATTTACCGAAGGGTACGGAGTAAATTTAGAAGCGCTGTCAAAAATAAAAGATCAAGGATCAACGGTAATTATAACCGTGGACTGCGGCACAAATTCTTGCGATGCCGCGGAATTTTGTAAAAATAACGGTATTGATTTTATCATAACCGACCACCACGAAATAATCGGCCCCGTACCGGAGGCTTACGCGCTTATTAATCCAAAAAATCCTAATGATAAGTATCCTTACCACGAAATTGTGGGAGTGGGAGTCGCTTTTAAGTTGGCCTGCGGAATTCTGGAAAATCGGAAGTCGGAAGTCGGAAGTCGGAACTTGGTACAAGGATGGGAAAAGTGGTTGCTGGATCTTGTGGCCATTGGCACGGTAGCGGATTGTCATAGTCTGATGGGAGAAAATCGTATCTTAGTTAAATTTGGCTTGAAAGTTTTGCCAAAAACCAAATGGGTTGGTTTAAAGGCTTTAATGGAAGCGGCGGGGTTAATGCAAGAGGGTGCCCCTCTGCAACAGAGGGGCACCCTCTTGAAGCAGCCTGATACCTACACTTTGGGCTTTGTGGTGGCGCCGCGTTTAAACGCGGCCGGGCGTTTGGAGCATGCCAACGTGGCTTTGGATTTGTTATTAGAAACTAATCCGGCCGAGGCTGCCGTAAAAGCCGCAGGCTTGGAACAGATTAATCTGCGGAGGCAGCAACTGACCGCCTCGGTAATTAGTGAAGCCAAAGAGCAAGTTATACACATTCAGGAAAGAAAAATTTTAGCTTTGGTGGGGGATAACTGGCCAAAAGGCGTGGTGGGTTTGGTGGCCGGACGCTTGGCCGAGGAATATTATAAACCGGTGATTGTTTTGGAAAAAACTGAAGGACTTTGCACCGGTTCGGCCCGTACCGCCGGTGGCTTTGATATTTTAGAAGCCATAAAATTTGCTTCCGTCCACACCGTGCGTTTTGGCGGCCATAAACAGGCAGCGGGTTTAACGGTAAAGTTTGAAGAGTTTGAAAGTTTTTACGGCAAACTTTTGGAGTATGCAGAGACGAATGTCACTGAAGAATCTTCCAAAAAGATTTTGGAGCTTGAGGCTGAACTGTTTGGATCAGATCTAACGCCTAATACCTGTAGCCTAATAGCTAACCTGGAGCCCTTTGGCGTGGACAATAACCGACCGAAGTTTTTATTATCAACAGTCAAAATTTTATCTTCGCGCACCGTTGGAGCCGCCGGCAAACACACACAATACCAATTGCAAAAAGACAACATTACCATACCCGGCATTGCTTTTAACTCGGCCACTCTTGAAAAAAACTTTAAAGTCGGCGATACTGTAGACG
>CAZFQP010000011.1:0-13375 GCA_964520505.1 uncultured Candidatus Saccharibacteria bacterium | reverse complement strand
GAAAATAACAACGTTATTGCCGAACATAAAAAATATCTTGGCGCGCAAACAAATAATTACGCCGAATATCAGGCGTTGATTTTAGCTTTAGAGGAGGCTGCTAAACTGGGAGCGGAAAAGTTAAAAATCAATATGGACAGCGAGCTGATTGTCCGGCAAATGCAGGGAAAGTATAAAATTAAGGAACCAACCTTAAAACTTTTGGCTGCGGAAGTCTTTAAATTAACCAACAAATTTAAAAACGTGGAATTTCACCACGTTTTAAGGGGATACAATAAAGAAGCGGATGCGTTGGTTAACCAAGCCATCGACGCCGCGCTGTAGTATTGCTATCTAATTTTTATTTTTTTTAGCACCCCGTTGTCTAAGACGGTAATGTTTTTTGCGCCTTCGTCAATTTCAAATTTTTTGGCCGACTGGCCGGAGTATAAAACTAATTCGTTTTGCCGATTGCGGGCGTCTAGCTCCATTGCCATCACCTTGTTGTTTTTAAGATAAAAGGCCCAGCCTAAAGCGGCTTTGATTTTGGCGTTAATTATAGGCTCAGTGCTTCTGGTAATAAAACTCAAACCCCCGGCGGTGGCGGCAAAATAATCCAGTTGGCCGGCATGAGACACGCTTAAAGCGGAATCTTCCGGTTGTAGAGACCATTGGCTAATGTTGTCCGCCAGTTTTTCCATAGAGAAATTGGCTAGGTATAACACATCGTCGCCTAAAATAAAAATTTGTTTTTCAAAACTAACTTTCATCTGCGCATTTTTAAAATTCGGTAAGTCTTTTATTAGGGTTTGGCTGTTAATAAATGGCAGTTGGGAGGACATCAAGTTCAAGTTTCCGGTAACGTCTTTTTGTAAAAAATAAACTTGATCGTTTAAAAGATAAAAGGCTTTAACCCCGGTGATTAGTGATATTTTACTTTTTAGATCGGTATTAATTTTATAAAAAGTCTCGTTACTTAGCGCGTATAGGTTGCCGGTACTGTCTAATTGAATTTCCGCCGGTTGTTTGAATAAGTTGGAAATATCAAAAAATTTACCCGAGGGTTTGTTGAAAAATACCAGGCTGCTTGTTGAATCTGTGCTATTGGGCACAAAAGTCAACAGAAAATTTTTATAAGCGTCATCGGCCGAAAGAATTGTGTTCAGCGGTTGCGGCAGGGGAAAGGAATTTGTCTCCGAATAATTTGGCCCGTCGGAAAAAGCCAGGCTGGCGGCAGTTAAGTAAGCCACCTTGCTGCCGGCAGTGTAAAAGTCGGCCACATTTTCCGCGATGCTGGTTTGCGGTGGGTCTTGAAAAAATAGCACCACATTGCCAAAGGCCGGGTTGGCCCAAGTGACTTGACCGGAAATTATTTCTAATCTTTTTTTCCAGTCTTGGTAGCCGTCTTTTTTTATGGTCACCTCATATTCACCCGGCACCAGAAACCGAACATCACCGGAAGATTTTCTAACTAACTTGTTGTGTAAATAAATTTGGGCGCTGCTCGGGTCGCTACGCACGGCTAAAATCCCCGTGGTGACAAAGGTTTTTTTGCTAAAATCATAGGCAATCCCGCGGACGTAAAGAACGATTAGCGGGGCTAAAATCAAAAACAGAAGAAAGCCGAACAACAGCAGGAAATAACGGGTTTTTTTGGACATAGATAACTGTATTTTATCGTAAATAGAGTGCTTTTACAATAGATTGGCGGTTTGGTATAATAGGGTATTACATTTTGTAAATTGACAAGATTGACATAATTTAAAAGAGTGTCAAGAATAATTGCAGTAAAATCATGTTCAATCATTTAATTCCTTTAAATCTTTTAATTTAGCAGAATATGTTTGAAACGAAAATCGGCATAGATTTAGGCACGGCCAACACTTTGGTTTATGTGCCTAAGCGCGGGATCATTATTAACGAACCGACTGTGGTGGCCATTTCTTTGGATGACAACCGGGTTTTAGCCGTGGGTCAGGAAGCCAAGGAAATGTTAGGACGCACTCCGGAAACCATTGTGGCCAGCCGGCCGATGAAAGACGGCGTAATTGCCGACTACCGGGTGACTGAAGCCATGCTTCGTTATTTTATTAACAAGGCTTTGGGTAATATTCGTTTTTTCCGTCCGGAAGTTATGATCTCAGTTCCCGGCGGAATTACTTCCACCGAGCGCCGCGCGGTTATAGAAGCGGCTATGGCGGCCGGAGCAAAATCTGCTTTTGTGATTAAAGAAACCGTGGCCGCGGCCATTGGCGCCGGGATTCCCATTGCCGAAGCGCGCGGAAATTTGGTTATTGATATTGGCGGTGGCACAACCGACGTGGCGGTGTTGTCTTTGGGCGGCATTGTAAATTCCACTTCTGTTCGCGTGGCCGGCAACCGATTAGACCAGGCCATTATTGAATTTGTGCGCAAGCGCCAAGGGTTGGCCATTGGTGACCGCACAGCCGAAGAAATTAAAATCAACATCGGCAGCGCCGTGGCTTTAAACGAAGAAGAGCAAATGGAAATTAAAGGGCGAGATATGATTTCCGGCCTGCCCAAGACCGTGACGGTTTCAACCAATGAAGTTGTCCAGGCTATTGGCGACGAGCTGTCGGAAATTGCCCGGGCGGTAAAGACGGTATTGCAGGAAACGCCGCCGGAATTAGCCAGCGATATTATTGACCGCGGTATGATAGTCACCGGCGGGACCGCTCTGTTGCGCAACCTTGATCATTATATTTCCGCGGCCGTTGGTGTGCCGTGCTATGTAGCCGAAGAACCTTTGCTTTGCGTAGCCAAGGGCACGGGCGTGGCCTTGGATAATTTAGACAGCTATAAAAAGAGCATCTTAAGCACAAAATAAGGGAATTAAACAAGTAAATCATTGAGCATGATTTTACTGCAGTTATTCTTGACATTCTTTTAAATTATGCCAATCTTGTCAGTGTTGTTGATTGCCAAAAAATAAAAAGCATTCTATAATAAATTATAGTAAAATCAAATTAACATATTTCTTGTCCTAAAAATAAGGAGGAGAAATTTGGAAACAAAAATTATGGCAAAAAAATCTTTGTATATTTTCCTTTCATCATTGTTAGGCGTGTTGCTGTTTTTGGTATTGCACCGCGCGGGAATTTTTATTTATTTGTATTTAATTACCCAAGGCTACGTAGTTTCCAGTTGGACATACCTGCAGTTTTTGGTCTTTGATTACTTTACCTTGACCTTAACTTTGCTGTTTGGCGCTTGGTACGGGATTTGGTTGGGAGTTTACTGGTACGAAAAAGTTTATGTGGAATGCAGTCATTCCGGGTTTGTGGCTCATATGTCCAACAAATTTATGTCCCGCAAGAGCAAGGGTTTAGAAAGTAAAATTTCTCACATTAAAGAGCGTTTGGAAACCGATTTGTGGCAACTGGAAGATTTAGCAAAAACCAGTTTGTCCCAAGTTTCGGCGCCTGCTCCTATAAAGCGGAAAATTGTTAGAAAAGCGGCGCCTAGGAAACTAAAAAGTGCCAAGGCCTAAAAGATTATGAGTATAAAAAATTTCTTTTTAATCACTTTTTGGCAGTGGGTGGCTTTTACTTTGCTCAAAGTCGTTTTTTTTAAGTATGAAATTTTAAACGACCCAAACTGGCAAAAATATTTATTTTGGGCTTTGTCCGCGGTGGTGGCCGCAGCTATGGTTAGGCGGTTGGGAGTTATAAATTATTTGGAAGCTTTTTTCCTGGTGTTGGTTTGGACTTTGGGAAATTTATTTGGAGACTTGTTGATTACCGCGGCCTTTGTCGGCTATGGGATGCTGGCGCATATGGAATATTGGGGCGGAGTTATAGCGATGGCCGCCGCTATCATCTTATTCCATAAAAAGCGGCATATTCACGTGCGACACGAATTGCACGCCAAGCACCACCATTAGAATGTAAGATGTAAGATGTAAGATGTAAGATGTAAGATGTAAGATGGGGTTCGGCAGATTGGTTTTATATCTTATATCTGAATTCTTAAATCCTAAATACTTTTATTTTGGTTTGACAAATATTTTTCAGGTGGTAGAATTGATTCATTAATCTAAATATCATAAAGCATTTAATCGGCTTCGCAGGCTGAGAGCTGGCAGGGGATAATCCTGCACGGGAACGCCCTTACCGTAAAAAAGGGTTAATGAGATCTTGCAGATTATCTGCAAGAAAAATCAAGGTGGTACCGCGGAAAAATTCATGAACCAGTCATAAGATTCCGGTTCATGATAAACCCGCCCTTGAAAATCTTTTTGGTTTGTTTGTAGCAGACCTTAAAAAAAGATTTTTGAAGGCGGGTTTTTATTACCCGAATACAACCAAAAAGGAGAGGACAATGAAGTCAGTTATTAAAGCTGTTTTGGAAACCGCTGAGGGATCGACGGTGATCGCGCAACCTGAAGTGGAGGTCGTCATCCATCGCTGGAACGATCATAGATCCAAGGAGCATAAGCCTGGTTTGTCGGGAAAGCTGCTGGTAACACCAGTTACCACGATTTCGGCCAACAGCCCGACAGCTACCCCGATGCCTACGGAGATGGCCTTCATCGTTCCGCTGAATGGCAGCGGAATGGACCAGCATCTGGAGGCTCTGACTGACCTGCTTGAATATATGCAGGATGAGTGGCACCTGAAAAAGCCTCCAATAATTGCGCATGACATTGATCAGTAGAGAGGGGGCAAGCTTTCATAACGGCGCAAGCCGGTGTGGATAAACACCGAGCTTGCGCCGCTTTTCTTTTTGGTTTACTATAAAGGTGAACGAATGTATACTCTCTAGGTTCTAGTATTAAGGATAAAAGATAAGGGATAAAGGATAATGCAAAATATTATTTTGTATCTAGATATGAACAGTTATTTTGCTACCGTGGAGCAACAGGATAATCCTTCCTGGCGCGGCCAGGTTTTGGGCGTGTGCGAACATTTGGGCGGAATTATTATTGCCGCCAGTATAGAGGCAAAAAAGTGGGGAATTAAAACCGGCACGCCGGTGTGGGAGGCAAAGAAAATCTATCCAAAAATTATTTTAACTCATACCCGCGCCGAGGCGTACCGTAAATATAATCGGCTGGTGACCAAAGTGGTTTCCGACTATACCGATAAAGTGGAAGTTGCCAGTATAGACGAAGTGGTTATAGATATTACCAAGGCGACTAATATAAAAATTTCAAATGACAAATTTAAAATTTCAAATGAGACAAGCAAATCTCAATCAGCTCAACTAGCAACTAACAACTTACAACTAGCGGCTGGTTATGTTAATCCTTGGGAAGAGGCGGTAAAGATTGCCAAGGAAATTAAGCGGCGGATGAAAACAGAAGTTGGGGATTATTTAACCTGTAGCATCGGCATAGCGGACAATAAACTTTTGGCTAAGATTGGCTCGGACTTGCAAAAACCGGACGGACTTGTAATAATTTCAAATGACAAATTTCAAATTTTAAATGAGACACATTCGCGTCATTCGGATACTAATTTGGAGTATTCGGATCGGAATAGTGATATTTTATTTGTTAGTAAGGACGATCTTTATACAAAATTAAAGCTTACTGACATTCCCGGAATAGGGCGGCGGATGGAAAAAAGTTTGAACGCTTTAGGCATTCGTTCACTGCTGGATTTAAAAAATTATCCCCAGCGCCTGTTGGAAGTTAAGTTCGGCATTAACGGACGGCATCTTTATAATATGGGCCAGCTAAACGGCAGTTGGCGAGCCAAGGTACATCAGGACGAAGAAATAAAATCTATTGGCCATATGTATACTTTGCCTAAAGAGTATCGCCAGCCGAAATTTTTTGTTCCCGTGCTTTACAAACTTTGCGAAATGGTTGGGCGGAGGATGCGCAATAAAAAATTGGCAGGTAATATTATTAATTTTTATATTCGGGATAAAAATTACGAAAGTTTTGGGGAGAGTAAAAAGCTGGATTGTTTTATTAACGACGGAAGGGAAATTTTTTTACAGGCAATTAATATTTACGAGCGGCTAAAAATTAAAACAGGGGAGACAAAGTTAATAGGTATTACCGTGGCCGGCTTGGCGCCGGCCTTTCACCAGCAAAGCTTATTTCCCCAAGAGGAAAAACGCAGCCAGGTGGCCGGAGCTTTGGACAAAATTAACCAAAAATATGGGGACTTTACGGTTTGCCGGGTGCCGGTATTGTCCGCGGCCAAGGTGTTTCGCGACAGTGTTGGTTTTGGCCGGGTAAAAGAGTTATAAACAGCGCGGCAAAGATGAATTTGCCCGACCGGTAAAAATATGTGGTATAATATAAAAGAATTAATCTTTAAAAAGAAACCAATGAACAATTCAAAAATAAAAGCTTTAATCATTGTTTTGATTGTGGTTTTGGCCGCGGCCTTAGGTTTTAAGGCGTGGTGGGGGAGCCGCTCGAAAACTTCAACGGGCGGAAATAACCAACAGCAAAACAACCAGTCCGCTAGCCAGAAAATAGAAAAGGTTGCCGCGGATAAATTGCCAACCGGTTTTCCGACCGATTTTCCTTTGGAAAAAGACGCGAAAGTCGACCAGAATTTTAACGTCACCACGGACGGAAAAACTCAGGCTACCAGGAAGTTTATTAGCGAAAAAAGCCTGAAAGAAAACTACGATTTATATAAAGACTGGCTCGGCAAAAACGGCTGGACCACAATTGCTACTTTAGATGTTGAAGAAATAAAATCCATTGGCGCGAAAAAGGGTGAAAACACCGTTAACGTTAGTATTTCCAAGGATCCGGTTAGCAAAAAGACGGCTGTGGATATCTCCTATGTCTTCCCTGAGGTAAAATAATAGAAACCTAAATAATTAGCAAAGCGAGAAAAATGCCATAAAATGGCTATTTTTCTCGCTTTTTGTTGTTGAGTGGTAGGTTTTTATACTTGACAAGATTAGGTTTTTTTGTTAGAATATAGGCGTAAAATCTTTAATATTTTTTCGGAGGAATAAAATATAATTTTAGGGTCTTTTTTGTTTTATGTGGCAAGAACAGTGCAATAAGTTTGGTGCCAAACAAATAAGAATGAATTAATTTTGTGATTTAGTGTCATTCCGTCCCCTCTTGGGTAAAGGAATCCATTAAAATTAGCAAATTGATTTTTGTTTGTTTGGCATTCAAATTTTAAGGAGTTTAAAAATGAGGAATATGATCCTCGTTCTGCTTCTGGCGCTGTTCGTAGCGCCTGTTATCAACGCTCAGACGGCCGGTCAGATGGACGCCGAGTATCAGTTCGCTCTCTGTGGGGCGGATTGCGAATACGGGCCGTACCAGAATCCGGAAGTCTCTCCCCGAGGATTGTTCACGGCAGCTTCTTTTGGGATTACTGTGAACAAGTACGAGGTTCGTGTCCTGGCTCCGATGTCAGGCACGGGCACGGTCTATGTCCGCCGTCAGGCCAATTCCGGCTCATATTTCTTTGAGCCGGGCCTGTCCAGAATTCTGGATGCGGATGTGTTTCCGGAAGGCACTGAGGTGGTCTATACCGCCCTTCGTGTCAACCTGGACGGCACTCGTAGCGTTCAGCATGCGCGAACCTTCGTGAGTATGGTACCACAGGGAGCATCGCTTGGTTATGTTGTAAGCGGCATTCAGGCTGTGCCTGAAATGCCTGAATGCGACCTCAGCCGGCACTGCACCTGGAAGCCGACCAACAGGTCGGCGGCCACGCGCTTCACGGTTGAGGCAACCGGCTTCTTCCCGCGTGACGTCTACGTGTTCCCCCTTGCCAGTGATGGCACGGCCGGGAGTCCTGTGAAGGCCGATGTCTCAGAAGACGGCACCACGTTTACCGTAAGCGTGCCCAGGTTTAGCAACAACCAAACGACCGTTAAGTTGGTTGTGTGGTACTCGGGTACACGAACCGTTGAGACGGTAGACGGGTGGTTGAACGGTTTCGTTCGGCCGCCGGGCAACCCCCCGAGGGATGGCCGTCCGCAGTGAACCCCACCCCCCCCCAAGACCCTATGCAAAAACCGCGAAGATGTTGTTTAGCCCAATGGCTACAACTTCTCTCGCGGTTTTTGATTTGGGGAAAAATAGTTTTTTTGGCGTCAGACAGAATATTGTTGCAGAAAAATGATACCATACGTGGCGTCATTCTGAGTCCGTGAGGGCGAAGAATCTCTTAAATTAGGGATCCTTCGTCGGTTGCCTCCTCAGGATGACGCCAGATTATAGCGTAATTGATGGGAGTCTTATGCAAAAGTTGCTGAAGGCTCCCATCCGCGCCATCTGATTTCATCCGCGTATCTGTGAGAAATGAGAAATGACTATTGAAGAATTTACCATTTTGATATATAATAAGCTGTTTGGATTTCCCGAAGGAGGCATTATGCGCGTGTTAGCGTGTTGTGTGTTTTTGGCGACGCTGGTTTTTGCCGGCGAACGTAAAATTGTTGATCTCGAAAAGATCTCGCGGCCTGTGGATGCCACCAAGGCTTCAACGCAGGCAGTGATGGTGCGGGTTAGCCGGCAGGCAAAAACCTCGACCGCAAGTCGAGCGACGGCCGGCACTGTTGAACCAATTGCGGCCGACAAACTGGTCCAGGCGCCGGGCGTTGTCCAGATCGACCAGTTGGGGGACTACCTCAACAACGGAATGACGGTGTGGTTCGTGACCACCGCGCTCATTCCTAAGGGTTCTACAGTATCGGCTTACGTCATCATCGAAGAGGCCGACGGATACGAGGCCTATACCAAGTTCCAGTCTCGGACTTTGGACGACGACATCCCGGCAGGTTATTCGTTCTTCCTGCCGAGTATTCACCGGTTCAGCGGCTTTTGGGTAACCGGCACCGTAATGACTTACGGTGTTAAGGTGACGACGGTCGACGGTGCTGTTTCTTACAGCATCGATGACTTCAGAGTCAAGGCTAACCGTATGGCGGTTGACCTGCCGCTCATCGTGCCACTCGTCAAACAGTCCAGCCAAAGCTGGACAGACGACGGCCGGCCGATCATGACCCTGGATGGCGTGTTTACGGATTCTACGCCGACGATCGTCCTAGACGACGTGGTTGTCCCACCCGAGGCTATTGTTTCGGCCGATCGCTCCCGAATTATGGTCGACCTGTCAAAAACGGGAATCGACCCCACATCTCTGTGGACAGCCGTGTTGACGGTTGGCCAGGACGGGTTTGCCAACACGAGCGCATTTCGTTTCTGTCCCCGGTTTTAGGGGCAGAAAACGCAAGTAATCATAAAGACCCTGCGGTAGCCAACGCTCCGCAGGGTCTTAAAATTGGGAAAATCCCCTTGACGAATTTTGAAATTGCGTTTTTTATGTTATAATTAAGCAAATATCATCCTAAAATAATTAATAATTATGGATACTCAAGAAACACAAATACAACCAAATCCTGAGCCGGAAATAATTATTCCAAAGCCTCCTTCAGCCGAAAAAAAACCTTTCGCTAAAGCAATTTTGGTATATAGTTTATTGGTTTTACTATTTTTTATTGCCGTGTATTTCGTTTATATCAGGTGGCCATTTTCGGTAAATAAAAATGAAGGTAAGCAAAATAATCAACCAAAAGTTTTAGTCCCAAAATCGGAAGACGTGTCCGGTAAGGCCCCTGAGCCGGAAGTAAACGTGGCACAAGTCCAGGCTATTGTTGTAGAAAATAATGGAAAATTGGTTTTTCCTGCTGTTAGTAATGCCACTGCAGAAGAGTGGGCTAAGGCCCCCGAGAGTCTTAAAGTGTTGGCCGATTCGTCTGAACAACAAGCAGCACAAAAATTGGATTTTGCAGACAAAACCACTGGTTATAAATTATCTTTTGTTTATCCGAAGTCTGATTTAGTAAAAGTTTTTGAAAGTATAAAAAATATTCAGGAAAAGCGCGGATGGGACTGGCTGGGAATTTCCCGCAGTCAAAATTTTGCTTTTTTTGATTTAAAAAACTCCGAATATCAGGTTCGTTTGACTTTAACAGTTAGAGGAAGTGATGTGTTTGGAGAAATTTTGGCTATGGGATTAATTAAAAATAAATAATATTATAAACATAAAATTTATGAAAAAGTTTTTTGCCGGTAAAATTTTTTTACTGGCGGTGTCGGCCGGATTGTTTTTGTTTTTCCAGCCCCAAACAACTAAGGCGGCAACTATTTCATGCGATTGGGGGAGGTTGCTTTGCGATACTACTAACAATGGAAGAAATGATCCACCTTATTGTCCTTATGTTAAGGAAAATACTGTTTGTGGATGTTCAGGAAACGATATCCCAAGTTGTGTGGCAGTACCTACTACCAGAGGAACATACTGTAATTGGAGAGAGGCCAGGCCTGACCCGGCAGTCTGCACTTCTAATACTGGCAATAATTGTGTTTGCCTTCCTGGTCCGGTTTGTGGTAACGGTGTAGTTGATTCTGGAGAAGCCTGTGATACAGGAATTAGCTATGGAACCCAGGCTTGTGGAAGTGGGCTTTGTGCTGGGACACAAAGCAAAACCTGCAACAGCACTTGTAGCGGTTTTGATTATGGCAGTTGTTCTACTGCCGGAAATGTTTGCGCCCCCGGCGACCAGTGTAATGATCCGGGTCTGTGCGGTGCAAATGGTAATTGTAACCCAACAAGTCCAAAGACAAACGGTACCGCTTGTAATGACGGCGATGCCTGCACCAGTCCTGATACCTGCACTTTCGGAGGCTTTAATAGCACTTGTAGTGGTCCAAATATTTGTAGTGGCGTGGTAAATGGCTCCTGTGGCACGGCCAATAAAACATATCCTTCTGGAGCCACCACTTTTGGCAGCGACACTTTTTGCGCAACCGGAACTGCCGTGAATTTTAACCCAAATAGTAGTTTTCCTGCTTCTGGTAGTACGATTACATGGACTTGTCAGGGTAGCGGCGGAGGCGCTTCTCCAAGCTGCTCAGCCAGCAGGTCATCTGCATCCATAAATGACCCTTCTGGTTTTGGTGGGGGCAGTGGCGCTTGTCAAAGCGCCAGTATGTGGTGGTTTAGAAATGGCGGAGCAAGCTACAATATATATAGGCATACTTCTAACAATGTCGGGAGCGCTACAAAAATTGTTAGTGCGGCCGCATATACGGATCCAAATACTGGCGGCTATATTGACTATGTGGCAGCCGGTACCTATTACTATTGGGTAGAAAATTCCGGCGGGTTAAACAAAGTGGCTTTAAATACTAATTCTACCGGTGGTTTGTCGGTAGCGGCCTGTCCTTGTACTTTTACTATTAACCCGACAGCGAGCAATTTTACTAATGTTGGAGGTTCTGGCACCGTTACTGTTACTGCTTCGGTTTCTTCTTGCGCTTGGACCGCCACTCCTAACGTTGCCTGGCTGCACGTTACTTCAGGATCTTCCGGCACAGGTAACGGAACCGTGGCTTACGTTGTTGACTCTTACACCGGAGTAGGTGTTCGCTCCGGAACAATTACCATTGCCGGACAGACCTTTACTGTCACCCAAGACCCTCCGACAATTGGCGATCCTTATGGGGTTGACGGTGGTTCCGGAGCTTGTGAACGAGCTTCTACCTGGTGGTTTAGAAATGGGGGAACAACCTACAACCTTTATCGTAATACTTCCAACAATTCAGGAACTGCCACAAAAATTTTAAGTAATGTGGCATACACAGACCCTACTTATGGCGGATATATAGACACCGTTCCTGCCGGTACATATTACTATTGGGTACAAAATGTAGGTAGTCCTAATTTAATTGGCTCGGCTCAAAACACCAGAGTTCCTCCGGGCTTAACCGTCCCGGCTTGTCCTTGCACATTTAGCATTAATCCGACATCAAGGACTTTTACTTCTGCCGGAGGTTCGGATAATGTTTTAATAACCGCTTCGGGTCCTTCTTGTATTTGGAATTCGAACGTAAATAATTCCTGGTTAAATATTGTTTCCAGCACATCAGGCCTTGGCAATGGCTTCATTACTTACAGCGTGCCAAACTATCCGGGGCCTGGCCAGCGCATAGGCACTATGACTATTGCCGGACAGACATATACAGTTACTCAGGATCCTCCCATTGTTAATGGTTCTTGCGGCAGCGCAAGCAGAACTTATCCTTACACAGATACAACTTTTGGCAGCGATAATTTTTGCGATACTGGCACGCCAATCAATTTTAACCCCAATAGTAATTTTCCAGCCGCTGGAAGTTCTATTTCTTGGATTTGCGGCGGCAGTGGTGGTGGAAGTGATTCAGGAACCTGTACCGCCACCAGACAAGCCGCACCTTCTTGTAATTATTCCTTAAGCCCCACTTTCAACAACTTTCCCCCCGCTGGTGGATCTTCCACTTTTACTGTGTCTACCGGCGCGGCCTGTTCTTGGACAGCCTCGCCAAATAATTCCTGGCTACACATTGTCGCCGGAGCTAATGGTACGGCTACCGGAACTGTCGCTTATACAGTAGATGCTTATGCCGGCGCGACAGTTAGAACCGGGACTATTACCGCGGGCGGGCAAACTTTTACCGTCACTCAAGATCCTCCAGCCTCATGTAGTTATTCCATTAACCCATCTAACAAAAATTTTAGTGATACTGGCGGAACGGGTAGCGTGGCTGTGACTACCACCGCAGGCTGTGCTTGGACAGCAGTATCTAATGATTCTGCTTGGCTCCATGTTACGGGTGGTACTCCCGGTAACGGTAGCGGAACCGTAAATTATTCCGTAGACGCTTATTCCGGAGTCACAATACGTAGCGGGACAATGACTATTGCCGGACAAACCTTTACCGTCACTCAAGACCCTCCGGTCGGTGGCGGCCCAACCAGCTGTAGTGGTATGCAAGGCTTTTTACAGCGGGATTATTGGAATGGTATTGCCGGCACAGCAGTATCTAATCTTACCAGCAACGCCGCTTATCCAAATAGCCCAACAGGTTCCACTCAACCTAACAGTTTTGAAGCCCCGTCCAACATTGGAGATAATTACGGCCAAAGAATGTATGGTTTAGTTAAAGCTCCTTCCACCGGTTCATATACTTTCTACATTGCCAGTGATGATGATTCCCAATTATGGATATCCACAGATGCCACTCCGGCTAACAAACTAGCTTCGCCAATAGCCAGTGTCTCTGGTGGTTGGAATTTTTCAAGAGAATGGACTAAATATCCTTCCCAAACATCCGCTCCAATTACCTTAACAGCCGGCCAAACCTACTACATTGAAGCTTTAATGAAAGAAGGATCCGGTGGCGATGTTTTAGCAGTTGGTTGGAAGGTTCCTGGGTCTTCTACAATAGATGTAGTCCCTGGTTCCTGTTTGTCCCCGTATGCTTCAGCTTCTCCTCCCGGTGGTCCTCCTGCCGGCTCTGTCCACGTTTACAATTCCGCTACCGATGCCGTGGTCGGCCGCACCGCCTGCCAAAGAGTCACAGTTGTCTGGACAGATAATTCCACTGATG
>CAZFQP010000010.1:7143-36704 GCA_964520505.1 uncultured Candidatus Saccharibacteria bacterium | reverse complement strand
GGCACGGGCCTTTGAAGCCTGCATTCCCAGGTTCGATCCCTGGCGCCCCAGCCAAAAAACCAAACCGTCTGTAAGGACGGTTTTAAAATTGACTTTAAATAAAGCAAGTTATATATTTAACCTATGTGGCATTAATTAAAATTATCAAATGAAGAATTCCCTCGGTTTGCTAATCACCAGTTTAATTTTTTTGATTTTGGGTGGCCTTTGTGTTTATTATGGGATTAAGTTTATTCCGGCCATAACAGCCTATATATTTGGAGGCTTGTTGTTATTTGCAGGTGTGATTATTTTAGTTATGAGTTTTATTTCATTTTTAAAAAAAGACTAAACAAAAAAATAATTTTTTAATTTAAAAATATGGAAAATAAAAATAAATTTTGGCTTCCTTATGCTGCAATAATTGGTATTGTGGTCTATGCAATTTTTTGGGTTTTATTGATCGCTAAAAACCCTATGTATTTTTTTTATGACTTTAAAAGTTTTGTTGTCTTTTTTATTTGTTTAGTTTTAACTTGGATTTTTTATAGCATGGTTGCAAATCAGCCTGAGTGGGTAAATCAAAGAGGAATCACCATTAAAACATATCTGCAAATTTTCTCTTTGTTTATAATTTTTTACCTTCCTCTCGCTTGGTATTCATTTACATCACCTGGGTGGTTTAGCGGCGTCGGGGCAGTCCTCTATGCTGTGGTTGGAATACCCGCGCTTTTAATTGTTGGTGGAATATTCTCCTTTATTTTTAAAAAACAGGAGACAAGCCAGCCAAGCAGTGCAGTTAGCGGGGCGATTGTCGTTTTGTGTTTAATTTTTCTGTATTTTTTTATTACCTCCTTATATACTTACATGAGGCCTTTAAACAAATATCAAAAAACCGAGAAAGTTTTGATGCAGCGAAAAGTCGTTAAATAATTTATTTTATAACATAGGCGCTTCCTCGTTTTCGGGGAAGCGCCTATTCGTTTTATTTTAAATAATCTTCCGCGTTTAGCCAGTTGGAAAGATCGGCTTTGTTTTGGGTGTAGCCGAGCAGAACAACCGCAGTGCCTTTGTGAATAGAAAAATGCAAATGTTTTCTTTCGCCATCTGTTTCTGTGGAATAACCTTTTCCTAAAATTCCTATGTTCTGTCCGGTAACAATAGCGTCGCCAACTTTTAAGGTTATACTGGACAGCTTTAAGTGGCCATAGAGTACCGTAACATTTTCGCCATTAATTACACAGGACTGTACCGCAACGCCCCCATATCCGGTGGCGTATTTTTTTAACAGCAGTTTGCCGTCGCAGGCCGCGGAAATTTTTACATCAGCATTCTGTTCTTCGGCTGTGGTTTCAAAGTCCGTGCCGGTATGGTATCCTTTAAATTTTTCCGGGGAGACCGGCGAATTTTGTGGGGTAATGTAAATGCCAAAGGGCTTTTTGGTAATGCGGCTAAGTGCATTTGCAATAGGCATACTAAGTTTTGCTGTCGGCGTGGGGGTAGGGGATTCGGGAATATTTGTTGTGGTTGATGCATTTTGGTTACTGTTTTGTACAACAACCGCGGGAGTTTTTTGGCACCCGGCGGAAAGCAAAAAGACTACCAAAAACAGGTATGCAATTTTTTTCATAAATTTTTCCTCCAACGGCTAGGCGCCGTTTAACTACTTTATAAAGGTGGCGGCTAAAGCAATTTTGGTGCAGTTGTCTAATTCTTTTTGTGTCATTATCTTGTTTTTCAAAAGAAACTCATGTTCTTTGGAAATACTGGTTTGGTACATTTCCGGACCGTCAGTATTAATAGTGAACTTTATTTTATTTTTAATTAAAGTTCTAATAGCGCTTTTTAACTCTTTAATGTCCTTCATTACATTGTTGCGCAGGTTGGAAGTTGGGCAGATTTCCAAAACAATTTTATTTTTTATCACAGCTTTCATAAGTTCTTTATCGTGCACGCATTGAATTCCGTGGCCAATACGGTCAGGTTTAATTTCGTTCACCACATAGCGCATTTCATCCAGCTGAAGTTCTTCACCGGTGTGGATAGTAATGCCAAGACCCGCTTTTCTGGCGCGATCAAATAAAAACTTATGTTCTTGTATGGAAAAGGTTTTGCGGTTTGGTCCGGCAACATCTATACCAATAATTCCCTGGCTTTTATATTTAATAGCTTTGCTGACAATTATTTCATTCTGTTTAACGCTAAGTTCACGGTCCATCATTAAAATAATGCCGGCCTTAACCTGCGGGTATTCCAAAATAGCTTTTTCCGCTCCCCAAAGGGCGGACATAATAATATGGTCCATATCGCGCTCGCCACGGCGATTTCTTTTCATCGGATTAAAGCGCAGTTCGTGCACAACAATATTGCTTTTGCGGTAGCCGCCGCCAATAGTTCCTTTTACCGACTCTTCAATAGCTTCCGGCGAAGACTGAATCATTTCTGTCCAATGAAAAAAGTTCCGGTTCATTTCATCCAGGTTTTTATTTTTTTCCGTGCCGGTCATGGTGATCATATCTTCAAAATCCCAGTAGTCCTTAGACGGCAATTTAATTCCCTGGCGATGGGCAATAGACCACAAGATAGAAGGCGCAACAGAAGAGCCTAAATGCGAGTGTAAATCTACAGCAATTTTACGTTTTGGTTGAGTCATAAATGAAGTTAATAGATTGAAGATAGCTTATCAGATTTTTTGGTATATTTCAAGGAGTTTGATATAATTTATTTATAAACAGTAGCTAATAAATTTGTCTTATGTCGGAAAATAATCAACATTACATTGAACAACGACCATGGGGTCAGTTTGAAATATTGGCAAAATTTCCGGTTAGTCCCCAAGGAGATGTCTGCGTAAAAATTATTACCGTCAAACCCGGCAAGCGTTTGTCATACCAGTCACACAAATTGCGCGGGGAGCATTGGACTTTTGTGCAGGGGCGGGGAACGGTAATTTTAGACGATGTTTCCACCACAGTGGTTGCCGGCAGCGGCATAAACGTGCCGGTGGAAACCAAACATCGGGTAATAAATATGAGCGACAGCCAAGATTTAATTTTTATAGAAACCTCCACCGGTCATTTTGACGAAAATGACATTGAACGGTTTGAAGACGACTTTGGAAGGGTTAAATAATTTTATGCCGGGAGAATTTAGGGGCCATCAGCCAGACCAAAACGAGCCAAAAAAAGAAACAAGGGAAGAAATTGAAAAACAGCTAAAAGCTTTGAAGCCCCGAATTTTGTCTGTCTGTTATAAATATTTAGCTCAGCCGGCTTACAGAAATGATATTCAAGATGTGGTGCAAACAGCAATGATGAAAGCATATAAAAATTGGGATACATTTAATTATAAAAGCTCGCGCAAAACTTGGGTAACGGTTATCACAATTAATTGTTGCATCGATCAGATTAGGAGGACGAACCGTAAAATAAAAAATCTTGGGAACGTTGATGCGGGTGAAAATTTGACGATTGGAAATCTGAATAAAAAAGATAGTGAAAGATTTGTAGAAAATACCAGAGACCAGTTAGATTACGAAAAGTTGATTTCAGATAAAAATATTGCAAAAGTAATGTTTTCGGTGCTGTCTGAGGAAGAGCAAGAAATTGTGCAAATGCAAATTAGAGATGGAATGTCTATTAATGAGATTAGCGAACGCACGGGTATCACTAATAATACTGTTAAATCTAAATTATTTAGAGCCCGACAAAAAATGATGGGGGCTTATTATAGACAACAAAGACCGTAATATTTTTCAAACCACAATAAAAACAACCCTTCATCCATTGAAGGGTTGTTTTTATAATTAGTCTACGAGAGGAACTTAAAATTTTCCCATTTATATTTGTCGGGGTTAAAGCCTTCCCCGCAGGTTGTTTCAATTAACGCGGTGCAAATTTGGTACGGGTCTAAGTTGGCGGCCGGACGGCGGTCTTCCAAATAACCTTTGCCTTCGTTGGCTGTGGCCATAGGAATGCGAATAGAAGCGCCGCGGTCGGAAACGCCGTAGCGGAATTCTTTATAACTGCAAGTTTCGTGTTTGCCGGTTAATCGCTTGTCGTTGTCCGCGCCATAAACGCGCATATGCTGAGTATGAAATTTGCCCAATTTTTCACAAGCCTGCTTAACTACTTCTAATCCGCCTTCTTCGCGCATAGCTTTGGTGGAATAGTTGGTGTGTCCGCCTGCGCCATTCCAGTCGCCGGCCATTGGTTTTGGGTCTAGCTTGGCGTACATTTCAAAATCTTCACCGTGGCGGTATAAAATCCATCTGGCTAGCCAAAGCTGGTCAGCTGCTTCCAACGGCGGAAGTACGCCAATTTGAAATTCCCATTGGGCGGGCATAACTTCGGCGTTAATGCCGCAAATGGATATGCCGGCTTTTTGGCAGTCACGCATATGTGCTTCTACCAGCTTGCGGCCGTATACTTCGTCACTGCCAACGCCGCAGTAATATCTTCCTTGCGGATGAGGGAAGCCGTCTTTTGGCCAGCCTACGGGCCATTCTTTGCGATACAGCGTATATTCCTGTTCAAACCCAAACCAAGGCTCTTGGTTCTGATATTTTTCCACCAGTTCGGCCAAAACCCGGCGCGTGTTGGTAATGTGTGGTGTGCCGTCGGCATTCATTACTTCACACATTACTAAAATATTCGGTTCACCGCGAATTGGGTCCGGAATATAATAGACGGGTTTTAGGGCACAGTCGCTAAAGTGTCCCTCGGCCTGTTCGGTGGAGGAGCCGTCAAACCCCCAAGTAGGTATGTCGGCCAGCTCTTTAACTTGGTTAATTATCTTGGTCTTAGAGCGCAGTTTGGCGGTCGGTTTTTTTCCGTCCATCCAAATGTACTCGGCAAAAATTTTTGGCATACCAAAAATCCTTTCCGTCCAAGAATCTAAAACGATAATGCGTTATGCGAGGTTGAAGGCGTTTTTGGAATATTAGCCGTGGTCCCGAATTCCGACTTAACGTTTTAAATTTTGGCAATTAATTATAGATCACGGATGCGCTGATGTTCACAGATTACGCTGATGATAATGTATCTGTAAAAAGCAAAAGCACCCGAGCAAACTAACAGGGTGTTTTTTTTGAAGACTAATATTTAGTTTTCTATTTTTATTTTAACAAAGTTTTTTATTTTGGCAAATGTGGATAAATAATACAAAAATTAAGAATTAAGGAAAGACAAAAAAGGAAGGCGCGGACTTTGGAGTCCGCGCCTTCATAGAAGGGCGTTATCGCAACAGTTCCCCGGCGAGGGGGTCTTCTTTTTTCTGCGTTTCGGGGGCTCTTTGGCCCCTAGTCATTTCATCCCCGTTCCAACGGGGCGGTTGGCGATGGTTTGTACCATCATCGCTCCCGGGCTCCCGGTCGGGTCTTGTCATGGAGAATTTCTCGGCCAGAATTCCCTGTCCTCGCGGGGCGGAGAAAATTAGCCTGCCCATAGTACTGCCTCCTTGGAAATCTTATTACATATCTTAAAGACTTGCCGGGTTAAAGTCAACCGGCAATTATTTAGCGAAGACAGCCCTCTCTTTTAAAGAGAAGGCTGTCTTCTAAGGTGTCTGATGAATTAATTAGGATTCAAACTCTACCAGTTTTTTCAAATCCGCAATGCGTTGGTTAATGTCTTCCTCGGTAATGTTTAAGAGTTTGCCAACACCCATACCTTCCACGCAAAAGGAGGCAACAGTAGAGCCGGCCACACAGGCTTTTTTAAAGTTTTCAAAATCCAAATTGTCGGTTTTGGTCAAATAACCCATAAAGCCTCCGGCAAAGCTGTCGCCGGCGCCGGTGGGGTCTATTACATCTTCCAGCGGGTAGCCGGGCAGATTAAAAATTTTCATGTCATTGCGAGGAGTCAGGGCTTTAACTGGCGACGCGGCAATCTCAGAATCAGATTGCTTCGGCGGCACTCGCAATGACGACCCATAAGTAAAAAGCAAAAGACCATATTCGCCGCGTTTGATAATTAAAGTGGTTTTACCCGTTTGTTTTAGCAAGCCTAGAATAATTTTAGCCGCCTTTAATAAATTGTGCTGCTTGCTTAATTCGCGCGCTTCGGAATCATTAATAACCAAAAGATCCACGGCTGCTAAAACTGTCCTTAATTCAGCGGGAGTTTTTTCTATCCAATAATTCATGGTGTCCAGCCCCACAAGGCGCGGAGAGGGGATTTGGTTTAAAACTTCCAACTGCAAGCTGGGGTGCGCGTTGCCTAAAAACACGTAGTCTGCCTTTTTATGTTGCTCGGAAAGTTCAGGCTTAAAGTTTTCAAACACGCCGAGTTCGGTAAATAAAGTCTCGCGGCTATTCATATCAAAACCGTATTCGCCGCCCCAGGCAAAAGTTTTGCCAGCGGTTTTTTGCAAGCCGGACAAATCCACTTTTTTACCGGCCAATATATCCCTGTCGGTATCGGCAAAATCTTCTCCCACCACGGCCACCAAGGCCGGCGGGGTAAAATAAGAAGCGGCCAGGGAAAAATAGGAGGCGCTCCCGCCCAGGGTTTTATCTATTTTTCCAAAAGGTGTCTTAATGCTGTCGTATGCCACGGAACCGACTATGAGTAAACTTGGAGTTGACGTTTTTTCATTCATGGAATAATATTAGCATAAAGTTATGAAATTGCGGAAATCCTTACAATTCGGGAAGATGTGGATGCCTTTGCCCGGCAAGGGCTAGTTTTGCTTGCGTTATTCGCATGCCCTTGCCATAAGTGGCCGGGGCTTTTTATTTGGGAACTTTTAGGGAGGATAATATGGTTATCGCATCGGTGACGGTTAATTGTCCGGTGTGCGGCACCAAGCAGGCGCTGCATCATATGCACGAATCTTTTTTCGGCGTTGAGCCAAAGAAAGAATGCGTAGTCTGCATTATGATTAAGGCCATCGACCAAGAATGGCCACAGCTCTACTGGCGGAACGACAAACAAACCTTCGCGGTTAACGCCGCCAACTTTCGGCGAGGCACGTGATTTACCAAATCTATACGTGCCTCCCTTTTTTTATGCTAAAATATAGCTATATCAGGCGGGGTATTTAATAAGTTAAAATAGCAATGTCGAATTTTGGAAGTGAAAAAAGTGCCTTTAAATAAAGTTATGAAAATGGTAAAATTAGGACAAATTACGGAAACCCAAACCCTTTCCGCTTTAACCTTATTAAATCTTAAATAAATAAATTTATGGGAATTGAAGCGTCAAAATATTTACGGGCATTGTCCGAAAGCTCCGGTCTTAATCCAGGGATGATGGTTGAATCACCTAAATCAAATCGCGTCTCTAAAGAGCGGGGTGAGTTATATGGCAGGCTTACTGAGTTAGTCGGTGGCGAGACTTTAAAATTGAAAAATGGAGATATGGTTAAGGTTCTTTATATGAAAGCCTTAACTACATTAGCAACTCTGGAGATGCTATCCGGGCCGGACAAGGGCAAAAAAATCGAGATGGTGTTAAGCCCGGACAACGTGGAATCGATAGACAACAGTACGGCGGAAGTTAGTTCGGAAGATTTAAGAAGATAAAACAAATATTTAAAAGTTTAATTTTTTATGAACATCCACCCGGTTATTGTGCATTTCCCTGTAGCGTTGCTCACTGTTTATTCGTTAATGGAATTGCTTAGATTTAAAAAAATTTCCGGTCAGTCTTATTGGTTTTACGCTAAGGCCATATTTTTATTTGTTGGAGGCTTAGGTTCACTGGCGGCTTTACAAACAGGCGAGTGGGCGGCCGATGCTTTGGGTGGTGCTGCCAGAATGTCGGAAGTGCTGCAGCGTCATGAATTTTTTGCTAAATCATCAATAATAATTTTTGGCATACTGGCGGCTTGTTATTTAGTGTTGTGGGTGGAAAGGGAGCGGTGGACACCGTGGACAAAAATTGAGCTTTTGCGAAGAATTTGGCTAATAAAAGTCAGCTTGGCGAAATTTGTAGTGGAAACCAAACTTGTGATATTATTGGCTTTGGCCGGACTGGTTTGCATTACCATTACCGGCGGGCTTGGCGGCATTATGGTCTATGGCACCCAAGCTGATCCGTTCTTCGGATTTATTTACAAATTGATGTTTCCATAATCAGAATAATTTTAATTTTTGTGCGGGATTAGTACAATGGTAGTATGAGACCTTCCCAAGGTTTAGACACGGGTCCGATTCCCGTATCCCGCTCCAGCGAGTCAAACTCGCTTTGACAAGCGCAGGCCAGTCTGGCTGGCCTTAAGTGAAATATTGTGATGGAAAAAATTAGACCAAAAATTGGTATCGGCATGTATATAACAGATGGTAAGGGAAATCTGTTAATGATGTTGCGCAAAGGGCCAAATGAATCAGGGACATGGAGCCCGCCGGGAGGACATTTGGAAATGGGTGAAAGTTTTTTGGAATGTTGTAAAAAAGAAGTAAAGGAAGAAGCTGGTTTAGAGTTGGAAGATATAGAAATGTTGGGAACAGTGAATAATATTTTCTCTGAACAAAAGCATTATGTAAATGTAGATTTTCTTATGAAAGGAGTTTCCGGCCAGCCCATTATTGGCGAACCGGATAAGTGCGCGGAGATTGGCTGGTATCCAATAGATAATTTACCGAAGCCATTAATGCTTCCTGTTGAAAATTTATTTAAAAATTACCCAGAAGTTTTGTTAAAGTTAAAAAGTTTTAACAGCTTAATATGAATAAAAAAGACCTTGAATTTTTATATGAAATTGGCACGCTGAGCAATATGCAGCGCGGCTGGGGCCAGCATATTAAGCAAAAAGTGGCGAGCGTCTCCGAACATATGTTCCGCGTAATGTGGTTGGCTTTAATTATTTCCCGAATGGAAAAAGCGGGGGATGAAAATAAAATAATAAAAATGGCAATGTCACACGACCTGGCGGAAACCAGAACTTCCGATCTTAGCTATGTGCAAAAAGTTTATGTGAATCCGGACGAGGCTTCCGCATTTAAAGACTTATTCAATGGCACAACTGTAGAAAATTTTTATGCTGATGTAGTTGAAGAGTATGAGAAACGGGAAAGCGTGGAAGCTAAAATTGTTAAAGATGCCGACAACTTGGACGTAGACTTGGAAATGGCTGAACTTCAAGCCAATGGTTTTGCAATTCCAAAAGAATGGAATGGTTTTCGCAAAGATTTGCGTGACAAAAAATTATATACTGAATCTGCCAAAAAGATTTGGGACGAAATTCAGGGTTCAAATATAAATGATTGGCATGTAAAAGCTAATAAGTGGTTAAAAATTCCCGGAGCAGGAAGGTAGCTTATGACCATAACTATTTGTGGCAGTATAAAATTTTATAATGATTTTTTAGCACTCGGCCAGGAGTTAGAAAAGTTGGGGCACAAAGCATTGCTGCCGGAAGCGCCGATTAAAAAACAAAACTCACCCGACTTTTTAAAAGACGAAGGAATGGTTAGCCGCCATATGGATAAAATTGCTATTTCTGATGCCGTATTGATTGCCAATTATCCAAAGAATAATATAGAGGGATATATTGGTCCGAACACTCTAATGGAAATGGCTGTTGCTTTTTATTTAAAGAAAAAGATTTATTTGTTGAATCCTGTGCCGGATCAGGCGTGGAAAGAAGAGATGTTGTCGTTAAACCCAATTATACTAACTAATGACCTAGGTAAGATTAGGTAAAATTATGACTGAACAAATAGATATTGAAAAGATTACAGAGGCCGCCAAAGCCGGTGGGGAAGTTTTAAAAAAATATTTTGGCCAAACGCTGGAAGTAATTCCCAAAACCAAAGCTGCAGATTTTAAAACAAAGGCTGATATTGAATCGGAAGCCGCTATTTTGGCGGTGCTGGACAAAAATTTTCCAACTTTCAATATTTATTCGGAAGAGGCCGGTGAAATTAAGAAAAATTCAGAATATACCTTTTGTATTGACCCCCTTGATGGAACGAATAATTTTGTCCTTGGCATACCAAATTTTTCTGTTTCAATTGGTTTGGTAAAAAACAATGAAATTATGGCAGGGGTAATTTATAGTCCTATGGTTGAAAATTTGTGCCATGCGATAAAAGGCCAAGGCGCATTTTGTGGAGGCAAAAAACTTTTTGTGAGCAAAGAGGTCAATATAGAAAATGCAACAGTGTGCCATAATTGCGGGTACGATGGTTATCACGAACACACCGTGAATGCTTTTGATAAATTATATTCCAAAAAAGCAAAGCGATTTATGAGTAATTGGTCGCCAACTTTTGATTTTTGCATGCTTGCGCTGGGAAGAGTCGAATCGATAATCAACAATAATTCAGAATTGTACGATTTTACCGCAGGAAAATTAATTGCCAAAGAAGCCGGGGCGGTAATTACAGATTTTAATGGCGCGCCGGAAGAGTCCGAGTTAAACAGACAGTTCATAATTTCCTGCAACAATGAAATAAATAATCAAGTTTTAGAGGCAGTTAAATGAAAATATATTTTTGCGGGTCAATTACCGGGGGCAGACAAGATGCCGGAATCTATGCGGAGTTAATAAAGCACATTCAAAAGTACGGACAAGTGCTTACTGAGCATATTGGCGAGAAAGGTTTAACCATGACCGGACAAGTTGGTATAAACGGTCTTACGGCAGAGGATGTTTATAAAAAAGATGTTTACCTGCTGCAAGAATCAGATGTTGTGATAGCAGAAATTACCACCGCATCTTTAGGTGTTGGCTACGAGCTGGGTTTGGCTGAAGCCTTAGGGAAAAAAGTTTTGTGCCTGTACAGAACCAAAGAAGGCAGAAAGGCCTCGGCCATGATTTTGGGAAACAAAAATTTTATCTGCAAAGAATATCTTGAGCTGGACGATGCTTATAAAATTATAGACGGTTTTTTGGTGTAAATTTGTCATTTTAAGGTTTTTTAGGTATAATATATATATTATGGCTAAATTTAATCTACAATCTGTGGTGTGGAAAGAAGTCAAGTATTTTGTTGCCCAGTGTTTGAACGTGGACGTTTCCAGTTTTGGCAAAACCAAAAAAGAGCTTTAAAGAATTTAGTAGAGGCCTTGTCATTAAGTTTTGACGGCAAATAATATAAAAGATGCCAAAAAATTATACAAATTGGCACACACAAAAGACAGCTTTAGATGCATCGGAAAAACAATATTATTTTCAGGAAAGAGAGATCTGGTGGTGTGCGATTGGTTTAAATGTGGGTTTCGAACAAGACGGCAAAGGTCAGGAGTTTGAAAGGCCGATTTTAATAGTAAAAAAGTTTAATTTAAATATATTTTTAGCTATTCCATTGACGACTACGACAAAAGAAGGTAAATATTATTTTCCCATCGGATTTTTTGGAGGCCGTGACTCCGTGGCGGTGTTATCTCAAATCCGACTTTATGATGCTAAAAGATTGAGTAATAAAATTGGTACTTTGGATAAATTAAAGTTTGAAAAAATAAAAAAAGCTCTCAAGGAAGCAAATTTTTCCTGAAAGCTTTTTCATTTTTCTCCCCGATTTTCACCGGGGCAGGCCGAAGCCGTTTGTACCTATATTATACCTTATTTCAAAAATATGTCAAATCAGGATAAAAAGATAAAACTTTCCACACAACCTCTCTCCCGCCAAGGCGGCACTCTCTCCCTGCCTACCGGACAGGCAGGCTCGTCAGGAGAGAGTAAAAATGTGAGCCCAAGGCTCTCTGTGGAAGCTTATAAAGGAACCAGGGATTTTTATCCTCGGGATCAGTTTATTCAAAATTATATTTTTGGCGTGTGGCGCAAAGTAGCCGAAAGTTTTGGGTATTTGGAATATAATGCCTCCATTTTAGAGGAGACTGAACTCTATCGCGCCAAAAGCGGCGAAGAAATTGTTAACGAACAGACTTATTCATTTACCGACCGTGGCGGGCGAGATGTGACCATTCGTCCGGAAATGACGCCGACCGTGGCGAGAATGGTGGCCCAAAAGCGCAAAGAGCTTACTTTTCCTCTGCGCTGGTTTAGCATTCCAAACCTTTTCCGTTATGAAAGACCGCAGCGCGGCCGTTTGCGCGAACACTGGCAGCTAAATGTAGATATGTTTGGCGTAGACAGCGTGGAAGCCGACATAGAAATTATAAAAGTTGCCTACGGGATTATGAAGTCCTTTGGCGCCGGCGACGAAACTTTTGAAATCCGCGTTAATGACCGCCGTTTGCTAAATTATTTATTGCACGAACATCTGGAACTTTCCGAAGACCAGGCGCACAAACTTTCCAAGCTGATAGATAAAATGCACAAAATGTCGGCTGAAGATTTTTTGCTGGCGGCTAAAGACATAGTCGGTGACAAGACCAAAATGCTGGAAGAAATTTTGTATGTAAAAAGTTTGGACGAATTGGGAGAAAAAGCGCCAAAAAGCCAGGGCGCGCACGAGCTGCAGAAAGTTTTGGCCGGCCTAAAAGACGCCGGTATTAGTAATTTTGTTTACGACCCAACCCTGGTTCGGGGTTTTGACTATTACACCGGCGTTGTGTTTGAGGTTTTTGACTGCAGCCCGGTTAACAATCGCTCAGTATTTGGCGGTGGCCGTTATGACGATTTGGTGGGTATTTTTGGCGTAGAAAAAGTGCCGGGAGTTGGTTTTGGCGCCGGGGATGTGACCATTCGCGACTTTTTGGAAACTCATAGCTTGCTTCCCGAATACCGGCCGCCGGTTAAATTATATATTTGCCATCTGGAAAATTATCTTAATGCCGCCAATGAACTGGGAGCGCAATTGCGCGCCTCAGGTTTGAATGTGGTGGTAGATATTACGGAGCGCAAAGTTTCCCAGCAAGTCAAAACCGCGGACAAAGAAAGCGTTCCGTTTGTTTTGGTGGTGGGTGAAGAAGAAGTTAAAACCGGAAAATATAAAGTTAAAAATTTAAAAGACGGAAAAGAAGTGGAAGTGTCCGTAACTGATATTACAAAAGCTATTAACTAAAAAAATGATTCTTCAAGTCGGTGTAAAAATTTTATTAAAAAATAGCGAAGGGAAGTATCTTTTGGCGCGGCGAAATCCGAAAAAATATCCGGAAGTCGGGCCAAAGTGGGATATAATTGGCGGACGGATTAATCCGGGCTCTGCCTTAATCGAAAATTTAAAGCGCGAAATTAAAGAAGAGGTTGGCCTGGACTACCAAGGGCTGCCGAAACTTGTGGCGGCACAGGATATTTTGGTTCCCGGACGGGCGGAATCAGCAGCAGAACCGTTGCAAATAGAAAAGCACGTGGTGCGGCTTACTTATACGGGAGAAATAGAAGGCCAACCGCAAATAGACGAAGAAAGTTTGGAAGCAAAGTGGTTTTCTGCCGAAGAGCTAAAAAATGTAAACAAAGCCGAGCTGGATAAATATTTTAACGAGCTGCTGGAGCAGGGGACAATTAGCTTATAAAATTTTGAATGGATTTTAACCATCACGAAAATTACATTATCGGACTAATAGAAAAAGACCGGCGGATGATGGAAATTTTACGGGCGGCTCGCGGTTTAGATTTGCCCGACTGGTGGATTGGTGCGGGGTTTGTGCGGAATAAAGTGTGGGACACGCTATACAAACCAACCGCGGAAAATTTAGCTACGGACGTGGATTTAATTTATTTTGACCCTCAGGATTTAAGCGAAAATTCCGAACAAGACTTGGAATTAATGGCTTATTCCGCTAAGCCAGGCGTGCCTTGGTCGGTAAAAAATCAGGCGCGGATGCATTTGGTTAATGAAGATCAGCCCTATAAATCATCTGTGGATGCCCTGTCGCAATGGGTGGAAACAGCCACTTGCGTGGGCATTAAGTTAAATAATAAGGACGAGTTAGTATTAGCCGCGCCGTGGGGCGTGGAAGATATAATTAAAATGCGCCTTAGGCCTAACCCGCATTGCCGCCGCAATCCTCAGCAATTTATTTTGCGTCTTAACAAAAAACAGTGGCAAACAAGGTGGCCAAATTTGGAGATATTTTATGAGTGAACAAGATTTAACTAAAAGTCCAAAAAAAGTCTACATAAGTTTTTTTCTTTTGATTTTTGTAGCCGGGTTAGTGGTTGTTTTTTCCAGGCAGACACAAAAACCTGCCGTTGTGGCAATGCCAAAAGTAAACAGTTTTGAGGAATGCGCTAAATTAGGTTACCCAATTATGGAAAGTTACCCTAGGCAGTGTTCTTCCCCTGACGGAAAATTTTTTGTGGAGACCATGGCTGCAAGACAGTGCCAAGTGAATACCGATTGCCCTTCCGGTCTTGCCTGTTTGGACGGTGAATGTAAAAAATTAAAAACTAATCAACCAAAAAAATAACTCAATGACCAGCATTAATGAACAAGACGCAAAAGATATATTAGTAAAAGAAAGTTTTGAAAATATCAATATCTGGCAGGACGGTCCAAATTTTGAATACAGCGAACACACTCACGAAAAATTAACCGCGCATATTATTTTAGAAGGGGAGATGCTGCTTATAGATCATCTTGGCCAAGAAAAGACTTTAAAAGCTGGTGATCGTTTGGATATCCCGGCTGGAACTGTTCATAAGGCAAAAATGGGTGTTTTGGGTTGTAAATATGTTGTTGGAGAAAAATAACGCTTATTTAAAGTAATTTGAGGTGACTAAATGGTGCTTAAACTGGGGACAACTTTAGGTTGACATTGGGGGGCTATAGGATACAATATAAATAGAAACAAAAATAAACATTCTCGCTTAAATAATATAAGCGATATAGTTTTGTTTTATTAAGTTAAATGTTTAATTAAATAATTAAGGCTTTATTAGCGACGTAGTGCGAGTGAAAGTTATCTTTAGGTGACTTTCCGAGCCGAGGAGCTAATATAGGTTTAATATCTCATAAATACCTAATCAAAACAGGCTCCGAGAAGCCTTTATAAAGGGAAAATTTTGTTTGGTGAATTATTAAAGATCAGTTTGGGCATAAGTAAGGCCTAAATCAATGATTTTAGGAAGTACTAAACAGAGTCAAAACAACCAACATGACAAGATTACTCAATAATTATCATTCCAAAAAATAAGAGCCTAAGAAAACTTAGCTGTTTCTTAGGCTCTTATTTTTGCCCTCAACTTCCTAGCTTTTGGGAAAAAGAGAAGTTGAAGGCCCCAAAATATTAATTCCGGTAAATTGAGCTTTATTTAAGCTTGTATTTACTGGATAAAAGGTCGGCGCTTAAAAATTAAGCGTAATATTTTAATCCCATATTTTTGGGAAGTTTTAACCTTTCTGTTTATATACGATTCGTTTTGAAATTTTGTTTCAAAACTGAGTGGAAATTTAGGCAGAAAGCCGCTATTAGACCCCCGGCAAGGGGACGGAACAAATTTAGATTTGTTGCAGCTCCTTAATAGGGTAACCCTAAAAAAGAGAATTTAGGAGGTTTAAAGCGGAAAATCTAATACTCTATTACACTGTAGTAATAGAGTGCAAGTGGTAGAATTAATTACGTAAGAGATTGCGTAAAATAAAAGGAGAGTTATGAAAAAAATATTATTTAGCATGAGCGCGATAGTCGCTGTGGCCGCATTGGCTCTTTACAGCACCGGTGCGTTCTTTAGCGACACGGAAACTTCCACCGGCAACGTGTTTACAGCCGGTGCGATAGATTTGCAAATAGATAGCAAGCAACATTATAACGGTAATGTTTGTGTAAAAAATACCGGCGATGCCCAACCGCCCTATATTTGGAGCGGTAATGCGCCTTATCCAAAAGCCGGTACGGCTTGTACCGGTTCCTGGGATTTGCAAAATTTGGGTAATGGCCAAATTGCTTCCCCAAAATTCTTTAATTTTGGTGATATTAAACCCGGAGATTCCGGTGAAAACACCATTAGCTTGCACGTTATAAACAACGATGCGTGGCTATGTGCTTCGGTATCTAATTTAACTAATGCCGATAACGGAACTACAGAGCCGGAAAGCACTGCGGTAGGCAATACCGCGGGCGGAGATTTGCAAAACGCAATGGTCTGGAAAGTGTGGAGAGATAATGCTTCCACAAGCGGAGCTGTGCCAGGAGATAATATCTATCAAGAAGGTGAGCAGATTTTAGCTCAAGGTCATCCAACAAACGGCACATTGGCTGTTTATGACTCAACCACAGGAACCGGTCCGTTGGCCGGTGCCACAACAGGATACATTGGTGTATCTTGGAGTTTGCCTTCCTCGGTTGGCAACGAAGTCCAAACCGACAGTATGACTGGCGACATTGGCTTTGAAGTTATCCAGTCCAGAAACAATGCAAATTATGTCTGTGGTCAATCTCAAGCGGAGCCAACAGTTGCGGCTAGCTATGAGACAGGGTTTGAACCATCAGCCTTCTCGATCGGGAATATTAACGGTCAAGCTGGATGGGTGAAGACTGGTTCATATGATGCAGCAGTTGTAAATAATCCTGTTATTAATGATTTACAATCACTACGTATCTCAAACGCGGTTACTAGCGGTGCTTTCGGGGACCAGACTTTTGCTCCGTTACTTTCTAGTGGGGCAGGTGAAACTGGCATTGCTTCTAACAAGCATTTCGAGGCTCAATTTAACATCGCTTCAGTGCTTTCTTCGCTTCAGACAGGCCTCGTGATTTCGGTTTCTCCAGATAATGGTAGTGGTGCACGTATGAGTTACTTGAGTTTCGCGGACGAGGCTGGTGGTATCCGAGTTACTTTTTACGATGTGACCGATGCTGGTCCGACCAGCACTGTTGCCAGTTTCAACCCAACCGACCTTGGACTAATCAGTCGTAGCTCTCATACAATTAAGTTCGTTATGGACTTTGTTGATGGCCAGGCAAATGACGTAGTCAAAATCTATATTGACAATGTACTTGTAAAAACAGGCACCAGTTGGGAGGATTATTACCGCTTTGATCCTGAACAAGCAGGCAGTGGAAATGTACTCTCCCCAGTTAAAACTCTTATCTTCCGAGCAGGTGGCAGTGCAGTTCCTGGCAATTTTGGTAACGGCTTCCTCTTCGACAAGGTATCACTCTGGTCTGGTTCTATGTAATAGTTAGTGGGGGAACTTCAAACTCCCTTGACTTCGAAAACTATAATTTAGTTTTCCTTTTCAGCCTCTGTTTACAGGGGCTGGATATGGAGGATTGAAGAACGGTCTAAATATGCAAAATTTAGATCGGGAGATAATTACGTAAAAAATTACGTAATCTAAATAAATTAATTTCCGGGAGTTTTTAGAATCAGGTCGATAGGTTCCAAGCTTTCCGGAAGAAGCCAGTAACTTATTTTCTATAAGCATAGAAAATATTAAAAGGAAAAATTATGAAAAAAATATTATACAGCTTAAGCGCGATAGTTGCTGTGGCCGCACTGGCTCTTTACAGCACCGGCGCGTTCTTTAGCGACACGGAAACTTCCGCTGGTAACGTGTTTACCGCCGGGTCAATAGATTTAAAAATTGATCACAGCAAACAAACATACAACGGCGTGGACTGTAAAACCTGCCAAGTAACTGTGGGTAGCGATACCAGCGATATGGTAGTTGCTAAAAATGGCTCCCCAGTTGGCCCTTACGCTGCGTTTGAGGTTACTCCAACCTGGGTGACTGATACTTACTGGACGGCTTCCAGCTCTCCGGCTGTATCTGGAACTCATTGGATTTGGGGTTCTAATCCAATTCCGCAGTCTGAAGTAGACAACGACACCACTTATACTTTTGAAAAAAAGTTTACCTGGTTTGGTCCGATTGCCAGCAGCACAATGACTTTCGGTGTCGCGGCTGACAACAGCTACAAAGTTTATTTAAATGGCAATTTGGTTAATAACGACACCAATGAAAATAACTTTGCTTCGGTAGATATGGTGACCGTTTCCGCTGGATTTTTTAACCAAGGTACCAACACTTTGCGGTTTGAAGTAAAGAATTGGGGACAAGTCAACGCTCCTACCGTTAACAACCCAGCCGGCTTACGCTATAAGTTGACCATAGACGGCAATTGCGGCGACAATTATTTTAAAAATAATTGCAGCTTGTGGGACGCCAAAAATCTGGAACAGAAAGACGTCTTCTATAACTTTAATGATGTTAAGCCCGGCGACCAAGGGACGGACGTAATTTCTTTGCATGTCACCAGTAATGACGCCTATGCTTGTTTGCTGACCACCAGTGCCACCGGCAGTCTGGATAGCTTGATAAAAGGTTTTGCCTGGGAAGATACAAATGGCGATGGGGTGTACGATATGAGCGAAAGCCCATTGTATGGTCCGAACGCACCGTTAAGCTTACTGCTCGCTTCCATAAATATTCCGGGAAATTCCGGTAAAAATGTCGGCGTAGCGTGGTGCGCGGGTAATCAAGCGGTAGACGCTAATCACGTTATTACTTGCGACGGCAGCGGCAGCAACAACCAATACCAAAACGCTTCATTGTGGTTGTCTATGACCGGTTATGCTGAGCAAGTTAGAAACAACAGCAGCTTTACTTGCACCGGTGCCGCAGCTACATTGCGCCACCAGTAGATAAATGACTAGTCAAATTTAAGTTTTCTTTTCCCGCCTCAAATATATCGTTTTTGATATATCGCCCCCTAGCCCCCTCTTATTTTAAGAGGGGGAGTGGGGCGGGAAGTTGAGAATTGAAATTAATTTATATTTGCCATTGAATACATTAAAAAAAATAATTGAATATTTTCTTTACGCGATTTTGGTGTTTATGGCTGTGTTGGTTTTGGCTTCAGCTCTGCCTATCCCCGGAGGTTTAAAAACTTTTGTGGTTAAGTCGGGGTCAATGGAACCGAGCATAAAAACCGGCAGTGTGGTTGTTGTATTCCCGCGAGGCGAATATAAAGTTGGCGATGTCGTAACCTACGGACCAAACACCAAACTGCGCGTGCCGACCACTCACAGGATTATTTCGGAAAGCGGCTCTGTGGGACGAAAATTCTTTTTAACCAAAGGTGATGCCAACAACACACCGGATATTCGCGAAATTAGCCAAAAAGAAATTATCGGTAAAGTGATTTTAGACATCCCATATTTCGGTTATGTGGTGGCCGCGGCGCAAAAGCCGATAGGTTTTGCGGTAATAGTCGGCCTGCCGGCGCTGTTGTTCATTGGCGACCAATTATTAAGAATTTTTAGAGAATTAAAAAGAATTAAACAGGAAAAGAAAAATAAAGCGACGCAAACATCCGCACCTGATAATTTACCAGAAGCCTAAATTCAGATAATGAAAAAATATCTCGCGAAAAAAATTAAAAAAGGGATTCGCCGGGGGCAAAAGGCCGCCAGGCGGGTTTTGATTACCAAAAGAAAAACCGTGCGCAAGGTCAAGCGGGTTATTAAAAGCGTGCGAAAAATTAAAGGCAAAGATGTTTTTAATTTTGGTTCCTTGGTGGTAAAAAAATTCGCGGTGGCAGTGTTAATCGCCGCGCTCTTGGTTGAAGGCGGGGTATATGTGCCACGGGCGCAGGCTTTCTTTAGTCAATCACAAACTTCGGTGAATAATTCTATGACCGCCGGCAGTTTGGACATTGTGCTAACACCGGGTGGAATTTACACTTCCGGACTAATGTATCCGACCGACGCCACGGGCACCCCGTTTAATTTATCAAATGTTGGCAATTTAAATTACAATTATCTCTCCAGGATTGAATTACTCGGCGGCAACAAAACGCCTTGCGATTATATTTCCGTGACCGCGACTTCCACCATTGGCACAGCAACCGCAACTTTTACCAGTTTGATAAAAGATTTTATTACTCCCACAACCACCCCGAGCACCACCACTCCAAGCGTGAATGTGGATTGGAATTTTAGTTTTACCGTGGCTTCCAATACGCCGCCAACAGTTTGGGGTAAAACCTGTTATTTTAAGTGGATATATAATGCGTGGCAAACTAATTTGTCAGATCCATCAACAGGTTTTAATGACACCGAAGAAAGATCCGGCAGTATTAAAATCGGCAAAGCCGTGGTGCTAAATGAATTTTTACCAAAACCTATAGGACCGGACACTGCGTTAAAACCCGGTGGGGAATGGGTAGAACTTTATAATAATAGTAATGTTAGTATTGACCTAGCCGGTTGGTATTTATACGACGCAATAGATACGCACAAGTTGCAGATTACCGCAGCGCGCACAAATACCGGCACCACGACAATTGCCGCGCATAATTTTTTAGTGGTCTACAGAAATGGCGACAGCTTATTTAGTTTAAATGACGATGCCGACAGTGTCCGCCTTTACACCGGTTATCCAATCGCGTCATCAACCTTGGTAGATTCGTATGCTTATACCACTGAAAAACCGGAAGGGTTTTCTTATGCTCGGATTCCGGATGGTTTGGGCGACTGGGTTGACCCGGTGCCGACTCCGGGCGAGCCAAATTTGATTAGTGATGCTGACGGAATGAACGAGGACGCTCACGTGGGCGAAATTTTGCCTGACGCTTCCATAACCCCGGATAGTTTATTAACCGATGAGCTTGCAACAACTACTCCAACCTCTACCCCGGAAAGTTTTGTGGCAGAAACTACTAATGGCGGAGGCGAAGTTGTGCCAAATGTCACTACCACGCCGGAAGACACAGGAAGCAGTACCCTGGTAATTTTACCGACTGAGGAGTTAAGCACGGCGACTACAAGTCCGACATCAACACCGGAAAGTTTGACTACTGAAACAGACAGCGGTTCAACCGAAGATAAAATTACCGACCCTGCGGAAATAAACCCGCCGGCAAAATTGCCCACAACCGAACAAACTCCGGCAGTAGAGCCCGAGGTGCCCGCAAAACCTGAACCCCAGCCGCAGGCCGAACCCAAGCCTACAATTATTGAACCTGAAAATAATCAAACTAATATTCAAGCTCCCGAATTGGCGCCTGTAGCTACTGAGCCGCCCGCCCCGGCCGAGCCAACTGGAGGATCAAATGAATAAACTTTTACAAAAACTCGCGGTGTTAGCTGCCATAGCAATTATTTTTTCTCCTTTAGCCGTGCCTTTTAGCGCGCAAGCCGGAGCAAATTTGAGCGTGGTGTTTGCCACTGGCGCGCCGCCTGATCCGTTATTTAACGAAACGAATTTTTTGCCCGGCGACACTGTGACCAAATGGGCAAAAATTACCAACAAAACTACCGGTAATCAAAGCATTGTGGCTAAATTGTCCGGTTATACCGACCCAAATAATTTAGGCGGTACATTTGACGTGGTTGTAAAAAAACATGGGGCACCCGGAAATTTATTTGCCGGAACAATGACTGCTTTTGCCGCGCTTTCGGAATTGGTGCTTAATCCGGCAATGGTTCCAAACGTGGAAGAGCAGTATGATTTTTCCGTGACCTTCCGCCCCGAAACCGGTAATCCATATCAAGAAAAAACTTTGGGTTTTGATTTGCTATTTCAAATTCAAGGACAAGACACCGGACGGTATATTGTTTCCGGTATGAAGTTTAATGACAAAAACGGTAACGGCGTGCAAAATGAAGGCGACACCGGACTGCCCGGTTGGACAATAGCGGCTGTGTCCAAAGACCCGGTAGCCAGCGTCAGCGTGGACTCCACGGCGCCTTTGGGGGTGGATACTTCAGCTTTGCCTGTTGGACAGTATTTGGTAAAAGTTTCCGGAGCCTGGGTGAACCGTAACGATCCGCAGGAACTATTTGACGCTGAATATTATACTCAGGATAACTGGAGCAACCACACCGACGGCACCACCGGTTATAGCGGCGCCGGTGCGGACGAAGGTGATTTAATGCTTAATCAATCTTTCGTTTCTTGGGGCGTTTACGCAGGCGCGCATAGTTATTATTTGCTTTACACGCAAGCCACGGCCGGACCAATTAATTTTTCTGTGTTTGATGGTGATGCCATGACAGGAATAAAAAATTCGTCTTGGTACGCGGACAATAGCGGCAGTTTAAATGTAGATGTCTTTGCGGTTTATGACACCGCCATTACGGACAACAGCGGCAATTACAGTTTGTCGGTCGCCGATTCCATAAGCAATATCCAAATTTATGAAATTAATAAAGACGGTTGGACGCAAACTTTTCCGGAGAGCGGCCATTACAGTTTGGGATTGGATGGCGATGTGAGCGGCCAAGATTTTGGCAACCATCAAATAGATAACGGCGGCTGTACCGGCGATTGTGGCGGCGGCGAAGGAAGCGGCGGCATAGCAGGTATGGTTTATAACGACGCAAATAATAATGGTCAATTAGATAGCGGTGAATCTGCATTATCCGGCTGGATAGTTTATTTGGACAGCAATGATAATGGCCAGCTGGACGGTGTTGAGCCATCCAAAACCACGGACTCAAGCGGTAATTACGCTTTTATGGGACTGTCCGCGGGTAATTATATTGTTAGACAAATTACTCAAAGCGGCTGGACGCAAACCACGCCAACGGCTGACGGCGGTAAATATCCGGTCAATGTAAATAATGTGACTGTGGTAGATAAAAATTTTGGTAATTTTACATCCAACGGCGGTTGCACATCTAATTGCGGCGGAGGTGGTGGTGGAGGAGGCGGGGGCGGCGGAGGTGGAAGTAGCGGCGCAACTGTCATGGGCCAAAAATTTAACGACTTAAATCGCAACGGACAAAAAGACAGCAATGAGCCCGGATTGCCGAATTGGACAATTTATTTTGATTTAAACAACAACAACTCACTAGACAGCGGCGAACCATTTGCCTTAACTGACTCAAGCGGTAACTATACTTTTTTTGCTGTTTCCGCCGGTAGTATTTCTGTGAGGGAAGTTCAGCAACCGGGCTGGACGCAAACTTTCCCGGCCGCGGCACAAGACTTTGAAACCGTACTAAATGTTATTTCCGGAGGCAGTTATACGGCGAATTTTGGCAATGGACAAGGTGAAGTGGCCGGAGCCAGCACTATTGGTACCAATTTGCCGCAAGTGGCCGGAGCAATTACTGAACTGCCTAAAACCGGTTTACCACCGCGCGCTTGGATATATTTAGTCGCGTTGGCATTAGTAATATCGGCATTTAGCATAAAACGTGAGAGCACAGAAAATATTTTTTAAAATCTTTCTAAAACATTCTGGTATTCTGCAGAATGTGAGAATATAATTGTATGAACATTTGGCTGAAAAGGTTTTTGGTCGCGGTTTCGGCGTTTATTGTCTTGGGTATAATGTTAAATGCCCAATATTTTTACGCAAACCTAAGGTTTCGTTTGGGTGCAAAAACAAATTCAAATAATAAAATAATTGTCGCTGCTCAAGCCGGAGAAAAAATTAGTCCGAATACCTTAGTTATACCTAGTTTGGGTTTGGCTGCGCCAATAGTTTATTCTTCCGAAAATAGCCAGACGGCCGACGAAAAAGCTTTGGCCAAGGGGGTGGTTCACTATTTTGGTACAGCCATGCCCGGAGAAGCGGGGAATGTTTTTATTTTTGGTCACTCGTCGGATTATTTATGGAGCTCAGGAAATTATAAAACCGTGTTTGCCCTGTTACCGCAAATAAAAATCGGATCTGAAATTTTAGTTAGTAATCCAAGCGGGCAGGTTTTTAAATATTTGGTAATTCAAACCGCTGTTGCCTCACCTAGGGATGTTCAGTGGCTCGCTCAAGAAAATTATGAAAAAAAACTGCTAACTTTGCAAACTTCGTATCCAATTGGCACGGCTTTGCGGCGTTTTATTGTCCGTGCCGAATTAAAAGATTAGCAGTCCTAGACAGAAATGGTATTTATTGTTATTGACTGGAAAAAGTTTTATCCGGACCACACTAGGTCTGGTTTTTTGCTATAATATAGTGGTTATGAAAAAATTAGTTGCAATAATTTTATTATTAGCCGCAGGCGTTGCTGTATGGAATTTTTGGCAGGTTCAACACCAAGAAATTAAGGTGGAAGGCCAGCAGCAGGCCAGCGCGGCTAGCGCGGAACAGAAGCTGCAGGAAAAAATATTTACGCCGCCGCCTCTTAAAAGTTCCCGGCAAAGCCAGGATGCGTTTTTAACATTGCATGGAGTAATCGAACAAACTAATGCTCAAAGAAAAATAAATGGCAATCTTCCGGCGTTGGCGGAAAATTCCAAATTGAACCAGGCGGCGATGGCCAAGATAAAAGATATGTTTGCCAAACAATATTTTGAGCATTCTTCACCAACCGGACAAGGCCCGGGTGATCTGGCCAAAGCCGCCGGCTACGAATACATTGCGGTGGGGGAAAATTTAGCTTTGGGAAATTTTGACAGCAATAAAGTTTTAGTTCAGGACTGGATGGACAGTCCGGGACATCGAGCTAATATTTTAAATAGCCAGTTTTCGGAAATCGGGGTGGCTGTGGGCGAAGGTTTGTTTGACGGCAAAAAAATTTGGCTGGCTGTGCAGGAGTTTGGCCGGCCGGTTAGCAGTTGTCCGAAAGTTGATGCAAATTTAAAAGCACAAATTAATTCTCAGGAAAGCGAAGTTAGCGCGCAAGAAGCCAATCTTAAAGAATTAAAAAGTCAGATGGACGCGGAAAGTCCCAAAACCCCGGAAGAAACCGCAGTTTACAATCAAAAAGTTGCGGATTACAACAATCAAGTGAAAATTTACAACAATCAGGTTGATTCATTAAAATTCATTACCGCTGAATATAACGGGCAGGTTAAGGCTTATAATTATTGTCTGGAGCATCCTTAAGGTGTAGGGGGTATCGGGTCGATATTTCCTATGAAAAAAGGCTGGCTAAACCTTAGGTTTTTTTGCTATAATATAAGTAGTAAAATTAATTACAAAAAAATGAAACTAAAGAATATTTTAGCTTATTTTGGGTTAGCGATTTTAGTGTTTGTTTTAGGCGCGCCGGCGCAAGCAGCCGAGTTACTTGGCCCCAAACAAAATGACCAAAATGTGGTTTTAGGAGCAAAAGAAAGCAAAAAAAATCTTTATGTCGCGGGTCCAAATGTTACTATTAACGGCGAGGTGGTCGGTGATTTAACCGCGGCTGGGGGTATGGTAACAATTACCGGTAAAACAGAAAATCAGGCTTTAATTGCCGGTGGTACTTTGTCTTTAAACGGGCCGATTGGTTCAACCGCGAGGGTTGCCGGTGGCAATATTACAATTAGCGCACCGATTGGCGGTGACTTGGTGGTAGCAGGAGGCACAGTAAATTTAACCGGGAGCGCTTCGGTGGCAGGGGATTTATTGGTTGCCGGCGGTAACGTTATAATTGATGCGCCGGTGTCCGGCAGTATTCGCGCGGTTGGCGGGAGTATTTTAATTAACTCTAAAGTCGGCGGTCAGGTTTGGGTAAAAAATTCACAAAATTTAAATTTTGGCCCAAGCGCCGAAGTTAGCGGCAAAATCGAATATAGCGGTTACAATAAAGCTGTTACCGACCCTGGGGCAAAAATTTCCGCCATCACTTTTACACAGTTAGAAAAAAAGAATTTTAAAAATGAAGTGCGTGGTTTAATGACCGTGGCGTTTTTAATCAAACTATTGGCCTGGCTATTGGCCGGGCTGGTGTTGGTTAAGTTGTTTAAAAATTCACTGGTTAAATTTTTGGAAGAATATCGCGCCAAGCCTTGGGAAAATTTTGGTTACGGCTTATTGTTCTCGTTGTTTACGCCAGTTCTGGCTGTGGTTTTGTTAATAACTTTTGTCGGCTATTACTTAGCCATGCTGGTTGGTGCGGTATATTTCTTGGCCGTGCTGATTGGTAGCGTGGCAGCGGCAGTAGCTTTGGGTTATTACTTGCTGTCAATGATGAACAAACCGGGTGAAGCACCAAAAGACTGGCAGGCGGTTTTGCTTGGTGTTGTGGCCTGGATGATTTTGGCTTGGATTCCGGTGTTGGGCTGGCTGGTAATGATGGTTTTGTGGATGATGACCTTTGGTGTCATTGCCAAAATGGTCAAAGCTTCTTTAAAATAATCTAAATTAATCGGAGAAATTTTATGGGATTCATGGATAAGTTGAAAGATATAAATGAAATGCGTAAGCAGGCCAAGGCTATGGAAGCTTTGTTAGCTACGGAAACCGTTTCCGGCAAATCTTCGGGCGGTAAAATAATTTTAACTATAGACGGTAATCAAAATATTAAGAGCGTGGAAGTAGCAGCTGAAATTGTTGGCGACAAAGCAGAAATTGGCCGCCACATCCGAGCCGCGCTGGAAGATTTGTTTAAGCAACATAAAAAAATGCTGCAAAGCAAATTTGGCAGCATGATGCAGTAACAAACAAATTTCAAATTTCAAATGAAAAATTTCAAATGAAATTTTACTGACTAAATTTTGGAATTTACTCATTGGTTGCTCATTTGAAATTTAAAACTTAAAATTCAACAATTGTGAAAAATAAAACCGCCGTAATTATACTCGCAGTTACTTTATTTATAGCACCCTTAAGTGCTATGGCTCTTTCTATTCCCCAAAACGGTAATGAGTTGGCTGGGGCGTTGGGTATGAAGTCACAGGCTTATATACTGGTAGACGCCAAGACCGGCGAAGTTTTGGTTAATCAAAACGAAACTCTTGTCTGGCCACCGGCATCTTTAACTAAGTTAATTACCGCGCTGGTGGTGTTAGATGCAAAACCGAATCTTAATAAATTAGTGACTATAACCGCGGCTGATCAAACCGCGGGCGGTTGTAAAGTTGGCGGCGCCTGTTTGCCGACCAAAGCCGGTGTAAAATATAAATTAAAAGATTTATTATATGCGGCTCTGGTTTCTTCTTATAATAACGCGGCCAATGCCTCGTCCAGAAGTTTAGGATTGACCCCGGAAAAGTTTGCGGAGAAAATGAATCAAAAAGCGGCCGAACTTGGCGCTGTAAATACCAGATTTTACGAACCGACCGGAATGAATCCTGCCAACCATACCACGGCAGCCGATTATGCTAAAATTGCCAAAGCTGCTTTTAGTCAGCCAACAATTTTAAAAATGGCGCAAACCCAAAGCTATAGTTTTTCTGCCAGTAATAACGCAAAATATCGCCATACCATAAAAAATACCAATAAACTGTTGGCTACTTCCGGTCTGACAATGCTGGCGGGTAAAACCGGGTATTTGGACGAGTCGCGTTATAATTTTGTGAGTTTGGCCAAAGATATGGACGGAAAAGAAGTTATTGTAGTGGTCTTAGGCAGCCCAACTTACGCAGAGATTTTTTCTGATACAAAGATTTTAGCCGGTTTGGCCAGGGAAGTTCGGGCGCTGGCAGCAATTAACCTGGCTGTTGGCACAGTGCTGGGGGATTTTACCGGCAATAAGTAGGTTTAATTTTTTCTGTATCATTTAAACGAATTATTAATTAAACATCTAAATGAAGAAAATAATAACAATCAGCGTAGTAGTTTTGTTAGCTTTGGGTTTCGGCTATTTTTTATTTAAAATTTCTCCCCAGGAGCAGCAGCAAACAAATAACACGGGGAACGATTTTGATTTGTCCGCTGTCAAAAAAATTGAAACTCCCAGAGCTGTAGAGCTTGATGACCGTATATTGGGCAATCCGGCAGCCAAAAATACTTTTATTACTTATGAAGACTACCAGTGTCCTTCCTGCGCAGCCACGTCTGAAATGCTAAAAAAAGTGCCAACAGAATTTACCGATACAAAATTAGTTTTCCGCTATTTCCCGCTGTATCAAATCCACAAAAACGCCGTGGTGTCGGCTTATGCAGCAGAAAGTGCCGGAGCGCAAGGCAAATATTGGGAAATGCATGATTTGTTGTTTGCTAACCAAAGCAACTGGTCTGAGTTGGCTGATCCGCTGGAATACTTTGTTGGTCTGGCCAAAGATGCCGGCGTTACCAATCTCGACCAATTTAAAACTGATATTACTTCCAAAAAATTTAAAGATCGAATCCAAAAAGATTTAGTTGAATCTTTAAGCCTGGATTTACCGGGCACGCCGACGTTGTATTTTAACGGACATAGGTTGACTAACGACACTTTGGAAAATCTGAAAAAACAAGCTGAACAATACATTATTAAATAAAAGTGGAAAAATCAAAATGTAAAGTTATTGAGTCGCTTTGCGACCCTATACTTCTATTTTTGATCTTAACCCTTTAAACTTTTATGACCTGGGTCATTTACGCAATTCTTTCCGCTTTCTTTGCTTCTTTGGTTGCTATATTCGGCAAAATAGGCATTCAAGGCGTGAGCAGTAATTTAGCCGTGGCGGTCCGCACGGTCGTAATTGTGTTTTTTGCCTGGGCGATTGTCTTGGTGGAAGGCGTGGCACCGCAATTAAAAACATGGTCAACCAAAACCTGGGTGTTTATTATTCTCTCGGCAATTGCCACTGGTCTTTCCTGGCTGTTTTATTATCGGGCGCTGCAACTTGGACAAGCGAGCCGGGTGGCGCCAATAGATAAATTATCTGTCGCGCTGACTATTGTTTTAGCTTTGATTTTTTTGGGCGAACGGCCGACTGTTGGAAATATTTTAGGCGGTTTGCTGGTGACGGTGGGAATCTTGGTCACCGTGTTTGTGAAATGATTTGTGAAAAAAATTGTGTGTAAAATAGGACGATCGTCCTATTTTACACACAAAGATAAAATAAAAAAATGCCCCTGCCAGACATTCATTCCGCGAGTGCGGAATTTTTTAGTCTGGCAGGGGTCTGCGAGTGAGGCTCAGTCTCAAACGCAAGAAACTTGTTAGCTTTTCGACAACTCTGCCGCGGGGATCTTTATCTGAATTTTCGGATAAAGATCCAGCCGCGCAAGATGGCGCGCTGGGGCAGGGGCTTGGTTTGGTGGTGCACATACACCGCAATCTTGGGGTCCAAACCCTGGATTAAAACCTTTTCTCCACCGTACGGTGTTATGGTTGTTACCGCGGTCACCCGTCCCTTGTAGTAGTGGGCGATATCGTTGTAGCGGCGGATTTTTGCCTGTTCTGCGGCTGTGGACAGAGCCGCGAAAATAAACAAGAGAAAAACCTGGATTGTAAACCTCATCAGTCCCTCCTCTGAGATTTACTAAATATTAAAGGAAAAAAGTTTTACTGTCAAAGCCTTGTTTTAAGGAAGTTTTTATGGTAAAATAATCCGGTTATGAAGCCTACAAACATTAGCAAATCAAAAAAAGTGCTAATCGCTCAAAATCCTCTCTCCCGCTCGCTTCGCTCGGGGTCTCTCCCCCGGACCCTCTCTGCCCTTGCTGGGCATCTCCCCCAAGGGGGGAGAAAAATATTGAAAGGCTATGGGGAGAGTAAAAAGGTGCTAATCGCGCTATCTGGAGGGATAGACAGCGCGGTTTCGGCGTATCTTTTAATTAAGCAGGGCTATCAAGTTGAGGCCGCATTTATGAAAAATTGGTCCTCTACAGCCGGACTGCTTAAAAATGAATGCCCCTGGCTGGATGACCGCAGGGAAGCTTTGCGCGTCGCCGCTTTTTTGCGCATCCCGCTCCACACTTTGGATTTTGAAAAGCAGTATCAGAATACGGTAATGAAATATTTTTTTACCGAGTATAAGGCCGGGCGCACGCCGAATCCGGATGTAATGTGCAATAAAGAAATTAAATTTAAGCTGCTCTATAACTGGGCAATGAAAAACGGCTTTGATTATTTAGCTACCGGGCATTACTCACGCGTCGAGAGACGCAGAATTTCCAATTTCCAATTTCCAATTTCTAAACAAAATCGAAAATTCAAAGATGTAAATTTCAAATTACTACGAAGTG
>CAZFQP010000010.1:2217-7043 GCA_964520505.1 uncultured Candidatus Saccharibacteria bacterium | reverse complement strand
AATAAAAAAAGATCTTTATCAAATAAAATTTAGTAAGCCGCAAAAAGCTATTGCCTCCGGCCAAAGTTTGGTATTATATAAAGGTAGAGAGTGCGTGGGTGGGGGAGTAATTGTTTAATATAAGATTTAGGATGTAAGATTTAAGATTTGGAAACAAAACCATGCGAACATTTCAGGTTAGGGTGGAAAATTTAAAAGACACTAAAGAAAAATACGAGTACGACGAAGCGGCCGGCAAAATGCATTTGGATTTTGTATTTGGCAATGGTTTGCTCTGGCCATATAACTACGGAGAAATTTTAAATACCCTTGGTGGCGACGGCGACAAACTGGACGCGATAGTTTTGGCATCTGTGCCATTAACTATTGGCGAGGTTATAGAATGCCGGAGTGTGGGGATGATAGAACTGCTCGACCGCGGAGAGCGGGACGACAAAATTATTTGTATTCCTATAAGTGATGCTGGGCTAGCCAAGATAAGTGACATAAATGATCTGGATAAAAGTTTTTTAAACGAGTTTGATAAATTTTTAATGGAGCTGGCCAAACAAAAAAATAAAGTCATGCAGATTTTGGCATTTTGTGATAAAGTAAGGGCAGAGGAAGAAATTAACAAGGCAACTATATGAGCATAAACACAATTGAAAGCGGTCATCAAATGCCGGAAACTCCGGAAAATAAACTCGCTCGTCTGCAAGCTGAGCTTGAGGAGGTAATGCAACAGCTAAAATCATTTTCGAGCAGCCAGGCTTTAAACACAAAAGCATTGTTATTGAAATCGGAAATAGAAGAGCTAGAAAAAGAGTTAAACAAGCCAAATAACTAGTTTTTAGAATTAATGTTGACAAAAGTTATATTATCTTGTATAATATACAGTCAACATTAATTTTCATATTATGAAAAAATATTTAGTGGTTTTAGCCGGTGCAGTTTTTATGTTTTCCGTAGCCGGCAAGGCGTTAGCCGAAGGCAAGACTCAAACTATGTCCCAGTCTGTTCAGGTTGGGCAAGCTATGAGCATTGGTTTGCTTAAGAGTGCGGGCACTAACTGGTATTTAACTAAAAACAGCAATGAAGCTGTTGTGAGCGCCGATTATAAAGTAGATAACGGCCCCGCAGTTGTTATAACAGGCTTGTCTGCCGGTACTTCCGAAGTTCGTGTCTGTACCGAGCGTTCCAGTATTAACTGTTTAGTAATAAATGTAACTGTTACTAAAAGCGACGTTTTGGGTGCCAGCATAACAAACACCCATACTGCCGGTACCTGGGTAATAAGCAGTGGAACAGTTTATTATATTTCAGACAAGGGTTTGATTCCGGTGCCGACTTGGAAAATTTTTCTGGCCAATGGCGGAAAATCTTCACAAATTAAACCGGCCAACAGCGCCGATCTTACCTTGAGTCTTTTGCCGTTAATGGTTGTTAAGGATGCCAGGGTTAAGTAAAAGTAAATTTTATAATCTCCGCTTTCTCAAAAAGGAAGCGGAGATTTTTTTTGATAAAATCTGTTTACAAAACTTTAAAATTTTGCTAAAATTTAACTAATAAGTCATCTACGCTTTTCCGAATTGAGTAATCTGGAAAAATCCGTGGACGATTTTTTTTAAATTTATGATTTCAAAAATTCCTTTTGGCGACGCTGAAGCCTTTAATGTAATAATTGAAGTCTCACAAGGCGGCGCAAAAAAATACGCATATGATTCGGAAATGGAAGCGGTTAAATTAAACCGTGTGCTTTATGACGATTTAGTATTCCCGTTTAACTATGGCTTTGTGGCTCAAACAGAAAGCGGCGACGGACGGCATTTGGATGCATTTGTGCTTGCCACGCATCCGCTTACTCACGGTACCGTGGTCACTTGTCGAGCCATTGGCTTGCTAAAAATGGTAGACAGGAATAAACAGGACAACAAAATTATTGCCGTGCCTTTAAGTGAAAGCCGGATGACAGATTTAGCGGACATTACCGACTGGCCACAAAGCGAACAGCAAAAAATTATAGAATTTTATCAAACTGCAGCGGCTCAATGGGACAGTAGTATTCAGTTAAATGGTTTTGAAGGAAAAGAAGCGGCAAAAAAGGAACTGCTGAGAACGTTGGAATTTAGCAGCTAGGACATAGAATTTAGTATTTAGTATATAGGGATTTGTTTAGCAATTTTAAAACTAGTCAAAATAGGACGATCGTCCTATTTTGACTAGTTTTTGTTTTTTTACAGCGTATTAAATTTCTGCGGCGCAGGGATTGTAAAAAGTTGGAAAATGTGATTTACTATATATCAAGTTAAGACTGTCAATTCAAAGGAGTGATGGTATGCTGACTTACGCCACAGTCATGTTTTTTGCGGGCGCGGCCTTGTCCCGGTTCGCCTTTGTCTCGCCGAATAATCGCAAAGGTCTGGAAAATGGCCTGTTTGTTTACGGCGTTTGTGGCGTCCTTGGGACTGCCGTGTATGTTATCTATTTTTCCGGCACTGACCCTTGGTCGCCATGGTTCGTGATCGAATCTCTGATAGCCGCCGTGAGTAGCTTTTTGCCGTATCTTGGCTACAGGCTCGGCGATTATTTTGGCTACCGGTACGAGGGAAAGTAGACTTGCATCATTCAGGCGTGAAAACTAAAAAGGCGATCTGCCTTCGAGCAGACCGCCTTTTTCATTTGGCTGAAATTATGGCTTGAGGAATTTTACTAAGAGTAAGGCCACAATGTTGATAATCTTGATCATTGGATTAATGGCCGGGCCGGCAGTATCTTTGTAAGGGTCGCCAACAGTGTCACCGGTAACCGCAGCTTTGTGAGCTTCGCCGCCTTTGCCGCCGTATGAACCTTCTTCAATATATTTTTTCGCGTTATCCCAGGCAGCGCCGCCGGTAGTCATAGAAATACCAACGAACAAGCCGGTAACAATTGTGCCGACGAGCAATCCGCCCAAAGCGGCGGCGCCCAAGAAGTAGCCCACCAGTATCGGTACGACTACCGGAATTAAGGCTGGAACAATCATTTCTTTTATGGCAGCTTTAGTCACAATGTCCACCGCGCGGGAATAATCCGGTTTTGCGGTCCCTTCCATAATTCCTTTAATTTCCCTAAACTGTCTGCGCACTTCTTCTACAACCGCTTTAGCGGCATTGCCCACAGCACTCATAGCAATCGAAGCAAATAAATATGGCAGCAAGCCACCAATTAACAAACCAACCAGCACTCGGCTGTCGGACAAATCGAAAACGGAAGAAATGCCGTTGGCCTGAAGTTCTTGAGTGTAAGCGGCAAACAAAACCATAGCGGCTAAACCGGCTGAAGCAATGGCATAACCTTTGGTGACAGCTTTGGTGGTGTTGCCAACCGCGTCCAGCGGATCTGTAACATCGCGCACGCTTTTATCTAGCCCGGCCATTTCAGCAATACCGCCGGCGTTGTCGGTAATCGGACCAAAAGCATCTATTGCCACAACAATTCCTGTAAGGGATAACATAGACATAACCGCCAAAGCAATACCGTAAAGTCCGGCTAAGTTAAAGGCTACAAGAATGGCAACAACAATTACTATTACCGGAGCGGCGGTGGATTGCATACCAACTGCCAAACCTTTAATAATATTGGTGCCGTGTCCGGTAGTGGAGGCTTCGGCAATGTCTTTAACCGGAGAAAAAGATTTGGAAGTGTAGTATTCGGTAATGACCACCACAGCGGCGGTGACAGCTAAACCCAAAAGCGCGGAATAAAATAAATTCATTACCGAGTAAGTGCCGTTGTCAGCCATTAATGCTTTGGTAATCGGGTAGAAGCTGGCGGCGGAAAGAACTCCGGTGACAATCAAACTTTTATATAGCGCGCCCATAATATTTTGCGATTTACCCAAGCGCACAAACCACGTGCCAATAATAGTGGTGACAATGGAAGCGGAGCCGATTAACAATGGGTAAACAATCGCGTTTATGTAACCTGGGAAAATAATATTACCCAGTAAAATTACCGCTACAGCGGAAACTACATAAGTTTCAAACAAGTCCGCGGCCATACCCGCGCAGTCGCCAACGTTGTCGCCAACGTTGTCGGCTATGACTCCTGGGTTTCTCGGATCATCTTCCGGAATGCCGGCTTCAATTTTACCAACCATATCCGTTCCTACATCCGCGCCTTTGGTAAAAATACCGCCACCCAAACGGGCAAAAACGGAAATTAAAGAAGCGCCAAAAGCCAAACCGGCAAAGGCTGCTAAATCTTTTGTGAACATATAAAAAGCGGTAACCGAAAGTAAGCCCAAACCGGCTACAAATAATCCGGTAACAGCGCCGCCTTCAAAAGCTAAAGACAAAGCCGCGCCCAAGCCTTTTTTAGCGGCTTCGGCTGTGCGGACATTGGCGCGCACGGAAATATTCATACCCACAAAACCGGCTACCGCGGACAAAACCGCGCCAAGGACAAAGCCCATCATGGTGTTAGTGGAAAAACCTACCAGATACATTAAAACTAAAATTACAACAGCCACTATGCCAACAGTTTTGTACTGGCGGTTTAAGTAGGCTTTGGCACCGGCTTGAATAGCGGCGGCAATTTCCGTCATCTTGCCGCTCCCGGCAGGGGACTTGAGAATTTTATAAATTAAAAACGACCCATAAAGTAGGGCCAGGATGCCTGAGGCTACGGCATACCAAAGGTAAGTGTTTTCTGTCATATGGCTTTAAGACTTTCCATTTCCGGCAAGGCTTATTGCCGCCGAAAATGCTGATAATTAATTTAATTGTAAGGATTAGCAATATCCTGTATAATTATAAAGGTTTTTTTACAAAAGTCAAAAATATTAACCGCATATTTAGCGCCAATTT
>CAZFQP010000010.1:0-2117 GCA_964520505.1 uncultured Candidatus Saccharibacteria bacterium | reverse complement strand
TTACTGAAATTTTACAGAATGAACCAAGGCGTTAAAGTTGGGGGTTAGGCTTAACGATATGCCAACATCAAAAGTATAATACAAACCGTTGGTATTAACACCGTAGAGCATGTTGTTAACGTTTAAGGCTGTTTGCCCGCCAATGGTGTCGTTTTTTGTAGGCAGTCCCGACATGGCGTAGTAGCCGCTCGGACTAATGTAAATTTTAATGTTATAGAATTTTTTGCCCGGGTCAATTTCTAAAATTTGAAAACCATCTTTTTCTTTTAATGGTTTAACCGTCCAGTCGGGGTGGTATTTAAAACTTAACTTAACGGTTTTGTCTTCGTAAGTTTTCCATGATGAAGTGTCAACGTTAGAAATTTTATTTTCCATAAGTGTGGCAGTGTTCTGGTCGGCCGCATTGGTTTGCGGTACTGAAGTAATCGGGCGGTAGTAATCAACCAAGCTTGGATTTGCATCTGACCACAAGGACAAACAGATATAAGTTCCAAACACAGCTAATGCTAAAAGCACTATAAAGCTTTTAGTCTGAGGAGAAAATTTGTTACTGGACATTTTTGTTTCTTTAGATTTTTACTCTTTTGATTATTATAAGATAATAATTATCCACAGTCAAATTTTGGTTACTGGCCGAATAGTTTATCCAAGCCGGCTTGATTGCCGCAATAATATAGATGCGAGGTTAAATTTACGCAGTAGCCCGGGTTTTTGCTGACAAAAGAATATTTCGGCAAAAACCAATACAAAAAACCGAGTACTAAAATTACCACAACGTAAAAAAATAGTTTTAGGAGTTTAAACATTTTGTTTCTTTTGAGGATGTTCCTACACCAATATTATAGCATATGTTTTAAGCCAAGTATTGACAAAATCCGCTTAATATGATACTTTATTATGTCGTCCAAATGAATTTGGGGCGATTTTCTTGCAATGGGGCAAGAAAAGATAGGAGAGAGGGGATAAAATGAGAATTGGAATTTTGGCTTGCCCGCTGTTCTCATTGGGCCTGGAGAGCTTTCTCTCCAGTATCAAGGGGGTCACGGTTGCGTGGTGCGCCAATCACACGGCGCTCCCGAACAGCGACGTGGATGCGGTGGTTATCGCGTCATGCTCGCCTGATGGCTGGCAGACGTTGGCCGAAGCCCCGGCAAAAAGGGGCATTCCGGTCATTCTGCTGACAAGCGGGAGTGTCTCGGAGGAGGTTTTGCGTGGATACAACATCTGCGCTGCGCTGCCGTTGAAAGCAGCGGAAATCGATTTGAAAGAAGCCGTCTATTACGCGAGGAAGGGCACGAAGTATGTCCATGCTGACGTAAGGCTAAGTTGGCCCGTTGAGGGCTTGAACGAAGTGGAGCAGCAGGTTCACGACCTGCTGATTCAGGGGTTCGACGAAAAGGAAATCTCGCGGCAGCTCGGACTGCTCCGATCGACTGTGCGGATGCATCAGCGTCAGCTGATGCAGAAGACTGGGGCGGAAAATCTGCTCGACCTCGCCTTTGCGGCGATTGCCTCGCAGCAGGCGAAAGATGGTCAGCTGCAGCAGCTCGCTGCTGCGGTTGCCTAAAGGAGGAAAAACAATAAGTGCTAAAGCGCCGTGTTACCCCAAGGGGAAACACGGCGCTTTTCAATTTGTGTGAACTATTTTGCTTTTTGAGCTAACTGCGAAATAAATTCTGAAATGTCGTTTAAATTTTGTTTATGTCCTGCGGGCAGAAAATTTTCCGCCAGCATTTCCGCGCGCTCCACGGCTTCTTCCAGACGGCGTTTGCCGCCCGCTGCTAGAATTACACAGCTTACCCGCGCGTCATTTTTATTAACTTCGCGTTTCACTAGTCCAACCTTTTCCATAGGCGCGAGCAGGCGAGTAATGCCCGAAGCGGTTAGGCCAACTTTTTCGGCTAAATCACCCCGGCGCATACTTGAGTTTTCCGCCTGGCTTAAGTGGTAGAGAATAGCAAATTCGCTAAAACCCAAACCGCCCAAGCCTGCATCAAACCGTCTGCTAAGCGCGCTTTGCGCCTTAGCTAAATTTAAATAAAACAAAACATTGTGGCTTAAATTAGTCATACCAGGTATATTTTAATAATTGATTAATACTTGACTAATCAATTATA
>CAZFQP010000009.1:35446-41948 GCA_964520505.1 uncultured Candidatus Saccharibacteria bacterium | reverse complement strand
CATGTCTTAGGCACGCCGCCAGCGTTCATCCTGAGCCAGGATCAAACTCTTATTAAGAAAGTGTAGTTCTTTGCGTCCCGATAAATCGAGACAGAACTATAAATTCTTTTGTTGACCCTTTTTCATAAAATGAAAAAAAATCTGGCGATTGTTTATTTTTGTAAAATGTAAACAATCAAACATTTTCTGTTATTCACAGAGTATCATTGAACTCATATTGAATTGACGCAAACATTGCATCTCAACTGGGTTTAAATCAGTCGAGACACGATGGTTTTGTACACAACTATAACCGGGCGGTTATAATTGTTTTCTAATCACTATTCAGCTGTTAAAGAACTCTCGCCGGCTACGCTATCATCTATGGCGTCATCCTGAGCGAAGTGAAGAATCTCTATTTTTAGGTTCTTTACTCCGTTCACGATATCAATTTAAGGGCTAAAAAAAACACATTCCCATTTTAGTTAGGAATTATGTTCGCCCCCCGCAAGCTACGGGGTCCCTTATAATCTCCCAAAAACGGGATACATAAGAGCAAAATTGAACTAAAGTGTTATGCCTTTTTTAATCTCCAAGATTTAATTTCTAAATCCTTAGCTATTCTAAAGGATTTCCAAAAAGCTGTCAAGTCTCTCATTTAATACAAATTTGGCCGGCTCAGAAAAAGGTAATTTTCCAAATAATCAGGCCTTAGGGACAAAAAAATTGATCCTTTAGGCAGGACACCACCAATTGAAAAAAGATGGATTTTCTGTTAAATTTAACCTATATATGCTACATAAAAAATTCGGTTATTATTTATTAATTGCTCAAGCAATTTTAACTTTCCTTCATTTTTTAGTTTATACTTTATTAATAAATTATTTTCCCCCACTCCGGGAACACAGCAGCGGATTGCTGGTGTTCTTTTTAATTTTATCTTTTGCTTTTGTCTTTTTTTCCCTGGTCGGATTTAATTTAGACACACCCATACTCCGCTGGGGCTATATTGCCTCGGCTATTTCCTTAGTATGGGGATTTTATTTTTTGTTTATATCAGCAGGGGCCTTACTGCTCTACTTAATAATCGGTTGGGACTTAACCACTATCGGTTTATGGGTAGTCGGGATTTCTGTGGGCTTAATTATTTATGGCTTAATAAATGCCCGCCGGACAAAATTTACCAGCCTGCAAATTCGCTTGCCCGAAATACCGGAATTTTGGAAAAATAAAACCGCCGTGGTCGCCTCGGATTTGCATTTTGGCCAGATTTTGCGGCGCGCTTCAGCCAAAAAAATTGTAGAAAAAATCAACGGGCAAAATCCGGACATTGTTTTTATCCCAGGGGATTTTTTTGACGGTCCTAAAACCAACTTTCAAGCTCTGGCAGATGAATTTAAAAATATTCAGGCACCATTGGGCAGCTACTTTTGTTCCGGCAACCACGAAGCTATTGCCGGATACCAGCACTGCGAAGAAGTTTTGGTTAAAGCGGGAATAAAAATTTTAGAGGACCAAAAAGTGGAAATTAAAGGCCTACAACTAATTGGTCTAGCATACTGCGAAGAAACCGATGTCAGCGTCGGCCAAAGACTTGCAAATATCAAAATAGATGTAAAAAAGCCTTCGATATTGTTAAAACATATTCCAAGCCACCTTCGTCCGGTAGCTGAAGCCGGAATAAACTTTCAAATTTCCGGCCATACTCACTTAGGCCAAGTCTGGCCTTTTCAATATATTACCTCCAAACTATTTAAAGGTTACGATTACGGGTATAAAAAATTTCAAGATTTACAAATTTTTACTTCCAGCGGCAGCGGCACCTGGGGTCCTCCCATTCGAATTTTTACCAAAGCCGAACTGCTGAAAATTACTTTCGTCTAAAATTTTATCATCAACGAACAAGCCCGGAGAATCTTTCGCGCAAGCGAGCGAGTCCCCGGGCTTTATTATTTCCTACAAACTTAATCTCAGACTAGCAACTTACTCCAACTATTTGTATACTGAGCTAAGGAGGAAGTATGGCACACTGCCGGAATAACCTGACTTGGATAATGAATATTTATCGCGGTCGGGAAACCCCGCAAGGATCACTCAATTATGAAAAACTGCTTCTGCACACTAGGGAATGCGCTTCCTGCGATACTCACCTAGCGGCCGCACAGACTGCAGTTCTAGCCAACCGGCCAAAACCAAAACCAACCCGCCCAAAATTCGGGCCCAAAGGAGGGAAATGACAAGACGCCAAACCGGCGGACGCACATATGTCGTCCGCCGGTTATCTATTTTATTCCCTAGAACCATTTGCGATCTAAACAACCAACACTTCTGCCAAGTGTCTAAATTTTTCTGTAATTACATATAAATTTAGACAAGTGCTTTTGGTCAATGTTATTTATTTTTGGTCAATCTTTCTCAATTTAATATGTCTGTATACCCACCAGATTCCGCCAAAAATTATTAGCAATACAATCGCTGTATCAAACCCGTGAAATTTTTCCCGCAACGTCGGCCAATTTTCTCCGAGCCTCATCCCAAAATAACCTAGTACCAAAGACCACAAAAAAGAACCCGCCACGCTGTACACAATAAACTTCCAATACGGCATTTTAGCCGCGCCTGCCGGGAAAGCAATAAAACTTCGAACTACCGGCAAGAGCTGACCCGCAAAAGCTGAAATGCTGCCAAACCGGGCAAAAAACTTTTCCACTAAGTTTAAATCATGCTCGGAAATTAAAATATATCGGCCATATTTATTTATTAAAGGACGCCCGCCTTTATAGCCTATATAATAGGCAATACTAGAACCAATTCCGCTGCCAATGGCGCCTGCTAAAGCCAATCCCAATAAAGTAAACCTACCTGTGGCTACTAAAGACCCGGCAAACGGCAAAATAATTTCGCTGGGCATCGGGATAGCCATAGTTTGAATGGCCATTAAAAAACCAACTCCAGCATAACCTAAGCTGGAAATAATTTGAATAATTAAATTGGCGACGAGGGAAATAATACTTGAAATCATACTAATATTCTATTATATTAGCAAACTAACAAATTGTTAAAATGTTTAAATGATCACTTCGCAAATTCCTTTGCCTGTTCAAGTTTAACCGAAAGCAATTTACTCACTCCGTCATCACCCATGGTGACACCATAAAGAATGTTTGCCTGAGCCATGGTTTCCCGGTTGTGAGTAATAGTGACAAACTGAGTCTGGTGTGCCAAGGTGCCTAAAATTTGGCCAAAGCGAATGGTATTGGCATCGTCGAGCGCGGCGTCAACTTCATCTAGAACTACAAAAGGAGAAGGGAAACACGCCAGCAGGCTGCACAGCAACGCAATGGAAGTCATGGCGCGTTCTCCGCCTGACAAAGCCTGAATGGAAGCCAATTTTTTCCCCGGCGGGGTAGCTTTTATGTCTATGCCAATAATATTGGAAGGGCCTTTTTCATATTTTTGCACAACTTTTTCTTCGGGCCTCAAAGTTTCTTGTCCATTCTGTTCATCGTCATCAGATGTTTCGACTGTTTGGTTTTGCGATTCGTCATCAGTCTTTAAAATACTCATATATGCCCGGCCACCGTTAAACAGCACCCGAAAATAAAATTCAAACTTCTCATTAATTTTATGAAACGCCTCGCCAAATTTTTGCTTAATATGCACATCCAACTCGTCTATAATTTGCCTCAAATCGGTCATCCCCTGCTTTAAATCCGCTACCTGGGTGCTTAAATTGGTGTAACGCGTTTCTGTTTCCTGATATTCTTTTAAGGTCAATTCATCCATCCCGCCAATCGTCTCTAACTGATTTTGCAAACGGGCAATTTTTGCCGGCAAATCCTGGATGTTCTGTTCTTGCTTTTGCTGCGGCATCACTTCCCATTCAGCCGTTCCCAATACGCGCGCGACTTCCTCAGCCAAAATTTGCATTTGAGTATCTAGTTTGGCTTTGTCTACATTAATAACATTTTCTTTGTCCTTAATTTTGGACAAATGATCCTGAGCATCACGATACTCATTTTCAATTTTCCGCAAATGTTTTTGGCGGTCATCTTCCTGTTTATAATGTTCTTTTAAATGTTCCTCTACCCGGGAAATTTCCTTCCCTATATCTTCCGCCAATTTCTTTATTTTATCTTCCTCCACAACCAATTGCTGCCAAAAATCATCCGGTGAACTGCTCTGAGCTTTTTTAAGTTCCAAATCCAAATGCAGTTTTTCCTGAGATGCGCCGGAAAGTTCGCGCTCCAAAAAATCCAAAGCCAGTTTACCCTTGCTCATAGAAAGCTGGGCTTCATTTACTTTTTGGTTTAACTGTTCTTTTTCTTTTAGCAGGCGGTCTAGCTCCTCCTTAACAGCCAACAAACCCAAATGAGGATCTATAACTGCGGACTTAGCGGCATCTTTGAATTTTTTAAAACTCATTCCTACTACTCCGGCCTGCTGTCTGATTTCATCTAAATTCTGGCTTGTGCTTAATTGGCTATAAAATCCCGTCCAAGAATTTTCCAATTCACCTAATTCTTTGTCCACCAAAGCCCAATCAACCTGTGCAGGATTGCTAAGTTTTTGCGACAGTTCGTTTAATTTTTTGTTAACATCTTCCAATGCTTTAAATTGACCAACAAATTCCGCTTCCAAAGTTTTCTTTTGACTTTCGGTTTGGGCGATTTTTGCTTTTAACTCGTCTATGGCTCGTTGTTTGGAATGAACCTCCACCTGCAGGGTGGTAGCGTCACCGGCCACGGCGGTTTTTTGGCTTTGCATTTTACCGCGCACCAAACTTAAGTCTTCCAACAATTTATTTTTTTTCTGCTGCAGTTTTCCCAGTTCATCCTGAACCAACTTTAACTGTTCATTTTGGGACAAGCCGCCTTCCATAGTTTCCACTTGCTTGCGCAGGGCTTGCGATTGCTCTTCCACCGCATGTTTTTGCCCGACCACTTCGGTAAGTTTGCCGGTAATTTCCGCCAATGAACTTTGAAGTTGCCGGTAAGTGTTACCGAAAAATTCCCGTTGATAAATTTTTAGCTCCTGCTCAATCTCGCTACGGGCTTCCATTTTCTTGGCCTGGCGGCGCAAACTTTTTAACCGCGGTTCAATTTCCGAAATTAAATCTTCCGCCCGCATTAAATTTTGAGCTGTTTGTTCCAGCCGTCTTAAAGTTTTTTCACGCTTAATGTAATAAGTTTTTACACCACTGGCTTCATCTAATAAATTTTTTACCTCGCCGGGCCCGGCCAAAACCATTTGATCAATAGTTCCCTGTCCAATTACGGTATAGCGTGAAGTTCCAATATTGCTTTTTAAGACCAAGTCAACAATATCCAACAAACGAACCTTATTGCCGTTAAGTAAATATTCACTTTCCCCGCTTCGGTCTATGCGCCTGCCAATGGCCACTTCCGATGAATCAACCGGAATCCTACGGTCGCTATTGTCAAAAGTAGCTGTCACTTCCGCCATGCCTTGGCGGCTTTTTTTGTCGCTCCCTGCAAAAATTACATCGTCGGCTTTCTTGCCGCGGATTAATTTAGGGCTTTGTTCGCCCAAAACCCAACGCAGGGCATCCGCAACATTGCTCTTGCCGCTGCCGTTAGGTCCCACAATGGAAATAATCCCACTGGAAAATTCCATAGTGGTTTTTTGAGCAAAACTTTTAAAGCCGTGAATTTCTAAACGTTTTAGATACATTTATATTTTGTTTCAAAATATCTCTACTAAATACTAAAAGGTACTAAAAGTACTAAATCTGCAATTCCGCTTTAGTATATTTCGTACTATTTCGTATTTAGTAGAAATTAATAGCTATTATTTTTAAGCGAGTTCTCCGCCGCGGCAATTTCCGCTTCCTGCTTGCTCGGACCCTGGCCGCGGCCAACTTCTTTGTCTCCCACAAACGCGCCGACCACAAATAATTTGTTATGGTCGGGACCGGTTTCGGAAATTACACCATAAGTCGGAGTAATCCCGCGTTTTTCCTGAACGATTTCCTGTAATTTGCTTTTTGGATCCATATAACTGCCACCGGAAATAATTTGCGGTAACTCTACCAGAACTTCCCGCAGGACAAAATCCTGAGCGGCGGCATAACCTAAATCTAAATAAATCGCGCCAATGACAGCTTCAATACAGTTGGCTAAAATTACCTGCCTGGCTCGTCCGGTATCTTTAGCCTCGCCGCGCGACATTAATAAAAATTGCTCCAAATTCAACCGCTTGGCAATATCGGAAAGCATTTTATAATTCACCAAAGCGCTGCGAAAATTGGTCAACTCTCCTTCCGGATGCGGATAATTGCGATACAAATGTTCGGTGGCAGCCAACTCCAGCACGGCATCGCCCAAAAATTCCAAACGTTCATTATGCGGCAATGCAAACGACCGGTTCTCGTTCAAATAGGACCGGTGGGTAAAAGAAGAAAGATATAAATCCATATTTTGGATTTTAAGCTTGAGTATCAGCTCTAATTCTTTTTTGTCTAAACTAGGCACGACATTTAGAAATTTCTAAATCCTAATTT
>CAZFQP010000009.1:0-35346 GCA_964520505.1 uncultured Candidatus Saccharibacteria bacterium | reverse complement strand
AATTCTTTTTTGTCTAAACTAGGCACGACATTTAGAAATTTCTAAATCCTAATTTCTAAACAATTCCCAAATCCCAAATCTCAAATTAATTCAGAGTTTAGGATTTAGGGTTTAAAATTTAGGATTTTTAATTAAAAACTTACTTCCGCCCTATACCAGTCGTCTAACTCCGGTATAGGGCACTCACCACCCTGCGTCTCGCGTTCCTGGCTGCGCCATGAACCCGAGCCTGTGAGTGGTTCGTGGTGGGCGGCGAAGGAATCGGACCTTCGACCCTTTCTACGTCAAAGAAATGCTCTACCACTGAGCTAGCCGCCCGAAAATTATCTATAAGTTATGAGCCGATAGCGGCTTGCCAACTTTTTTATACTCCAAAGTTTTTAACGGGTCATTTAATTCTAGAAACAGAATCAATAATGCCTGGTTAAAAAATACGCTCAAAGCCCCGAGCATGAGCCAAAATAACATACCCGAAAAAACTTTTAGCATTAATATAATAGCAGAAACGGGGAAAAAGTAAACCCTGGCAACAGCCTCAAGTATTTCCCGTAGCGCCAGTTTAACCAAAAAAATTAATGAGACTCCGACCATAAACACGGCAAAATATATGACCATAAGTATGGCTACCAGCCCCAAAATTTGGCTCCAGCGGGAAACAAAAAAATCTATGCCTAAATTTATGGCTCGTTGAAAATTTTGCTTAAATAAAATTGCGTAATATGAGGTAAAAATATTAATACAAGATACCGCAAAAGCCAAAGGTAAAAAAATAATCACCGCGCTTTCTAATAAAAACAATTTGGTTATAGATTCCAATTCCAGAAATAAGGTCGGGCCAAATAAAGCCGCGGCCACCACTAATATTAAAGAGCTAGTCAACAAACTAATTTTAATAATTACCCACAAGAAACCAAAACTAGGTCGAATGCTTTTTTGCCATGGCGTGGAATCTCTTTCCAACACTTGTCTTCCAAGCAAAATCAACATAATTCTCGACCAATTGGTGGCAACAAGGCCGGCTAGGGTGAAAACTAAGATGCCAAAACTTACCGCAGCTAAAGCTCCGGGATGAAATTGAAAATATTCTACCACTTCCGGCAAACGGCCTTCAAAAATCAACCGGCGCATTGGCAAATTGCCGTAATGTAAAAAGTTTAAATTAAAACCCCCAACCACCAGCAGGCCAAACAACCAAAGCGCCGGGGAGTTGAGGGTAGAATGGTAAGCTTTTTTCAGAATGTCAGTGTAGGAAAACATAAGAAAATTTCAAATTTTAAATTTCCAATTTCAAATGAGTGCAAACTTAAAATTTATATAACTGCTTCGGTGGGTAAGACTTCAAACTCAGGGGTTTTCTTTTTTTCCGCCGGAATAATGTCTTTAACAATTTCCGCAAAGGCTTCCTGTTCCAAAGTTTCGTCTTTTACCAAACGAGTAGCGATTGTATTTAAGTACTCGCGGTATTTGGTTAACACTTCCGTGGCTCGCTCCAGACCCTGTTTCATAATCTTGGAAACTTCGTCGTCTATGACTTTGGCCACAGCTTCGCTGTAATTGCGCTGTTCGGAAATTTCCCGACCTAAGAAGACCATTTCATGATGATCACCTAAAACAATCGGTCCAATTTCGTCACTCATCCCGTAATTCATTACCAATTTTCTGGCCATATTGGTTGCAACCTTTAAGTCGTTAGAAGCGCCGGTAGTCAGTTCGCCAAATACCAATTTTTCAGCGGCAAAACCGCCGAGTAATGCGGCAATTTCATCCAAAAAGCTTTGTTTAGTATGCATATGCTTGTCTTCCGAGGGTAGCTTCATGGTATAACCGGCGGCACGGCCGCGGGAAATAATGGAAACTTTATGCACCGGATCGGAATAGGCCAAGGCACTGCCCACCAGAGCATGACCGCCTTCATGATAAGCGGTAATTTCTTTTTCTTTGGTAGATAAAATATGGCTCTTTCGTTCAGGACCAAGTAAAACTTTTTCTATCGACTCTTTTAATTCGTCGCCGGAAATTTCTTTTTTGTCGCGGCGAGCGGTTAAAATGGCTGCTTCGTTAATCAGGTTTGCCAAATCGGCACCACTAAAACCCGGGGTGCGCTCGGCAATTTTGTGTAAATCCACACCTTTAGCCATGGGCTTGTTTTTGGAATGCACTTCTAAAATTGCTTCACGATCTTTAATGTCGGGCAAATCTAAAATTACCTGGCGGTCAAAGCGTCCCGGCCTAAGCAGCGCCGGATCCAACACATCGGGGCGGTTAGTGGCAGCCATTACAATAATATTAGTATCGGTTTCAAACCCGTCCATCTCCACTAAAATTTGGTTTAAGGTCTGCTCGCGTTCGTCATGTCCCCCGCCCAAGCCCGCTCCGCGCTGGCGGCCGACGGCATCGATTTCATCTATAAAAATAATGCAGGGAGCATTTTTTTTGGCTTTCTTAAACAAGTCACGCACTCTGGCCGCACCAACACCAACAAACATTTCCACGAATTCAGAACCACTAATATGGAAGAACGGCACATTGGCTTCACCGGCCACGGCGCGGGCGAGCATTGTTTTACCAACGCCCGGACTGCCCAAGAGTAAAACACCTTTAGGAATTTTTGCACCAAGTTGCAAAAACTTTTGCGGAAAACGTAAAAATTCCACAATCTCTTTTAGCTCATCTTTGGCTTCCTTGGCTCCGGCGACATCGGCAAATTTTACGCGATTTTTTCTTTCGTCATTTAACTTTACCGAACTCTGACCAAAACTCATGGCGCGATTGTTGGAGCCTTGAACTTGGCGCATTAAAAAATACACGAAAAGAGAAATAAAAATCAGTGGAATTAAAAACGGCAAGACTGCGCCGGCAAGGCTTCCTAAAAAGCTGGTGCTTTCATTTTCTATATTTATGGCGCGAATTTTTTCCGCCGAAATGCCGCTATTTTTTAAAATATCGTAAATGTTGTCGTTGCGGCCGAGCTTAGCAGTTTGCTTTACGTCGCTGTCTTTGACTTTTACTGTCACTGCTGCGTCGCCAATGCTCATTGTTTCTACTTTTTGCTGGTCAACCAAATTTATAACTTCGGAAATAGAAACATCTTTAACTTTGGTGTCGTTAGAAAACGCGGCAAACAAACCGGTAATAAACAAAAAACCTACTAGAACGAAAACAATATTTTTTATAATTTTTCCCATAGAAAAGTGTTAATAGTCTATTCATTATAGGTGGTTATCAGTGTTTTAGCAAGAGTGATAACGCTATAAATTTACAAATATCGCCAATCTACAAATGACTAAAAATTTTGCTCCCGTACAAGTGGTGGGCGAGGAGGGAGTCGAACCCTCATGAGATTTCTCTCGATAGCTCCTAAGGCTATTGCGTCTGCCATTTCGCCACCCGCCCTCCAACTGTACAGGGTAGATATGCCTATTTGTCCCTTGATATTACTATATATAATAACAAATTAACAAGGCTCAGTTATTTTAGCATTTCTTTTAGGACTTGACAAGAAGTTAAATATTTGCTATAATATGTGGTCAATTTAATATTGTACTATTTTTGCTTGTGGTGGGCAAAACCTCGTAAATTTGATTTAAAAGCCCCGCCCATTAAAGGCGGGGTTTTGTAATCACCAAAAAGCATTGTTTGTATACACCACTTACAAACCAATGCGAATTTACGAGGTTTTGCCACTCATAAGAGTCGGCAGCGGTTCCGATCCCCGGAACTTAAGAGACAGCTCTTTGACAAGAGCTAAGGAGGACATAGGTTAAGATATGTTTTTAAAACTGGACCACGAAGGTGGTTCCAGGTCTTTGGTCATTGTGGTTGGTTTGTATGGGGAAGACCCTGTAATCAACCCAAACGCAGCCAAGCTGGACGGGGAGGTAAAACTCTTTCTCCAGAAAGGCAGTGATGCCAACACTCTTCAAGAAATGTGCCTTGGCGACAACCAAACAAGTGTCGCTAGCGTTTCCGGAGGGAGCTGGCGCAGCCAGGCCTGGGATCTGAACAAGGAAGAAAAGGAAGGCTACGACACTCTGGTTGCCGAATGTTCTGGCACAAGAGTCAACCACAGCCTTCTGAAACAGCAACTCAACAACCAACAGCAACCAAGTCAACAACGGCAACAGCAATCTCCCAAAACCGTAATTGAAGTGAGCACTCCTGGCGTTGTCCCAATGGACGAAGGCAAAAAGTGCAACATCACTTTAAATGGCATTATTTGGGAAGGCACTCAGCCCAAAACCGGCAGCACGCTCGACTTCTACTTTAATGGGGAGCCTGAGCCCACCAATGTCGTAACAGACCACAACGGGCGGTTCTCATTTACGTTCGCGGGCAAACCCGCAAGCGGCGAACCGGCCAAGCTGGACATCCAAATTCACGGCGGACTTCGCCGCGCTGTGGATGTCAAAATCCCAGCGGCACCAAAAGCTGACAAAGCTGCAAATGTCGTTGGTATTTCTGTGACGAATGCTCAAAACAACATTATTTGGTGCAAAGCCTTTAAAGCAACCCTCAACATCCAAACAAAGTTTGAAGAGGGAAAGCCTGGCCGCACTGTTAATGTATTTGTTTCTTGTGACAAAAGGGTAAACTTTGCAAATGCGGCGACCGGAGACCCAATCGGCGACCGGACTTCGTCATGCACAGTAAGCACCAAACCTGATGGAACGTTTCATCTCTACGTCGACTTTTTGGCGTGTGAAGCAGACAGTATCGTCTTGCAAATCTCAGTTCCTGAGACATCACACAGCCTAACCGTAACTCTGAAGTACAAAACCTTTTGAGGTAATACTATGGACGCAACTAATTCGACAGAACGTAAACTCTCCGACAAAAATTTGGTTTGGCTGGACATTGTGGCTGGACTGGTCGGAGCAATGCTTGGCCATGACCTGGGCAAGCAACTTTGGAAATTGGTGCAAGGCGCCAAAAAATCCATTTTACAGCCCGGGGAACAACCCTCACAACAATCAACCCCTGCCACGACAGTAACTTCGGGCGCGGACGCAATTGATTTGACGCTTCACAGCTCATTCATGGGTTTCGGCCAAGCGGATGAAGCCTTGACTGGTATGACACTTGGGGCTTCGGTCCGCAAATTTGTAGTCCGAGCTTCACAGGCAACAGGGCATCAAGCTGTGCTTGAAAAAAGGAAGTTGCAACAGCTCGAGAGAACAATCGGATACATTGCCAAACTATCCCAAAGCCAACGCGATAATCTTCGCGAAGCCGTAGGCAAAATCAAAACAGACGAGGGTCAGGCTCAATTTTGGCAAGACCTGGCCTTGGCCAGTACGAACCAAAAAAACTTCCTGAATTTCGCAAAGACAATGGGAATCGTTAGAGAGGAGTCGGAGTTTGCCAAAGAAATTGACAAAGGAATCGCAAACGGTTTGGCTGGCGCAAATATTCGCTACAAACGGATGTTGGTAGTAGAATCACGCAAGCTCACTAGACGAACAAAAACGGCGCTTCGGCGTCCGTAACCAAACACTGAAACATTAAGGAGATTTCAATGTCTAAGGCTGCGTCAAAAAAAGCCGGTAATGCAATCGGCGAAATGATCGCGGAACTGGAAACGCGGATTTTGGCCTGGTTTATGGTCACAATCACGCTCACACCGCAACGTTTTGAAACATGGCTAGCGGAGCAAGATTTCAGGAGATTCGAGAATGGTCGACAGGCAGTCGACTACGCCGGATTCGTTCGATGGATTCGGAACAGCTTCATTTATCTGTTCCTGTGGTCGTTCAGCTTTGAAATGTATGCTATTGTGTTGGGTCATTCAAACAACGATCCTGGAAGCTTTGGAGTCAGCTTGGCAGCGGGCTTCATTATCTTCTATACAACCTGGGTGATATTGATTAGCAAGACTATCGGCCGCATCAGCAGTACTGGCACAACTATTGTTTGCTCACTGGCCAGTTTGGCCATAAGCTCAATACTTCTGTTCTCGCCAGTGTACCAATATTTTGTTGGGGGGTCACTTCCATTCATTGAACCGGATAAGGTTCATGAGCTGGTCGCCGCCGGCATTCCGCGCTACTGGGCGGTGTTAGGTTTTGTTTTCAACACCATAGTCTTACTCCCATTTTTGTGGATGGTTCGACTTGGGCCAGCGCTGCTCAGCCTCTGCTTCAGTAAAAGTTCCGAAACTGTGAAAATGTTAATCGGACAAATCATTGCCCTTGTTTCTTCAGACGAAACCAAGAGCAAAGAGGTCGCGATACAGCTCCAAAACCAGTCAAAAAACCAGTCCACAGTTCTTTTGGTGGCATGGTCTGGACTGGCCTTGTTCACTTGCACTCTACTGTTCAGCCCCACAGTCTGGGGCATGATTAGCGGAGTGGTAATTGGCATGGTATCGGTCATTGTGTTTTGGTTAAGAGAGTCCAACCGATTCATCGGTTATTTCCTCACCAAAGCACTCTACGGCGTCGCCACTGGCGGGCTAATTTTCATTTGCACGCTCTATGGGGTCTCGCTTGCCACGCTAATGTTGGCTCAAGCATGGAATGTTAGCAAGGCGCTCTTCGGGCTGTTAGCAATCTGCCTTCTCGTCGGCATTGTCTCAGCGGTGCTTTCTACTTTCTACTCAACTAGTGAAAACGAGCAGGAAGAATTGAGCTCTGGCAAGGCACACATTAACTCTTACTCGAGAACCGCTACGGGCCTCGATGAAAACGGCAAACCAATATTTGGTTTGACTACCACTAAGCCAACCAACTGGTCTTGGCTTAATTCCAAGTTCGTTTGGATTGGAGTCGTTGCCATTGGTTGGGTCGTCTGGACGCAGATCCTCGGACATCCCAGTCCGCTCGACACTCTGTTTGCCATGGGCTTCGGAAAGTTGATGCTCTGTGGCATGTTGATTTGTGTAGCAATGGTAGTCTACGGACTACTTCCGAATAACGACAAGACAAACTAGGAGAATCCTATGTCAACACCTGCGGAAACGCCCACTCCCGCCCCAAAGGTCGAAAAGAAGAGAAAGTCAACAAAATTACCATATCTTCTTTGTGGACTCGTTGGAATATTTCTGATGGCCACTTTGTACAGAGGCGATTGGAGACAATTGCCTGTTGAAACAATGGCAACAAACCGGATGCATCAACGCATCACCAGAGAATTTGTAAGCAAAGCAGATGAGATTGACAACACTGCCAACTTCACCGAGGCTGCCAGGAAACTGGAGGATCTCAAAGTTGAGTCCTCACACAAACGGAACCTGGTGGACAACTTCCACCGGAATTGTCCGGAGACTGACGGGTGGAAAGGCGGACGGCTCGATTTGGTTCTTGTCGGCTGTGATGCCGGCAAAGATCTATGGATCCTGCCCCCGGATAGAAATGAATTTAACTCTTACACTTTTTCTGCCACGCTGTTTAAGAACGGCGATGCCGGGAAATTGGTGCAGGTAACAATAAAACCCGTCGTCAAGGTGAGGAACCCCAACGACGGGTTCAGTAAAGTGGAGGAAGTTTCACCTTCGGGTTCGGTGTCGCCAATCGACTACCGCGTTCGAGGTAAAGTGAAGTTTGTTACACTCGGCGCCGACGCCGACGTGCTTGTTTTGGAGCTCAAGCCATGAGCTCCACACACTTAACCTACAATAAAGCGAGTCCAACACGTGGCAAGCCCACGCGGAAAACTCGATCACCTTGATGACGAAAAACAGGTCCAAACCCTGCTTTCGCCATCAATTCAAAAGCCCCAATCTTTCGATTGGGGCTTTTGAATTTTAAGCTAGAATAATAGAACCTTCGTCGGTTAAACTCGTTCAGGATGATGCCAAGGAAAATTTACTTTACAAATGTGTCAGCAATTAGAGTAGAAGAAATTATTGTCACAATCGTGTAAGCGAGAATAACAACCACCAAACCGATTATAGCATTTATAATCGCTTTCTTTCCTTTTTCCGCTGTCTCTTCGTTGCCACCGGAAGACAAATACCAATAACCGCCAATCACTAAAATCAATACTCCGACAATTCCCGCAAAAGTCAAAAAGAACTTAATTATTTTAATCATTAAATCAGAAAGGCTAGTGCTACCGGCAAATCCGGTTTTGGCAAAGCCTGCGTCTTTTGGCAAACAAACGCCGTTGGAATAAGTTAAATTTGGATCGTTATTGCACCATTCGGGGTTAGCCCCTGGAATGTTATCTGCAGCGGATCCTCCAGGATTACCTGTATTTGGAATTTTTCCGGTACCAGTATCCGGTACATCCAAATTAACTATACAAGTTTTTGAGTTGCCACAAATTAAACCTTCTCCGCAAGTTGACTGTTTTCCAGGGTCAGTACATGCACTACCACTCACCCCAGAGCCTCCTGAAGCGCTAGCTGTTTGGCACGCAGAGGCAGCAACCCAGTCGGCATCTTCGCAGCATCTGGCTTTTGCCTGAGCTACTGTTTCCCCGCCATACCTGGCTGCAAAACATTCAGCATACCCATCTTCTATTTGCTGCTTGGTTAATTGTGCCTGGGATACACCTGGAAAAACAAAAATAACTAAGAGTAGTAAAATAATTTTAACAAAATTTTTTATTTTCATTTTATACAGGCTAATTTTTAAAACCCATAGCCATTAGGGCTGCTTACCAAATTAACTATTACGTTTATAATCACGTAAGCCATAACAATAATTACCACACCAATAATCGCGTTAATTAGAGTTTTTTTGCCTTTTTCCGCGGTTTCTTCATTACCGCCGGAAGTTAAATATTGGTAACCGCCAATAATTACGAACACAACGGCAATCGCGCCGGCAAACAATAACATTAAGCGAATAACATTAGCAATTAATTCAGTAAGGCTTTGGGAACTATTTAATCCGCCGTAGCCAAAAAGGCCTTGCAGACCGCCGGTGCGCAAACCGTCGGAAACCTGATTTTGCCCCAAGGCTACTGCCGGAGCCATTAGCACCAGGGAGACCGCGGCAAATTTGGCCGCGTTGATAATTTTTTGTTTGTTGATTGATGTCATATTTATTTTATTAATTTGTCCAGACTCAAAAGAAAAAAATTTTCACTCTTGAGTCTGGCCCCATCACCCGAAGGGTGATAGGGCCTATCAAACATTTGATATAACTTAAGCTAACTTTACGGCGCTGTGCTGGAATTGGTGTTAGTAACTAAGTTGGATACTACGTTTACTATAACGTAGGACAAAATAATAATCACAATACCAATAATGGCATTAACCGCCGTGCCTTTACCTTTTTCTGCTGTTTCTTCGTTACCGGCAGAAGTAATATACCAGAAACCGCCAATAATTAAGAACAAAACCGCAATACCAAAAGCGACACCGAGCATCCAGTTAATTACAGTTCTAATTAATTGGTTAACGCTGGTTCCCGCCGAACAGTTCAGTCCGGAGGAAGGGTCACATTGGAAATTTCGGTTTAACTGAGCGCTGGTAAATAACGGGGCAAAAATAATAACCGCGGTCAACAAAACCTCCGCGACTTTAAGAAAATTTATTTTTTTAATAATTTGTTTCAAGCTGTTCACCCCCTTCCGGGTCACTATAAACTATATAGTTGAATTTAATTTATTATAACACACGGGGCAAGAATTATGAAGTAAGAATGAAGAATTAAGGATATTTACTGCATAGCCTCATAATTCTTAATTCCAAATTCATAATTCTTCATACTATTTCCCCATTGTTAAAGTGTTGGCAACGATTCTCACAATTGTAGCGGCAAGAACTATTACCACCAAACCGATAACCGCGTTAGTTAAAGTTTTCTGCCCTTTTTCCGCCTGTTCGTCATTTCCCGCTGAAGTTAAATACCAAAACCCACCTAAAATAATAAATAGTACGGCCACGGTTCCGGACATCACCAAAGCAAACTGCAACACCCACATAAGTAAACTGCTGGCACTGCAATATTGCGCAGGCATTGTATCAAATATGCCTTTAAATTTATCCTTAAAAGCCTTGCAGCGTTCCGCATCAGTTACCGCCAAAGCCAATGACGGAAAAACTAACAGCCCTGCAGTAAATAAAGTTTGTATTGTGGTTTTAATTTTATTCATTGTTATAGTTATAATAGTTATTATTTATTCCTTAATATCTATTCCTAGTAAATTCTGAACAATAGCCACAATACTAAACGCGAGCAAAGCCACAACCAAACCAATTACCGCCCAGGTAATAGTTTTTTTTGCCGCGCCAACCGCTTCCTCGTTGCCCTGCGACATTACCAACCTAAATCCACCCAAAACAATAAATACCACCGACCAAACGCCGATTATTACCAAAAATCCCTGCATTATTTTTAACAGCAAATCCGTTAAATTATCCACTCCGCTAATTGGATTGTATAAAGTTTTATCGCTCTGTCCCTGCATCCCACCACCGCCTCCATTACCGGTATCGCCCGGATCACCGGGATTACCAGCAACGGTTCCGACATTTATATCTATCTTTCCGTTATTTTTAACACCCTCAGATTTACCATTTACTTCTAAACTCAAAATCACCGAGTTCTTCTTGTTATCATCAAAACCATTATCCGTGCTCACCTTTAAGGAATACGGGCTGCTGGATATTGGTATTTCGGTTTGGCTGTTTATATTCAAAGACCCAGACCACCCCTCCGGAGCATTTTTTACACTCACTTTTATAGTGTCGCCTAACTTCGGTGAATAATTATCAGCTATTAATTCCGGCATATTGCCGGCAGCGGTATTAACAGTAATGTTAGAGGTTGATGATTTAGTGAGCTGATACCATTTATTACTATCATCAGAAACTTTTACTATCCCGGCCAAACTTAATGAGCTGGCGGAAGAGAGTTTGGACTGAGATAATTCTTTTACACCAATACTTCTTGGATTAATTGTCCAAGTATGTTGACCACCGGATCCGCTGGAATAATTAAATCCGGAAATATAAAAAATTTCTTGTGAACTTTTTTGATCAAACACCGAAACAATAAGCTGCGACATTCTAACGTTGTTTAGCCCCGGTATGGTACAAATTACCCCGCCGGGCGTAACTAAAGTTACGGAACCGGAGACAACAGCAGACTGTCCGTCGGTAATGGTGGTTGGGCTGACATTAAAATTAATTGACGCGCTGCAATCATAAGAACCGGCCTTAGCTTGATTAGGCATAAAAATTGACGCCAAAAACCCGGCAAAAACTAAGACCAAAAACAAGCTATTTATCTTTTTCATTTTAGTTTCTTTATTTTTATTATTTAGAGGACGCTGTACAGCCGGTTGCATTTCTATTTAAATAACAAACTGGCTTTGTCAGGTCTATCCTCTTGCTTGCATCTCCGCCAAGGAGAATATAGTTGATTGCGGTGTTTATTAAAATAAACGCGGCCATCACGAACACAAAACCAAAGACCGCCTGGAATAAAGCATTTTTATGTTTGGTAATGCTTTCTTCATTTCCTGCAGAAACTGCCAACCAAAATCCCGCTCCGACAATTTGGTAAACAGCGTAAACCCCGGCTAGGGAAATTAGCCAGTTAGTAGCAGTAGCCACCAGCAAAAAAAAGTCGGTCACCGTGCAAGGTGCTTCGCGTTCCAATCCGGCATCGTCCTTATATCCCCCGCAAGGAACAAGCCCGCGAGCGTACACGCCAAAAGGAGCAAACAAAACTAAACTAGTAAATATGAATATGAGTATTTGTTTCTTAATAGACATTGTAATTTCAACCTTACTATAACACCTTTTGGCGATAATTCCAAATTAAAAATTTCAAATTTCAAATAAATGTTTTAATACCTAATGACAAAATTACTTGCTGTTATTTCTTGAGTTTCTAATTATTGAAGAAAAAATTAACAATAATTCATTCGCTTCTTTCCACATTGCCCTGGCTTCTTCCTTTAAATTTGTGCAGGCTTTCGCAATCATTCTTAACCAATACCGAGTCTCCTTTGTTTCCTTTTTACAAATCCCCATTTTGTGTTCAAAATCCTTGCGTGATTCAGCGGAATCGGCCTCACAATAATTTGCCCCTATGGAAGTCCCGGCTTTTACAAACTGTGATATTATTGGATTATTTACTGGACTTTGAGGAATTCGCTTTGCAAACTCTACAACTAACTCGCCAAATTTAGCAGTCCGTTCTTCTAGATCAAATTTTTTGCTTTCTCGTACCGACATTTTATTTAGTTTCAAAGAGAAGTCTGATTTCTTGTCTCCTCATTTGAAATTTTTAATTTGAAATTTGAAATTACTTTCATCTTCTCACCAACGTCATTGCCTCTTGCTCGCCTTGTCCTAAGGCTTGGGTGGAAGGAATGTTTTTTAGGATTATGTTGTCTATCATTCTACCCAGCACCGCGTCCATTTTTGCCTGGTCCGGCTTATAAAAACTTTTTGCGGTTAAGTTAGCATTGGCAAATACCCCGATTTCCGGGTCTTGAATCTGCAAAGCAATTAAATCCTTGCGGCTGGATGGCTGTTTATGTTTGGCATAATATTTGTCCAAAGAATCTTTACTAGCCAAAAATCTTAAAAAGCTCCAGGCAGCATCGCTATTTTTGCTTTGTTTGCTAACCACCTCGCCCCAATAATTGGCAAAGTTCACTGTCGGATCATCTAAATTTGGCTGCGGCACTGCTGCCACATCAAAATTTAAATTAGAATTTTTTTGTCTGATGGTGTCTGCCATATAGGCATAGCTATACATCATTCCGGCCCGGCCGTTGGCAAAAGCGTCTACCGAATAGTCGCTCCGGCTGTTCCAGTTATAGTTGGGTGTGGCCGGGTCGGCAAACGAAGTATAAAAATTCAATCCCTCCAGCCCGGGGTTAATATAGTTCCCCTCTTTTTGCACATTTTGGCCAAAAGTCGGACGACTACCGTCTTGAGCAAAAGGCACGGCACCTCGCTGCAACATTAACAAAGCCAACACGTCTACGGCACGATTCACGTTGCTATTTGTGCCAATAGCTACCCCGCTGCGGGTAAAATACCCCTTGCTGTCGGCTTTTTTAATTTTTTGCACATCGGCCGCTAACTCGCTCCAAGTTTTCGGCGGAGTGGCTATGCCGGCAGTGCCTAGAATATCTTTATTATAGTAGAGCCCTAAGCTGTCCACGGACATAGCCACGCCATAAACTTTTTGGTTTACCGAAAAATCTTTTTCAACCGCATCAACAAAAGCATCTTTAAAATCTTTATAAGTTAAAATTTTGTCCGGCGCCGGCGTCACCTTGTCCATATACGCAGGCAACCAGGCATTATTTATGGAAAAAATATCCGGGCCTTGTCCGGCGGCTAGGGCGTTTATTAAATCTTGTTCGTAATTGTCAATATTTTTTTTGGTATAAACAATCCGCACATTCGGATATTTTTGCTGATAAGCGGAAATAATCGGCTCAATATTGGAACTGTCTTCAAATGGCTTCCAAAAATTCAAGACAATTTGTTTCGGCGCGGGTTGGCTGCTGCCGCACCCGGCGGAAAGCAAGCTGATGGCTATTAAAGCCCCTACCAATTTTATAAATTTACTATTTGTTTTTGATTTCATAAGATAGCGATCCTAATCTCCGAATATCATCCGAATGCTCCTAAATGGGCCCTATTCGGGTCATTCGGATATAATTCGTTGTATTCGGATCGAGAATTATATTTTCATATTTTTAAGGTATTTTCCAAACTCTTCCTTCAGCTCGTCATGCTTTAACCCATATTCCACAACGGTTTTTAAATATTCCAGTTTGCTGCCGCAGTCGCGGAAGATGCCACCCTTTATTTCTGCGGCTAAACATTGCTTTTGTCTTTCCAATAAAATATTTACAGCATCAACATATACTAGCTCTCTTGGCGTATTCTCGTTTTCCAAACGCTTCATAGATTCTTCGATGGCATTAAACATTTCCGGATCATAAACCGCTCCGCCGATTATGGCATAATCGGAATCTATCATGCCCACACCCGGCTTTTCTACTATTCGATTGATTTTCAAAATTCCATCTTCCAATTCCTGTCCGGCCGCATAACCGTAGCGCTTATAATCCTCAGGCTGGTTCATGCGAATACTGGCCAAGACCGCGGCGGATTTATTTTTTTCATACGCAGCCACTAACTGTTGGCAGCGAGTTGGCGCCGCATCTACAAATTCATCTCCCCATAAAACTATAAACGGCTCATTGCCGACAATGTCACGAGCATTCCAAATTGGCGTGGCATTGCCGAGCGGACCTTTTTGGCGGACATAATAAAAATTAGCGAGGTTGGCAATCCGGCGAATCTCTTCCAAGGCCTCATATTTGCCGGATTCTTCCAGGCGCTTTTCCAGTTCAAAAGGATAATCAAAATGATCTTCTATGCTGCGCTTGGACCAGCCGGTGACAATTATAATATCTTCAATGCCGGCGGAGACGGCGTCTTCCACCACGTATTGAATAATCGGTTTGTCGACTATCGGCAGCATTTCTTTAGGCTGGGCTTTGGTTGCCGGCAAAAAACGGGTTCCATAGCCTGCCGCGGGGATAATTGCTTTTCTTATTTTTTGAATCATAGTGGTATTATAATATGTTTTTGGACTTTACGGAATACTCTATATATTAATTCACTCCGTCTTAGGCCGATACTGGATTGCCTCGGCCAAATTACCAGGCAAAATATTTTCCTGGCCGGAAAGATCCGCTATAGTTCTTGCAACTTTTAAAATCCGATGCAAACTTCGACCGGAAAAATTATATTGTTTCATTGCCTGCTTTAAAACCGCTTCTCCTTCCGCTGATAACCGGCAAAACTCTTTTATTTCAGTTAAGCCCATTTCGCTGTTAGTTTTTGCCGCTCTAAAACGTTGTTGTTGAATTGCCCTGGCTTTTTGCACCCGTTCTTTAATACTACTTGAACTTTCAGCCTTTTCCGTATTGGCCATTTTCTCATAAGGCAGGCGGGGAACTTCTACGTGCAAATCTATGCGGTCAAGCAATGGGCCGGAAATTTTTTTCTGATATTTAAAAATTTGGCCGGGGCTGCAAACGCACTGCTTTGTGCCGTCGCCCAAATAACCGCACGGACAAGGATTCTGCGCGGCAACCAAAGTAAATTTTGCCGGAAAAGTAAAACTCCCAGAAGCCCGCGAGACTGTAACAATTCCATCTTCCAAAGGCTGCCTTAAAGCTTCCAAAACATTCCTAGGAAATTCCGGAAATTCGTCTAAAAATAAAATTCCCCTGTGCGACAAAGTAATTTCTCCGGGCTTGGGACTAGCACCCCCGCCGACCAATGCTACATTGGAAGTAGTATGATGCGGACTGCGCACCGGACGACCGGTAACAAAACTGCCCTTTAGTTTGCCGGCAATGCTGTAAATTTTTGTGAGTTCCAAAGCTTCGTCTAACATTAAATCCGGCAAAATTCCGGCCATTGCTCTAGCCAATAAAGTCTTGCCACTGCCAGGTGGCCCGGATAATAAAATATTATGCCCTCCGGATGCGGCAATTTCCAAAGCCCGTTTGGCTAGCTCCTGTCCGGCCACATCTTTCATATCTAAACTGGCACGCAAATTTTTAAAAATATCCTTATGATCTAACAGAGGCTCAGGCTGAATAGGAGCAAGACCGGTTAAATGTGCGAGTAGTTGTTTTAAATTTTCCACCGGGAATACCCGCAAACCCGTTACCAGAGCTGCTTCTTTAGCGTTAGCTTTCGGTAAATAAATTTCACTGCTCCCAAAATCCGCCGCCTTTAAGGCAATGGCAAGCACTCCGGGGACTGAACGAAGCTTGCCGTCCAAAGAAAGTTCACCTAAAAATATTTTGCCTGAAAAATTTGCCGTCACCTGATCTTCGGCCGCTAAAATCGCAAGGGCTATTGGCAAATCGAAATGTGTGCCAAGCTTAGGGACATCTGCCGGAGCCAAATTGACAGAAACGCGGGTAAGCGGATAATTACAGCCGGAATTTTTTATGGCAGTTTTAACACGCTCTCGGCTTTCCTGCACAGCCGTATCCGGCAGTCCCACCACAATAGTGGCGGGCAATCCGTTGGTAACATCCGCTTCCACTTCCACCGCCTCGGCATCCAAACCAATAACCGCGGCGGATAAAACTTTGGAAATCATAAAATAATTGACAAAAATTAAATGATTTAAATGATTGACAAGATTTTATGCAGACATTCTTGTCATTCCTGATCAATTAAAGAAGTTTAACTGAATGTCTATTTTCTTTTTTGAGATAATATAATTTGTAAAATTATTCCGGTGATTATCATGCCATCTGCCAAATTATACACTCCGGTCCAACGAAAAAAGGAAATATAAATAAAATCCCTAACGTATCCTAAAATAATTCTCTCTCCCACATTGGCAAAAGCGCCGGCAAAAATTAAAACCCAAGCCAACTTAAACAAATTAGTTTCCTGCCGCCAATGTTTTTTGGCCCAGGCAATTGAGGCAGACAGAACAACAAAATAAATGCCATACATTATAACTGTCGGCACCGGCAAACTAAAAGCAAAAAAATAATTCTTAAACGGGGTAGTAATAAAAAATTTAACAAGCTGGTCAACGGCAACCAAAAATAAAAAACCCAACCCCCAAAAATAATAATTTTTTACTTTAGGGATTGAGTTTTGTTCTGTCATTTGAAATTTAAAATTTGATATTTGAAATTATAGCGCTTTATCCGCCCAGGGCAAAATCCGAAGTCGCTCTTCAGCAATCTCCTTCCCTTCGTCGTCGGTTCCGTAAGTGCCAGCCTCAATTTTTTCCAGAGCCGCGTTTATCTTCTTTAAATCTTCGGTGAGGGCAGAAGAGATATCGCGATTCACTTCATCATCCTGAACTTCCTGAACTTGAGAATCAAAATCACTGCCCAACTCAGTGTGAGCTGGAGCCCCTTTTAAATCTTCTTCCAACTTTTGCTTCTGTTCTAATAGTTTAGTTTTCATCTCTGCAACAAATTCTTGTGACAACATATATTTGGTTCCTTTAAAAATTCTTATACTAAAATTATAGCGAATATGAAAAGTTTCTACAAATGAAAATAGCGCCTCAACGGCGCCCAAGTTTTAAAAAATGTGGCGGTTAGAGGCGCTATAAACCCGAATTCGATCGAACAATCTTCGCAGTAGATGCAGGGCTTAAATGTTTAAGCCCTAAACCTACTGCAAAGGCTGCTACTCTGTCGAATACAGGCCTTCCTGACATAACAGCCAGGAGAAGCGTCTGAACTCCAATCTGATTTCAAACTACACTTCAAACTTCTCTTGTGGTGATTTAACACCTAAACATGGATTATACTCTATTTTGGAATATAACCTGTTATTGTCCGGGGGAACAATAACCTTCATTGATTTTTGTTTTTGTTTTTCAAACAGCCTAGATTGGATAGGCTTTGACGAGAAGTTAGAAGGAAATCGACTTTCAACTTAATTAAAGGCCGATTTCCTTCTGCGAGTTTGTTTTGACGTTATATTTTAAAGAGCTTTTTGTTTCCAGAGTTCTCCACACGTTTACTGTATATTTATAATAACAGGCTTATTTTGCCTTGTCAACTCCAGATGTATTTTAAGGAAAAATCACCTTTACTTAAAGGTGATTTTTTAAAAAAGCAGATAAATTTTGTTTAAAAAATGAGTTTTTTAATTTTGTATAACTTGTGGATAACCTGTTAAATTAGCCACTTTTAGTTTTTTGACTCATTATATCCCGGAATAGCTTGGCAATATTCCAAAAATGAGCCTGAATACTCCTTCTTAAGCTTGGCATCAATAATATACACGTCTTGCAAAGCCGGAGTTAAGAAGAAACCAATAAGATTATGGAGGTTGAGCAAGGCCTTTGGCAAAGCATAATCCATAAAGGCATTGTCCAGACTTTGGGAAACCGCTTCCTGATAGGGGTGGGTAAATTGATCAAAAGGCAAACGACAAATAACCAAAGTCTTTACTCCTAGCTTATTTACAGGGTCAACGGCTGCTGTGGAACTTAAATGTTTAAGGACAAATTTGTCAGTCGCCAATAACAACCCATTAGCATTAATAGCAAAATTCCGAAAAATTTTGTTTCCTCCCCCGGCATTAGTTTGCGCATAAACCGACGCGTGTTTTTTCAGGCTCTGGTAGTTGGCTTCATAAAATTCCTTAACAGCGGCAGGCGAAGCAAACAAAATTGCAGCCGGCAGCAGCTTCATGTTTCCGGCCAGATCTTGCAGCTGGGTCACCGTAGCGGCTTGGTCAATAAAATGAAAAACCTTTTGTTGTGGCTTGACCCCAAGCGCTTTTTTTATGCCGGAAAACAAATCACCCTGTCTGCCGCCAACTGAAGGCTTTTCGTTAATATTAATTTTTCTTAATTCATAATCTTGCAAGCCCAGCCTGGAGGAAAAATATTTAATTAGTTTTTGTGATCCCAAGGCATCAACAAAACTTGCCTGACTAAATACTGTGAGGGCTTTTTTGACCAAGCCCGTAATATCCAGCGGCATACTAATAAAAGCACAACGGTTTTCCGCTAACTCAATCCATTTTACCCGGTTGTCTTCATCAGCAAAAAAATTCTGAATGTTTTTCACAAATTCTTCAACCTCTTTAGACTTCAATATTAAATTCGTTTCGGTAAGTTTTTCTGTAAGCCCGGCGGCAGCTCCACGGATTTTAATATAACGTTCGTCATTTTGTGCTGCTTGGTCGACTTTATAATAGGCAAAGACCGATTGGCTACTTTGAAGCAAAGCTCCGGTTAATCCAAAAAATAAATCTGTGGCATTTAAAGATTGCTCAACCGCGATTTTAAATTTTTCTTGTCCGGTTTTAAATTCAGGATTATAAAAAGATTTAAGTATATAGCTTATATACCCCCAACTGGTTTTAATTCCAATGTTGGCAACAATCGCGTTTTCAAAATCGTTAAGACCGCACACAACCACCTGTTTCTTTGGGTTTAGTTTAGCTTCCGATAAATATAATAAAGTTTGCAAATCACAGGCGGCGACCCCTTCTAGCTTTGTAGATTTTATTTTTCCACCATTAATCAAGTTTTTGAACTGCCCTCCGAAAAATGACAAATTCAAATCTACAATAGTATCTGTTTGCCAATTTGTTGCTTGCCAGACCAATATTTTTAATAAAAATTTTACTTCCTCGTTGGTTAAACTTTCACTCTTTAAAGCTATTTTAAATTTTGCCGGGTTAAATTGCAATTCCGGTAAAAATAAAGGTTTTTTTATTAAACCACGTCGGTATAATTCCAAAACTTGTCTGACTCTCGGCACGACTAAAATATCTTTTGTGCCGAGCGATGCAGCCACTGTATCTAAATAATCAAACCCCACGGGGAAATCATACACAACATTCCTCTCCAATTTTATTGGAGCGGTGGTGGCCGGAGTTTTCTTTTTGCTGTGCAGTGCTTTAAAATCTAAGCCTTTCATCTGCGAGGATAAATAATCTTCCCACAAAAAATTTCGCCCGGAAATTAATGCACTTATCTCTTTTTTAACAGCTTCCGGTAAACCGCAGTAAACCTGTAAAAGTTTTTCTAGCAAGCTAATTGCCGCTTTGCTGTCGGCCAGCGCCCGGTGAGCCTCCTTATGCGCAATGCCAAAAGTATGCATTAAATTTTCCAAATTATAACTATGGTGGGTGGGTAGCAGCCACTGCACCAAATCCAAAGTATCTATACTCCCGCCGGAAAATTTAAGGCCGAAGCTTTCCAAAAACCTTATGTCAAAAATAATATTATGTCCGACAATTATGGCATTGCCTAATTTCTCTTGCAAAAAATTTTGAAACTCGGAAAATTTAGGCGCATTGTCCAGCTCTGCCTGGCTAATATTTGTTAGACCCAAAATGCCCGAAGGCACCGGCTTGCTGGGATGAAAGACTTGTGTCCATTCTTCAATAATTTTTATGCCATTTTTGTTAACTTCAAAAAACACGAAACCAACTTCCAAAATTTCGTTTACCAGCGGATCAAACCCGCTGGTCTCAATATCCAAGCTGCAATATAATTTCTTTTGCTTCATAAATCTAATTTTATCATTTATAGCAAAATAAAAAAAGCATGAGCCTACCAAGCAACCAATTAAGCAAAACCGCCCTACACTGGTTGTTGGGCGGTTTATCTTTTTATCATTCTAATTATATTTTTAAACTTTCGGCCTTACACCAACTTTTTCTCCGACAGTAATTGCCCATTCAACAATTCTTTCCAACTTTTCTTTATCCGCCAGCTTTTCCGCCAAAGCATCCATTCCTTCCATCACCGATTCAAAACCTTCTGACATGTATTCTTTTAAGCGATCTTCTGTTCCCTTAATCTCTTTATACAAGACACCTACCTCTTCTCGTAAATCTTTTTTGCTCGCCAAAACAGTGGATTGTTTATCAATTAAACTGCCCATCAAATTCCCCACGGCCTCTAAATCAGCCTTGGTTAAAGATTTCTTTAAATTTACTTGTTGCTTTTTCATATAATTATTTTACTCCTCTAAATTACAGCCCGTCAATTATTCATTGATTTCCGCTTCTTCTTCCGCTTGTTTTACAGGAACTGCGTCGCCGGCTTTGACTTTGTCACGCACGGCTTTGTCTACTTCTTTAAAGACTTTAGCATTGTCACGCAAAAATTGTTTGGAGGCTTCTTTGCCCACACCGAGCTTTACGTCGCCAAAGCTGTGGGTATTGCCGCTCTTTACAATTACCCCAAACAATACTCCGGTATCCAGCAAATCACCGGCGGCGGAAATCCCTTCGTTATACATAATATCAAATTCTGCCACTTTAAACGGCGGGGCCACTTTATTTTTTACAATTTTGGCTTTGACCCGGTTGCCTATAATTTTGTCACCATTTTTTATTTGCGCATTCCTCCGAACTTCAATGCGAACTGAAGCATAAAACTTTAATGCATTACCTCCGGTGGTGGTTTCCGGGTTGCCAAACATCACGCCAATTTTCATACGAATCTGGTTTATGAAAATTACAGTGGTATTAGTTTTGGAAATAATGGCTGTGAGCTTTCTTAAAGCCTGGCTCATTAGCCTGGCCTGAAGCCCCATATGACTGTCGCCCATCTCGCCTTCTATTTCATTGCGCGGCGTTAAGGCTGCTACTGAATCTATCACTATTAAATCCAAACCGTTGCTGCGCACCAAGGTTTCACAAATATCCAACGCCTGCTCACCATTGTCCGGCTGGGAAATTAATAAGTCTTCCAACTTCACGCCGATACGCTTAGCATATTCCGGATCAAGCGCATGCTCCGCGTCTATAAAAGCGGCAAGCCCGCCTTTTTTTTGAACTTCGGCTATCATATGCAAAGTTAGCGTGGTTTTACCGGAAGACTCCGGGCCATAAATTTCCACCACTCTTCCTTTGGGAATTCCTCCTACCCCCAAAGCCAAATCTAAAGAAATGCTGCCGGTGGGCGTGCACTCCACGTCCATAGTTTTAGAATCGGACAATTTCATAATACTGCCTGCGCCAAATTTATCTTGAATCTGATCCATTGCGCTGGTCACGGCTTTCCACTTGCCGGAATCTATGGCAGCGGCTTTTGGTGTTTGTTTCGACATAAAAAATTTTAATTACAAGACCTAAAATTGAAAATTTCTAATGTGAAATTTATTATTTAGAATTAAGGCCTTGGGGCTTATTTATTATAATACTATACGAACGTTCACCTACTGTCAATAAATACAATATTTTTCAGTTTTATCAATAAATCCAAGCCAAATTGGCAATCTAGCAATCACAGCTAAAGAAGTTATCAACAACACCGGTGTTAAAATCCTATGGGTTAGTTCCGGTAGCGGTTGTGGGCGGAGCAGTAAAGGGCACATTTTCCAGCCGCTCTCCCTGCCTTCCCATTGCACCCAAACTCTGGCCGTTAACCGTCACCCTGGTAGCTCCGGCGTCTGAAGTGGTAAGAAGAATTTTTTGTTTTGCAAAAAATATTTTACTGTCGCCGGCTTGGAAATTTAACATATCCATTGCCTGTCCATCCAAAAAATAAGACAAACTCACAGCCGCGGTAAAATCAACTTTCAACATTAAACTCTCCGGAGCATTCGACGGCTGACCGGCAACGTTAACACTTACTGTTTTAACTGTTTGTTTGTCAAAACGGTTACTGGCTGTAATCTTAATTTCTTTTGGACCAGAACTTAAGCCCAACTGAGTTTGAAAATTACCTGTGGTATCTACAAAAATTCCCTGTTCATTGACCGCCACACTATTGCCCGCATCCGTGTGTCCGCGAACCATGGCCGTAGTGCCCTGGATGACCGCGTTGTTTTGCGGTTCAATAATTTCCAGAACCGGGGTTTTATTTATAGACCAAACTTGCCAAATAATATAACCGATACTAACCCCAACAAATAACAGACCCAAACTCAAACTTAACAGTTTCGGAGTAATGACTAATTTTTTCCAAAACTTTTTTTCCACAAAACTTCCCGACTGTTCGGTATTAGCTTTTAGCTGCCGGTCAATCATTTGTTCTTTTTTGTACTGGCAAATTAATTCGTCTGCATCTACCACGTAGAGCTGGGCCAGACGCCGCAAAAAACCCACGGCATAAACTCCGGCAGGCAGCAACTTAAATTTACCTTCTTCCAAAGCGACAATAAACTTTGGCGCAATGGCAGTTTTTTGCCCTACTTCAGCCACGGTCAAATTCAAGTTCTTCCTGACCGCGATTAAATATTCGCTCAGGGTCTCCATTTGAATTTTCTTTTTTTCAAAAACCATATACTCTTTCTCTTTAACCCAATTAGTAAATTATACCTAATTTTAAAATGCCTAATATCCGTCACGTCATTAGGTAAATTGAAATTTGATTTTTGTTTGAGCTAAATGTCGTAAAACCCTGCCTTCACCTGAAAGATTAGATATTTTGGTTCTCATCATCTATTCCGTACTCTGCTTTTTCATCCGGAGGGACAACTCCAAATACTTCCCTAGGCTTAGCTCCTTCGCCAGGACCGATAATCCCCTGCTGTTCCATAATATCTAGCAGCCTGGCGGCTCTGGCATAACCCACACGCAACCGGCGCTGCAATAAACTGGCCGAAGCTTTACCGGCGCGACGAACTTCATCCACTGCTTCTTCTAACATTGGATCGCTATCATCGCTGCCGTTTTCCCCTTCCATTCCGGGTATGCCCAAAGGACGCTTTGGTTTTTCTAAAATTTCTTCATTATATATTACCGCGCCAACTTGCGCCTTAAAGAAATCTACAACTTTTTTTACTTCTTTTTCTCCAATAAATGCTCCCTGCACGCGTTTAGGCTTGTTGTATTCAGCCGAAGTATAAAGCATGTCACCGTTACCCAAAAGTTTTTCCGCACCGGAAGAGTCTAAAATTGTACGGCTGTCTATTTGACTTGCTACAGCAAAAGCAATTCTGGAAGTAATGTTGGCTTTAATTAAACCGGTAATAATATCTACGCTGGGACGCTGGGTAGCTAAAACCAAATGAATACCCACGGCGCGCGCCATTTGAGCCAAACGCACAATGGCCGATTCCACATCGGCTTGAGCCACAGCCATCAAGTCCGCCAACTCGTCCACCAATATAACAATGTAAGGCATCCTTAATGGGGCGCTTTCATTGTATTCCAAAATATTTCGCTTGCCGACTTCGGAAAGCAATTTATAACGTCTATCCATTTCCGCCACCGCCCACTTTAACGCGTTAACGGCTTTGTCATTTTCAATAACTACAGGAGTGAGTAAATGCGGAATGCCATTATACAAATTTAGTTCCACCCTCTTAGGATCAATAACAATAAATTTTACATCCTGCGGCGTGTTGCGATACAACAAAGAAATAAATAAACTGTTTATAGACACACTCTTTCCGGTACCGGTAGCGCCCGCCACCAACATATGAGGCATTTTGGCCAAATCAACTACCATCGGGTGGCCGGCGACGTCGCGACCCAAAGCAATAGCCAACTTGCTTTTATGATTAACAAATTCGTTGGTTTGCATTACCTCGCGCAAACGAACTATTGCCGTGGATTTATTTGGAACTTCAATACCAACCAGTGCCTTGCCGGGAATGGGCAACTCCATACGAATACTGTGTGCGGACAAAGCTAAGGCTAAATCATTCTGCAAGGCCGCAATTTGTGACAACTTCACCCCGGTATTCGGGCGCAAAGTATATTGTGTGACGGTCGGCCCAACATTAACCTCACCCATTTCCACATCTATGCCAAAATCCGCCAAGGTTTTTTTTATAATTGCGACATTCACTTCTATATTACCGCTATCTACTTCAGTTTGATTATCGTCCAACAAATCAAATTGGGGCAATTTCCAATCTTTGCGGTCTTCCAATGTAATCGCTTCCATATTTATGGCCGATGTTTTGGCTGCGTTATTAACTTTGGAAGTTTGAATGGTTTGAGTTTTTCCGTTATCAACTTCAGCATCATTTACTTTAGGATTCTTATCAATAACCTTATCTTCCACAAAACCCTCTTTGCCCATGGCATTAATTTTAAGCGGCAATTTGATTTGTGGCTTTGCTTCTAAAGATTCCCCCTCGGATCCTTCCGAAGAATTTTTCGTTTTTGGCCACAAGGCTTTTAAAGAAACATCAAAAATTATTAAAATGGAAATCACAATTAAAGCGAACAGCACCAAGCTTCCAGCCCAAAAACCTAAAAATCCAAAAGCCGGCTGGGCGAACAAGGCCCCAAAATATCCGCCCCCACGTCCTTCCGAAGCCAGGGCAAAGCCGCTAAGATCATTACTTAAATAAAAAATGTGAATTAGTCCGCCAATGCTACCCGTAAGTAACAAAGCTCCCAAATAAATCCTCCAATAGAAACTACTACTTCTATCTTCCTCTTCCAAATTCTGTTTATATAGAGAAATTGCTACGGACAACAAAATCAACGGCACCAAATAAGCCATCACCCCGAAAGCCAAACTTAAAAACTTAAACAGTCCCTGCCCCAACGAACCGGCTAAATCGGCTAAACTTAAAACCACCACCAGGGCCACGGCAACAAATACTACCACAGTAATGCCTCTTTTAGTTTCAGCCGAAAGGTTTAATTGCGGGGCTTTAAATTTAATTGCTTCTTTGTCTTCTTTTTTGTGTCTGCCCATAATAGCTTTAATCCTTATAGTCCCCCTCTCCAAATTATGGGGAGGGAAGTTCGCCAAAAGCGAACTGGGAGAGGTTTATTTTTACGTAACTATTTCTTAATACTGCTCTATTTTAACATTTTTTTTAACAATTTAAAACCCCCGACTCCATTTGGAGTCGGGGGTTTTTCTGTAGGCCTCTGTAGATTCGTATAAATTTGTTGTTCTGTAGCTTAAAGCCCTTTAACTTTCACTTTCTTGGTCTTGGCCTTGGCCGCTTTAGGAATTATGACTGTTAGAATTCCGTCTTTTAGGTCGGCTTCGATATTTTCACTATCTATATCTACCGGGATTATTACACTCCTGGAAAAATTACCCCAATAACATTCTTGGTAAAAATAATCATCTTGAGGAATATTCTCTTCTTTTCTTCTGGCTCCCTTAATTGTTACCATGTCATTAGCCACGGTAATATCTATATCTTCAGGCCTGACTCCGGCAATGGTGGACTTAATAATCACATTGTCCTTGGTCTGATACATATCTATATTCAACTGGCCTTCAAAATCATTCAGCCATTCTTCATTGTTTTCTTTGGCAGCCACTTGTTTGGCCGGTACGGCAACGGGCTCGGAGTCCTCAGCTTCAATTTCAATTTCCTGCTCCTCTACCACCGCATCGTCATCTCCGGATAACTCCTCGGCCTCCATCTCCTCATCTTCTTCAATTTGTGAAACAGCCACCGGCTGAGGTGCTTCGTCGGTAATGCTTCCCCCCATTATTTTCCCAAAAAATGACGCTTTTTCTTTCTTGGCCATGATATTCTATAGTTAATTTCTCTTCTTTCTTTAATGATAAACAATAGCCCAAGATTAGTCAAACCCCAGTAAAAAAGAGCCAGCCGTACCGGCTGGCTCAACTGTTTGTTATACAAAAGTGAAACTACTTAAACAAGTTTATCACCGCACCAGAAGCTGTAATTTTCGGATGAACAATGGCTTGGTAATTGGGATTTTCAGGCAGACTCTCTTGGAAAGATTTGATGTCTGATATTTGACTAATCAGTTCTTGAGAAACTTTTTGTAACAAACCTTTAGCCAATAGATACTTTAAATTTAATTCTTCCTGCCCCGGCAAGACATAAGGCACAATTATAGACAACCCGTACTGCATAGCCTCGGCTGTGGATAGTCCACCTGGCTTGCTAAAAAAAACATCTGTAATGGCATACAGCTCGGCCATCGGTTCATAAAAACCCAAGGTTAACAAATTTTCTTTTGCGTATTTTTCATTTAAATAGTTTTTATACTTTTCATTCTTGCCGGTAACAACAATTACTTTTGTTTTCGGCAAGGCAAATAATTGCCCTAGTAACTGTTCGCTAAAACCAATTCCTAAAGAACCACTGCCCACCAAAATAACTCGGTCTTCGGCAGCCAATCCAAGTTTTTGCTTGACTGCGTTAGAGTTAATATTTAATTTAGGTTTTAGAGTAATACCGCAAACCGCAACCTTGTTTGGATTTATACCCCAATCAATCATTTCTTGTTTTTGCTCCGCAATGTTTGCCAAATAAAAATCCGCCTGATTAAACAGCCAAAACTTATGCAAGTGAAAATCACTAAAACCTATTACAAACAAACCCTCATATAGTTTTTCTTTTTTTAAGTGCGCCAAAATTGCCGAAGCTGTGTTATGCACGCTTATTACCATATCGGGCTTAAACTCATTTATGAGTCCGAGGGTTTTGGAGCAGTTTTTTTTGGCCACCCACAAACGAATAGGCAAGGTGCTTTTTACTACCAATGATAGATTCGTCACATGGTACAAAAAACTCCATAGCCACGGCGCGCTGGTGTTCATCCAATGGTGGATTTTGGTGCTTAGTTCCACCAACTTGCCTTTTTGCACTTCTAAAACATCGGCTACTCTTACCTCACACCCGGCCTGGGAAAGCTGCCAGCCGATATTTTCTGCTATAAATTTATGACCAAGGCCAATTGATGTATGGAAAATTAAAACTTTTTTTGACATTAAATTAAACTTTGTATTACGGTTTTATCTGCAAGATCTTTATGACTAATTGCTCCCATTCTCCGGTTTTCATTATTCCGCTGTTAATTACTTCCTCTTTAAAAGAAGTTTTCTTGGCAACCGAAAGTTTAACCAGCAAACTAATTTTATCGTAACCAAATTTTGGAGTTAAAAAAGTAGCCAGAGCCGTGGAGTTTTCCAAATGCTCTTTGCACTTGGCGGCATCAACTTTTAATTTTAAAACACAAAATTTTTCAAACTGAATTACCGCTTCTGTTATTAGGCAAATAGATTCAAGCAGCCGGTCGGCAATTACGGGAAGCATGACATTTAATTCCATTTGCGCCGCTTCAACGGCTTTTTCAATTGTTAAATTATTGCCGGACACCAAAAAATATAACTGGTTTAAAGTTTCAGGCATTACCGGATTAACTTTCCCCGGCATTATAGAAGAACCTTTTTGCAATTCCGGCAAAATGATCTCGCCAATGCCGCCGCGCGGCCCGGAGGACATAAATTTAAAGTCGTTGGCGATTTTTGACAGGCTGGCTGCCAGAGCCGTGACCGCCTGGGAAACTACTAAAAAACCGCTCTGGTCGGAAGTTTTAGCCATTAAATTTTTTGCCGCCACAAAATTCTGTTTGGTAATTTTATTTAATGCTTTATAAACAGCAGCAATATATACTGGCGAGGCATTAACAGAATTGCCAATGGCCGTGCCCCCCAAATTTAGCTCCAATAATTTTTCAGCCGCTTGAACAATATTTTCAGCGTGTTCTTTTAAGACCGAAGCATACGCTAAAAACTCGGCCCCCAAGGTCGTGGGTACGGCATCCTGCATATGCGTCCGCCCGAGCTTAATAATTTTTGCAAAACTCTTCCCTTTATATTCAAAGGCCTTTATCAGGCTATTTAAAGCCAACACTAATTCGGATGTTTGGCCATATGCGGCAATTTTTATAGCCGAGGGGTTAACGTCGTTAGTTGATTGGCTGCGGTTTACATGGTCATTAGGATGGACAACCACCACATTCCCCTCGCCCCTTGCGGGAGAGGGGTTAGGGGTGAGGGTTTTTAAAATTTCCGTAGCCCTTCCTGCAATAACTTCATTAACATTCATATTTATAGCCGTACCCGCTCCTCCCTGAAATGAAGACAATGGAAATTGGTCATGGTGTTTGCCAGCCAAAATTTCTTGGGCTGCCCTAACAATCGCCCGACCAATTTTAGGCGAAAAATTTTTGGCTTGAACGTTGGCTATGGCTGCTGCTTTTTTAATTTTTACCAAGCCCAAAATAAATTCCATTTTCACGGGGTGCGTGGAAAATGGAAAATTTTTTATTGCCTTTTTGGTCTCTTCGCCAAAATATATTTTCATATTTTTTAGATTGCCATTGCGAGGAGCTCGGGGCTTTGACTGGACGACGTAGCAATCTGTATTTAATTATTATTTAAACTTTTTATGCGCTAATTTAGCTTGTCAGAACATGCATATAATATAGATCAGAGAGATTGCTTCGGATGCACTCGCAATGACATAAAGAGTTATTTCCCAAACGGCATAATCGTGATATCTTCTACTACGCTGTTCTCCGGCTGGCCGACAATAAACTCAACTGTCTTGGCTAAATCCTGAACGGTTAAAAATACCGGATCTTTCCCGTGCCAACTTTCTTTTTTGCGGCGCGCGTATTCTTTCTTGCTCCAAAATCCGGTTTTGACAGTGCTAGTATAAATAACCGAAACTTTTACTCCAAACTTTGCCACCTCGCTGCGCAACCCTTCGCTGTAGCGCATAACAGCGGACTTGGTGGCGGCGTAAAATTCACTCTTTGCATGCCCGACTTTTCCGGCCACGGAAGCGTTGTTAATAATTTGTCCGCTTTTTTGCTTTTTCATTATTGGCAAAACCTGTTTGGTTAAGTCCGCCATACCTATTACATTTACTTCCATCATCTCGTCAAACTTTTTTACATTTACCTTGTCGGCATCAACAAAATATCCCAAACCGGCGTTGTTAAATAACACATCTATATTTTTAAATTTCTTTTTGGTTTCCGCCACAATCTTTTTTACTTCCTTCTCTTTGGTAATATCGCCAAGCAAAACCAATAATTTTCCGGCCAGCCCTTGGGCCTTAGCTGCTTTTACAAATTCCTGGTTATGTTCTGCCGTATTTGAAAAAACCGCTACGTTCCAGCCGGCCTCCAAAAACCTAATTGCCGTCGCCGCCCCAATGCCAGTTACTCCACCGCTAATTAAAATCGTTTTCATTTTTGTCATTTTGTCTAAATTAATAGATGAAACAGTTGTATTATACTCCATTTTTTAGGTATAATAAATAGCGTTGACCATATAGACACGGAGAGGTCGCATAGCCCCAAAGGGGACCCTTCGGGTTGGTCATCAAATATATGGAAATATATTATGTTTATATTCTTAAGAGTGAAGTGGTAAATCGTTACTATATCGGTTGTACTACTGATGATGCAAAGAGGCTAAAGGAACATAATTTGGGCAAAACTAAATCAACCAAACCCTATAGACCTTGGAAACTCATATATAAAGAACTCTATACAAATAAACAGGAAGCATACAAAAGAGAGTGGCATCTAAAACACCCTAAGGGATACTTAGAAAAAATCAAAATAATAGCTGAACACGGAGAGGTCGCATAGCCCCAAAGGGGACCCTTCGGGTTGGTCTAGTGCGCTGGCTCGCCCCGTTGCAAAATTTACAAGTTCACAAATCCAGGAAGAGTGCCAGAGTGGTCGAATGGGCCGCACTCGAAATGCGGTGTACTCGCAAGGGTACCGAGGGTTCGAATCCCTCCTCTTCCTCCAAAATTCGTCTATTTGCAACGGGGTCGAGAAAAACCGGTAACCCCGCAAGGGGTTCGAGGGTTCGAATCCCTCCCTCTCCGCCAGGACAATTTATTTAAAGCTATAATAGAATTACCTACATGAAAGAAATTACGCTTCACAACCAGTGGCTAATTGCAGCCTCTCTGGAAGAGGTATTTAAAATAGTAACGGACTTTGAGAAATTCCCGAAAAATTTTCCAAAAGTTGCCGAGTCAATACAAATTAATAAAAGAAACGGGAATAATTTAGAAATAGAAGCGACCGTAAAATCATTCGGTAAAAAATTCCAAGTAAAAATGAAGACTCAAATTTTGCCAGGGAAAGGATTTATCTCAGACAATGACAGCTACCAGTTTGGAACTTCCGGACACGAAGAGCTGCTGCTTTCCAAAGACCCGAAAGGAACCTTAATTGATTACACATATCAGGTTTCTATTCACAAGGTATGGCTCAGAATAGTCGCCACCCCACTTATCAAATGGTACTCGATGAAGTCATGGGAAAAAGCAGTTATTGACGTACTAAAAAAGCAACTTGAGAAGTAATAAGTTATGGCTCTGTAATTTAAAACCGATTATATTTTACAAAGATTAAAATATTTTTAAATACAGCAAAATTTTTATGCGCAAAGGAAATAGTCCTGAAAATAATAGTCAATTTGATGACATGTACGCTCCGTACTCCCAGGAAAAAAGAGGCGACCTTTTGGAATACTTAAAATCTTGCGATGAATACGATACAGACAATCATTTTTTCGGTCCTGAAAATTTTCAAAAGATAGTCGAGTTAGGCTTAGTGTCAGCTGGATTTACAGTAGTTAGGGTAAACCAGAGCCCTATGCCCGATGCTTATTATTTTGTAAATAATGAATACTTATTAGAAAGCCACGGGCTGGGCGGATATAATATGAGCGCAACGAGCGCGGCTAAAGGCACATACAAGCCTGAAGATGTTTTAAAAAATCACCACTGGTCAATTCATGGACTCAGTTTCCATCAATAATATTTTTCGCAAAAACTTCGGCGATGGATTGGGCACAGGCCGTGCTCAGTTATCATATTTCGATGATGCAACGTTCCATAACCTTTATGTTGGGCAAAAGCATACTGTGGATACTTCAGATCCATTTTTCTCATTAGTTCGTCGCGATAAACTTTGGCAACAATTGAAGCGGCAGCAATCGAAAATATTTTATTGTCGCCATCAACAATTGCTTCTTGCTCCATGTCAAACTTTGGTAAAATAAATTTTCCATCTATTATCAAAAATCTTCCTTTACTCTCTTGTGCTAATTCGTGCGAATTAGCACAAGAGAGACTTTGCGCTGCTTTGCGCATTGCTAATAGCGTGGCCTGATGTATATTTATTTTATCAATTTCCATTGGTGACACCTCGCCAATCCCCCACTGAAAATTTTGTTTGATGAAACAGGCCAACTCTTCTCTCTTCTTGGGCGATAACTGTTTACTGTCTTTAATTTGTTTAAATAAATTATGGCCAATTATCTGCAATTTTGAACAATCAAAAATTACTGCTGCTGCCACTACCGGCCCGGCCAAGCACCCCCGCCCAACTTCGTCACAACCAATAACAACCGAATAGCCGTCTTTAAATTTTTGTTGTTCAAATTTTGTATTCATTTTATCTTATGCAGTCAATTCTTACATCTTAATTCATAAATCTTAAATTTTTCATTGTTCTATATCAAACAGAGTGAACCGCAAACGCGTTTCACTCTGTTGTTGTTTATTTGCAGGTTGTTGCAATATGGAACATTAATTTAGCTTATTTGATTTTAATTTCGAACCCTTTAATGAGGTGAGTAGACTGGATTCAAAAGAATAATTTATTTCTTTTTTTGCTTTGGCTTTTTCTTCGGCAAAAGAAATTAATTTTTTAAGGAGTTCGGGAAATTCCACGCCCGAAGCTTTCCACAAGTGGTGGTAAAGCGTGCCGGGAAGCGGGTTAACTTCGTTAGCAAAAAATTTCTTGATCTGTTTGTCAAACAAAAAATCTACACGGGCAATCCCGCTGCAGCCAAGGGCTTTGTAAACTTTTTTGGCGCAATCTTGAATTGATGTGGTGGTTTGTTCGTCTAACCTGGCTGGAATAACCAAGCTACTTTGCGCGTTGCCGGTCTGGGCACCGCCGTCTTTTAAATATTTTTCTTCAAAATCAAACATATCTTTGTTATACAAAGACTCCTGCAAAACCGAAGCAGTTAGAGTTTCATTACCTATTACACAGCAAGTCACATCCATTACCTCATTAACCGCCTCTTCCACTAAAACTTTACTATCATAATAAAACGCTACTTCAATTTTTTGTTGCAATTCTTTTTCGTCCCTAGCCTTCCCGATTCCGATTGATGAACCTAAATGCACGGGCTTGATAAAAACCGGCCATACTAATTCCCTAATTCTCTGCATCTCTAATTCTCTATTCCCCTCCCAATCTTGTTTTTCAAACACCACGAACTTAGTTGTCGGTACACCACTCGCCATCATCACCTGTTTAGTAAATGCCTTGTCCATGGCAATTGCGCTTGAAGGAACATTGCAACCAACATATGGCACACCAAGCATTTCAAACATTCCCTGAATAGTACCGTCTTCGCCAAAGCTGCCATGAAACGCCGGAAATGCCAAATCTATTTCTACAGATTTTCCCATTAAACCTTTTTTCTTAAACACCATCTTGCCCACCGACTCTTCCATATCAAGATAATATTGCGAATAACCACTTTCGGTTTCAACCTTTTTATTTGAGTCAATAAACAACTTTAAATTACCCAACTCTTCCCCAATCATCCACTTGCCTTGCTTGGTAATATAAACCGGCACAACATTATACTCCAAACCCTTAAGACCGGAAATAATCAGTTGCGCGGTAATAATAGATACATCATGCTCAGGACTCCGTGAGCCAAAAAATATACCAATAGTTTTTTTTGTGATATTTGACATTTGAAATTTGTTATTTGAAATTTATAAGTACTGGTCTCCCCAATCATTTTGGAAAACAATAACGTCTCCGGGTTTTAAAATTTTGGCCAGTGATGCGTGAGCTTCTTGCGCTGTCTCAAACCAAATCACCTCTGGTGCTTTATCCTTCATCTTTAATCCTTCATCTATGAAAGGCGTCACGCTGTTCTTAATTAGTATAACCACATCGGCGACCTCTGCCAACTGCTTACCGATTTCGCGATGGATATCAGCTGTTGCCTTGCCGGTTTCTACCAGCCCCGGAGTAATAAATAATTTTCGGCGATTTTGGAAACGTGACAAAACTTTGATTGCCTCAGCCACTCCGGCCGGGTTGCCGTTGTAGGCATCATCTATTACCAGCACTCCTCCGGAAGACTTGATTGGCTGCAAGCGGTGCTCAACCGGTTTTATTTTTGCAATGCCCTTTTTAATTTCTTCCTCGTTCATGCCAAAACCCTGAGCAATCTTTATTGCCGCGCTAACATCCCCAAGCGCATACTCGCCCAACAAATTAATTTCGAATTTTCCTAATTTCTCAGTTTCGGCTTCCCAACAAAGCTTCTCGGTGCTAAACATTTGAAATTTGAAATTTGAAATTTGAAATTTTTCTACCTTGTGATCCGGCCAAACATACTCTTTATAATGTTCAATAACATTTTTATCGTTACCATTTAACAGCACCAAAGCACCTGGCTTGGAATGAGCCACAACTTCAAAAACCGTATCTGTAATATTGCTTAAAGTTTTCATCCGTTCCAAGTGCGCCTCGTTAATTCCAGTAACCACGACTACGTCCGGCCGGGCGAGTTCGCAAATCTCCTCCACATCACCCTTGTAATGCTCACCCATTTCCACAATAGCCACTTCAATATTTCCTTCTCCCCTTGCGGGAGAAGGTGTCCCGCCTTTTTGCGGGACGGATGAGGGGAGCAATTCATGAAAATTCTTCAAAATCCACCTTGCAATCCCAATAGGAGTATTCACGCTTTCTGGTGTTGCTAAAACCTGAAACCTAGCACCTAAAACCTCTTTTAAAACTTCTTTCATTGTAGTCTTGCCGTAGCTGCCGGCGATACCGATAATTTTTATCTTTGATCCTTGATCTTTTATCTTTGATTTCGCTCGCCAGACAATTATTTGTTTTGCCAGCCAATCTGCTGGGATTAGTAGAATTGTACTTAGGGATAAAAATATAAACCCACAAAATTGAAAAAAATAAAAAGCCGCCAAGCCAGCAAGCGCAGCCGCAACAGTATTTTCCAAAACATTTAAAGATAATCTATGAGCCAAGCCAACAGAGAGCCCTAAAATAATAATTTCCGACAATCCAAAAATTAAAACTGCCTTACTTGTCCAGACCAATTGCTTTCTTTGTTCGCCCTTAGGCAGCAAACCTTTTTTAAAAAGCAACTTCAAAAACCGCCCGAGTTCGTAATTCTCAAGCTGTAACAAATAAAGCTGATATTTAATTACCTTAAAAATATTAAACATATATAAATTATTCGGGTGGACAATTCCTGCCTGCCGGCAGGCAGGCGCGCTGTCCACTACATAAATTCGTTGAAAATTTTTACAAACTCTTCCAGCTGATCTAAAAAACTAAAATGGCCGGCACCGGGTAGAATTATGAATTTAGAATTATGAATTATATTATTCATTTTCTTGCCATATTCAATTGGTGTATCTTTGTCATTCTCTCCGGTAATAATTAAGGTTGGACAGTTTATTTTTTCCATATCCGCCGATAAATCCTCATTCACCGTATTTATAAAAGTCTGCTGCAAGTTTGGCGTGGCTAAATAATCTTCGGCGCCAATTGCTCTATAAATATATTTTCTTAAACCCTGCATAAACTTCGGGCGGAAAAACGGCCTGGCAATTTTAGATACAATTCCCATTGCGGATTTTTTCGCGCTATTGGTTGCAAAACCTGCTGAGTCAACCAAAACTAATTTGGAAATTATAGATGGATATTTGGCCGCCAGCTTTATGCCAACCCGGCCACCAAAAGAATGCCCAACAATAACAACATTTTTCAAACCTAATTTTTCAATAAAACCCTTAACCATTTCCGAGTAATCCCCTACTGTCCAAGAATTTTTAGGAACCGGCGACTGCCCAAACCCTGGCAGATCAACACTGTATATCCTTAATCTTTCATCTTTTATCCTTGATACAACACCGAACCACACTTCTTTTTGTGAACGCCAGCCATGCAGAAAAATTACCGCGCTATCCCCTGCTCCGGTTTGGCTATACGAGATTAAATTTCCGTTGATGATTATTTGCTCTATCATAACTAAATCATATCACTACCTTATATTAAGACAAAACTCCGGCTTAGCCGGAGTCTTACCATGGTCGGGATGCTGGGAATCGAACCCAGTCTCCACGCACCCGAAGCGTGTGTAC
>CAZFQP010000008.1:34057-42751 GCA_964520505.1 uncultured Candidatus Saccharibacteria bacterium | reverse complement strand
TAAGGTTCGTTGCCAATGGACGAGCTTTCTATGTCAGGATAGTGTTCTTGCAAATAAGCGTGGACTAAACGGCGTTCGTAATTGGGCATCGGCTCCAAAGCTTGGGCACGGCCGGTCATTTTGGTTTTTTCCGCCGCGGCTTTGGCTGTTTCTTTTAAAAACCATTCTCTTTTTCTTTTATAATCGTCTACGTCCAGGGTAAACCAAAACGGCTGCTCGCCCCCTAATTTTTTCCCGGCTAATGCCTGGGCTAAAATTTGTAAGGAATGCAAGGTCGAACCTTGCCGGCCAATGAGTAAATAAGAATCGTTACTGCTAATGTTAAAAATTAAACCTTTGGTAATGCTTTCTTCATATTCAACAGTGCCGGACACACCGCATTTCTCAATTAACTCAAGGATAATATTTTTAACTTGTTCAATTTTATTATAGTCAGTCATAGGAAAGATAAATTAACACTAATCAATAACGAATAAACACGAATCCGTGTTTATTCGTCTCTTATTTGTGCTCATCCGTTCTGGTTCGCATTATATAATATTGCTGAGCAACAGCAAAGAGGGTAGTGACTATCCAGTAAAGCGGCAAACCGGCCGGCAATTTTATGGCAATAATTATGCTAATAATAGGCAAAATATAGGTGGTCTGCAACTGCATGGCTTTGGCTGTCGCGTCCTGGTTGCCTGGATTTGCCGGAAGCATTAATTTAGATTGCCAAAACTGCGCCAGGCCCGCAAGAACACCAAACCAAATGTTGGGCTTGGACAAATCTATAAGACCAAAAAATTTTGGACTAATGAAAGCCGGTTGAGCAACAAAAGCATACAAACCGGAAAGATGGTTGTTTAAAGCCTTGCTGAAAACTTGATACAAAGCAATTAAAATGGGTAGCTGGATGACCAAAGGCAGACAAGAGGCTAGCGGGTTAATTTTGTACTCTTTATACAAACCCATAATCGCCCTGGCTTGGGCTTCCTTATCCTCTTTATGCTTTTCCCTAAGCTCATTTAACTTCGGCTGGAGGTCGTTTAAAGCTTTTTGGCTGGTCAGTGACTTGTGAAAACTGGGGGCCAAAATCAGTCTGATTAAAATTGTTAACAAAATAATAACCAAGCCGATATCGTGGCCGGGAATAATATTGTAAAAAAAGACCAACAGGTTTAAAAGCGGGCGATAAATTACTTCATTATACAAACTTAAGAATATTGACATAGTTGATGATTATAAATGGTTAGGGACTAAATCTACTTTCGGCTCAGACAGCGGATTACAACTGACCACTCTCTTTAAGGTCAGGCCGGTGCCAAGAAAAAAACCAAATTTCAATAACGATTGTTTGGAATACTCGCTGCAGGAAGGGTAGTGTCGACAGTATCCATATGGATAAAGTCCGCGGGTTATTCCATGATCTGGGGATATAGTTTTTTGATACAAAAAAATTAATCCTATTGCCGGGTAAGCCAACAATCGGTCGAAAAGTTTTACAAGTTTTTTTACAAAAGCAATTTGGCGCATAACAGTTTAAATTCTTTTAACACTTCAGTTTCCGGCATCTTATTAAGTTTAGGCTTAGCCACTATAGCGTAGCTACCAGCCTTAAAACCCTTAAGATTAAGCCTTAAATACTCTCTAATTAGGCGCTTTAATCTATTTCTGTCCACGGCGTTTTTAAAAACTTTTGTGGACACCACAACTGCAAACCTCCTGTTTCCCTCGGAAGGAACAAATTTAACAGTAAACAAGGGGTTAAAAAAAGTCCGCCCTCGGGCAAAGGCTGTTTGAATATCTTTGCTTTTTGCCAGGCGGTTTACTTTTTTTAACATTATTTTAAAGTTATCTTTAGACTACGGTGAGTTTTTTGCGGCCTTTGGCACGGCGTCTGGCTATTACATTACGGCCGGTTTTAGTTTCCATGCGCTTTAAAAAACCATGTATTCTTTTTCTCTTTTTAACTTTCGGCTGATAGGTTCTTTTCATAAATTCTCCGCAGAAATATTAGTTAAGGATTTATAAAATTTTAAATCCGTAATATCTGCCTTTAGTTCGCGCCGCCTGCGCTTTAGGCAGGTGTCCGCGGTCTTTAATTCTTGAGTAATTATAAAGAAAAAAAGCTTTTTCGTCAACTCTAAAATTTTCCTTCCTGTGAGTAAATCTTTTTAGCACACCTTTTCCACAACATATAAACAGATGGGTAAATTTTCCGCTTATATAAGATGGATTATTAATGTTTTACATGTTGATAACTCCCTGTTAGAATGCAATATGAGATGGTAATTAAGTAAGTCTAATATTACCTTGGGTGCATAGGTTAAACAAATATTACTTTTTTTGTCAGAAGTTATCTTAAAGATCCCTCGGGCTGCAATCCCATAATTCTGGCGGCTTGTTTCAAAAAATTTTTCCGCTTAACTTAGGTTAAACATCAAAATTTGTTTGGAACCAATCCGCTCAAAATTATAGAATTTCGCCTACAAATTATTTTTAAGACAGCTTCGAGCTTCTTTTTAATTTATGAATAACCAACAACTCTGGCAAGCAATACTCGGTAGTTTAGAAGTCTCATTAAGCAAAGCAAATTTTAATACCTGGTTTAAAAACACCACCATCCTGGAACGAGCCAGTGATCATATTGTAATTGGGGTGCCAAGCGCATTTAACCGCGATTGGATTGCCGCAAAATATCACCAGGAAATGCTCAAGGCTCTAAAAAGCCTGGCTCCGGAAATTAAAGAAATTAAATACCAATTAGGAACTCTACCGCAAAATCAAAACACCAAACAAAATTATAAAACTCAGGCGGACAACCCCCCAAACAAAGAAGCTTTTGGCACCAACGCCTCAGGCATTAACCCAAAATACACTTTTGAGACTTTTATAATTGGGAAAAATAATGAGTTGGCTCATGCGGCCAGCCAGGCTGTAGCCAAAAACCCGGGCACGCAATACAACCCTTTATTTATTTACGGCGGGGTGGGTTTGGGAAAAACCCATTTAATGCACGGGGCAGGTCATAAAATGCTGCAAAGCAACCCAAAAACCAAAATTCTTTATGTAACCAGTGAAAAATTCACTAATGACTATATAAACGCCATTAGTCAAAAACGGATGGAAGAATTTAAAAAAATTTACAGGGGCATAGATGCCCTGCTTATTGATGATATCCAATTTTTGGCCGGTAAAGAGGGAACCCAGGAAGAATTTTTCCATACTTTTAATGAATTACGTGATAAAGGCAAGCAAATTATTATTACCTCTGATCGTTTGCCAAAAGACATCCCGGCCATTGAACAGCGCTTAGTCTCCCGTTTTGAGTGGGGGATGGTTGCTGATATCCAGGCGCCCGACCTAGAAACCAGAATGGCGATTTTACGCACCAAGATGGAAAAAAAGGGTGTTAGTATTGGTGAAGATATTTTGTTTTACATTGCTGAAAATATTCAAAACAACGTTCGTGAATTGGAAGGGGCCTTAAACAGGTTGGCTGTTTATCAACAAATGGAAAACAAAGGACTTGTTTTGGAACAAGCCAAAACAATTCTTTCCAGTATTGTTGGCAGTAAAAAAAGGGTTACTTCTGTAAAGAAAATTGCGGAGATGGTGGCTGAATTTTATAACATTTCTATGGAAGATTTATTGAAAGAATCCAGAAAAAAAGAGTTTGTTAAACCCAGGCAGGTTGCAATGTATATTATAAGGAAAGAGTTGGATAATTCTTTCCCCTCTATTGGTGACTTTTTTGGTGGTCGGGACCATACCACTGTAATGCATGCTGTGGAGAAGGTGGAAAACCTTGTTTCTACCAAGGAATCATTTAAACAAGAAGTGGATTTAATTATGGATAAGTTGTTCATTTAGTGACTGTTTTTGTTTTTATTCTTTTATTTTCATTAAATTTTTTGTGTGGTTATTATTACACACAACCCACCAGCTGTTTTCCTCCCTGGTTGTCCACAATGTTTTTTTGTTTTTGTTCTTGCTGGTGTGTTTATTCATCTTTTATCCACTTTCCAACAAGACTTATTATTACTATTAACTATTTAAATTATTTATTAATACTTTTTTTATGAAAATTGTTTGCACACAAGAAAACCTAAAAATTGGTGTGATGGTGGTGGGGAGAATAATTTCGTCCAGTTCTACACTGCCCATACTCAGTAATATTTTGCTAAAAACAGAAAACGGGGTTTTAAAAATATCTTCCACAAATTTAGAAATAGCCATTACCACTCAAGTTAGGTGTAAAGTTGAAGAAGAAGGAGAAATAACCGTATCCAGTAAAACCATAACTGAACTGGTGAGTAACCTTCCAAACAAAAACATCACCTTGGAAACACAAAACAATAATGAACTAAAAATTGAAACAGATAACTACCACACCACAATAAAAACCCTTTCCGCGGACGATTTCCCGCTAATACCGAAAGTGGAAAACGGAAAAACAATTCAAGTTGAGGCACAAACCTTAAAAGAAGCAGTAGATCAAGTGGTTTTTGCCGCTTCTAACAACCAGACACAACCAGAAATATCAGGAGTGCTGTTTGCTAAAGACACAAACGCGCTAAGGGTGGTGGCAACAGACCGTTACCGCCTCGCAGAAAAAAAGATTAACCTACAAAACACAGAAACTTCAACATATGAAGTTATTATCCCGCAAAAAACCTTACAAGAACTCTCAAGAATAATAGGTGGGCAAAAAGAGCTTGTGGAAATCCATTTTAGTGAAAACCAGATAAGCCTAAGTTTAAACGATACACAAATAATAAGCCGGCTAGTAGACGGGCAATACCCAGACTACCGCCAAATAATCCCCGGGGAATTTAAAACAAAAATCACAACCCCAAAACAATCATTACAAAACGCCCTAAAAACCACATCAGTTTTTAGCCAGGGAACAAACAGTGTAAGTTTTAACTTCTCCCCGGAAAAACAAACCCTCTCACTTTTTACCGAGTCCTCAGAACTTGGTAGAAGCGATATAGACATCCCCTCAGTTGTGGAAGGGATAGAAGGAAAGGTAATTTTAAATAACCGCTATGTTCAAGATTGTTTGGCGGGGATGGACACGGAAAAGATGGAAATAAAAGTTATAGACGACAACTCACCAAGTGTAATGGTTCCAGAAGGGAAGACAGACTATCTTTACCTAGTAATGCCAATAAAAAGCTAAATAATTTACAACACGATCAATGAGAATAAAAAATATACAAATAAAGAATTTTCGGAATTATCCAGGACTGGATATTCAAATTAACAATGACACGGTCGTGCTCAGTGGCCCAAACGCAGTGGGAAAAACAAACCTCTTGGAGTCGGTTTATTTTGCTTCATTGTTTAAATCATTCCGTGATGATACAGAATTTATTTTTTTGAAAGACTCTTCCAACCTGGAGCTAAAATTACTGGTAGAAAAAGAAGGGGAAGACCACACCCTGGAGGTATTTTTGGAAAAAAGAGAAAAGGTATATGCAAACTTTTTCATTGATGGAGTTAGAAAAAAAAGGCAACAAGCCCAAGGGTTTATAAGCGTGGTGATTTTTGACCCGACGGACGTAGATATGTTCACAAAAACCCCAGAGTCCAGAAGAAAATACTTAAACATGGTTTTGTCACAAAAAAACTTACAGTATCTGGAAGCCTTGGGGAACTATAAAAAAGCTTTGTATCAAAAGAACCGCTTATTGCAAGATATTAAAGCCGGCCGCAGCCAAGGGCAAGACTTGTCCGTTTGGGATGAACAGTTGGTTAATTTAGGAAGTTTTATTATTTTGGAAAGAAAAAAATTTGTTAATTTTCTCAATACCAGCATCGCTGAAATTTACACCAACATTTCTGGTTTTCACAGACCGGTAGAAGTTGTTTATGAAACTTTGCCCGGGGATTCTCTGGAAGAAATTGCCGAAAGTTTTAAGCAAAAATTAAGTCTGGTTGCCGGCAAAGAAAAACTATTATCCAGTTGTTTAGTTGGGCCTCACAGGGATGATTTTTCTCTCCAAAGCGATGGTTTGTATTTGTCCCCATTTTCCTCCAGAGGAGAATTGCGTAGTCAGGTGTTGGCACTTAAAATCTTAGAATTAGAGCACTTAAGTAACGGTGAGGAAAAACCAATTTTACTGCTGGATGATGTTTTATCTGAACTGGATGATACCCGAAGAACATTTTTACTCAAGTATTTACAAAATCGTTTTCAGACCTTTATTACCACCACTCACCCGTTGGAGATGCCGGCCCAGCATATTACCTTAACCCCTGCACAGGAAGAAGAGGAAGTGGAAAATTAAAAACTAATCAGAAACAAAAATGAACGAATTTAAAAGTGCCTTTAATGGTTTTTCTAAAATAGATAAAATTATTTATAAGGCTGCCAAAGAACATAACCTGCAGCAGGCTTTTAACAAACACCGGGTGATAAGTTGTTGGCGAAAAGTCGCGGAAAATTATTTAGCCGAAGGGGTGGATTTAACCCAAGCTGTAGACTTAAAAAAAGGGGTTTTAGTGGTAGCTTGTTTGTCCCGAGAAATAGCGGCGAAATTACGAGTGCTTTCGGAAAGGGTAATTATAGCCATAAATGAATTTTTAGGGTATCGCACAGTGTTTGCTATTCATATTGAAGTTTAAATTATGCCTTATTTTTTTAGCCGGGAAAATTTAAGCCAGGGGCTGGTGGTAAAATTGGAAGGTGAAGAAGCCAGGCATTTACTATTGTCCCACCGGGTAAAAAAAGGCGAGCAGGTCAAACTACAAGGACCTGATGGTAAAAGATTTTTGGCCGAAACTCAACAAGTAGAGAAAAAAAGTCTCTCTTTGCTTTGTTTGCAGCCATTGCAGGTGCCACCAGAGCCAAATACGGAGTTGGTTTTATTTCAGGCGATAGTGAACGAAAAGGCACTAGATTTTATTTTTCAAAAAAGTACCGAGTTGGGTGTGGTTAGTATAGTTCTTTTTAATTCCCAAAACACGGCGGTAAGATTATCCGCGGACAAATTTAATGATAAAAAAGAACGGTGGAATAAAATTTTACAGGAATCCGCCAAGCAATCAGAGCGAGCGGTTTGGCCTGAGTTGGTTTTTGTTCCGGATGTTGCCGGTTTATCAGGCAGCGCCGCTTTGTGTGATACAATACACATATTGGATATAAACGGGCAGCAACCCAATAAAAACAGGTTTGGTAAAAAAACCGGATTGGTGGTAGGACCAGAGGGCGGGTTTACCACAGGTGAGCTGGAGGCTCTACAGGCTTTGCCTGGAGCCCAAACAATGTCATTGGGGCAAATCTTGCTCCGGGCGGAAACAGCCGCCTTAGCCGCAATTGTTGCCTCCAGGACAGTGGCCGGATATTAAACAAATAAACTATGTGGGCGCAGTATTGGTTGGCAAAATTATTAATATATAAATATATTATTGCCTTTCCCTTGGCGATAATTGAAGGACCGGTGGTTATGGTGGCCTGCGGTTTTTTATTGCGTTTAGGGGCTTTTAGTTTTTGGCCAATTTATCTTGCGCTGGTTTTGGGTGATTTTGTTGCTGACTTAGCCTGGTATGCCGTAGGTTTTTATGGTGCCAGAAAGTTTGTTGATCGCTGGGGAAAGTATTTTAGCGTTACCCCCGACAGTTTGGAAAAATTGGAAAAATTATTTGAACAACACCATGACAAAATTTTATTTATTTCTAAAATAACCATGGGTTTTGGTTTTGCCCTAGCCACCCTAATTGCCGCCGGTATGGCCAAGGTGCCTTTGAAAAAATATGCTTTGTATAATTTTTTTGGCGGTTTTGTTTGGACCGCCTTGCTTATGTTGTTGGGATATTTTTTCGGTCATCTTTACACAATGATTGATAAAAGTTTTAAAATTGCTTTTGTTGTATTTTTAGCCTGCCTGCTTTTGGCAATATTATTTGGTGCCGGCAAGTATTTTAAAAACAACCTAGCCAAAAAATATTTATAATTGCTTAAATGGATAACACTAGCCCAAAAATTTCATTTATTATACCTACCCTAAACGAGGAGAAGGTTTTGCGTGGATTAATTAACAACCTTCAGGAAATAAAAACTTTTGTTTACGAAATTATTGTTTCCGACGGCGGCAGTACTGACCAGACTCCTCAAATTGCTAAACAGGCCGGGGTTTTTGTGGTGCAGCATGACGGCTCTTTCAGGCAGACTATTGGCCAAGGGCGCAACGCCGGAGCAAAAATTGCCCGAGGGGAATACCTGGTTTTTTTAGATGCTGATGTTCATATTTTTGAGCCGGACAAATTTTTTGCCAAAGCCTTAGCGCATTTCCAAACAGATGACCGGTTAGTTGGTTTGGGAGGCTGGCTCCGGGTTTTTAAAGACAGTGAAACCTGGGGAGACCGCATTGGTTATGGGCTGCTGTCTAATCGAACTTTTTCTTTTTATAATAATTGGTTAAAAGTTGGCGCTAACTGCGGTGAGTTTGGAATGATCAAATCATCAATTTTCAAAGAAATCGGTGGCTATCGCGAAGATTTGCCGGTAGACGAAGACCGCGAGCTATTCCATCACCTGTCCCAAGTCGGCCATACTTATACCGACCGCAATTTAGTTGTCTATCATACCGGCCGAAGGCCCCACACCATAGGCTGGCCTAAGCTTTTATGGGAATGGATAATAAACGCCGTCTGGCTTGCCCTATTTAACAAATCCGCCAGCAAAGAATGGAAAGTTATTAGATA
>CAZFQP010000008.1:32765-33957 GCA_964520505.1 uncultured Candidatus Saccharibacteria bacterium | reverse complement strand
TCATAATTTTGCACAAAAGTGTTGTCCTGAAAGCCCCACCAACAACCGTCATATTTCAAAATGCTTTCGTCCCAAACCGGAGTTTGTTTGTATAAATGGCTTTCTACCTCGTCTTGCGCCATAAAGACGATTTTTGGAATGGTATATTGGGTGGCTTTGGTAATGGCTTGCAGTTCACTAATTGCGTTTTGAATTACAGCTTTTTTATCCTGGAGTTGTTTTTCTTCTTTTTGCGCCAACATATTCAAGTCGGCCGGGGGTTTAGCAACTAAAAATAAGGTTTTTCCTCCCAAGTCTTCGGCAATCACTCCTTTGCCCACCAACTCTTTTGCTGTGCTATAAACTGTTGTGCGATTAATTCCGACAATCTTTGCCAGGGAAGCCGGGGTGAGTTTGCCGTGCTGAAGCAGGGTAACATACACCAAAATTTCTTTATCGCCAAAGCCCAATGTTTTTAAAAGCTCGTTTATCATACTTAAAATGATAGCATGTTGTTGGAGATTTGTCAACACAATATTTATCAATAAAATTAGGCATTATTGTAATTTTACAAAGATAATTGTTGTAAAAGTATTGACAATTTGCTGTTTTTAAGGTATAGTTATTGGTTAAAACAAAAAGTCCAGAGAGCCCACAGGACAATAAACTTGGGGTGATACTCCGGCGGGAGTTGCTAAATGCGCGAAAAGTTTAAGGAGGGAAAAATGAAAGAAGAAGCGTTGGTTAAAGGTATTGTTGTAAGGTCGGTTGCGGCAATGAAATCCCAACAGCTTACGTTGACCTTGAAACTGGATACCTATCCGGGAGTTGACTTCGAGATTATTTGCCCATACCGCATCGACGTTGGAGAAGAAGTGCGGTTCCCCAACATGACCGTAAGATGGTTTAAAGATCATGTGAAGGGTGGAGTCTCGGCTCGTTCGTTTGATGTGCTGAAAGAGGGTTTGGTAGTTTTTGAGTGCCGATCAACACAATCATACGAAACCGTCTGTGACTTGGCTCCTGGCTGGGGCGATCACGACTAGCATTCGTAACCCCTTCCTGTCGGGGAATAATAGACAGGATTTTTTTTCCAGGGTTTAATAGCTTTAAACCTTGAAAATTGATTGGAGGAAAAGAAAGTGAAAGTATTTATGTTTCGCGTTGAAGCTGTGCTGCGGGTTTTAGCAGCTATTGTGGCCTTGATTGTTAT
>CAZFQP010000008.1:0-32665 GCA_964520505.1 uncultured Candidatus Saccharibacteria bacterium | reverse complement strand
GTTGGCGGATTTGTATGGCTCGGCAGCGGGAAAGATTCTCTGCTGTTTATTCCCGAATATGGCGGCTCTGGCTTCTGGTGGAAGTTGGAGACCAATCGCAAAGTCAATAAGTCGATCGGTCTAGGCCTTCTCACCGAACGCTACAAGGGAACCGGTCCCAGAGTGGAATACAAAATTCCCAAAACCAAGGCAACAGTTTGGGTGGCACCGATGTTTGAACGGCACCGCGCCAACGCACTCATAGGTATTAGATGGAGCCTATAAATTCATCTACTCGTTTCGGGCCGAGTATAACTGCCCTTTTTTTAATTTAAAACACCCCGCTCTTTTAAAAAGAGTGGGGTGTTTAATTTTATTTTATTATTTTGCTTGTTCCGCAGCTTTTTTTATTAGCCAACTGGAGCTTTGAATTTTACCGCTCTTGCCGACGTTGTAGACAAGCTCTATGCCTAAGCGGTTACATAGTTCAACTTCCGGAACCGGGTCGCCGTCGGGCTTGCGATCCCCGCCGTTGGCAAAAATGTCCGGTTTGATTTCTTCCAATTCCCGGCAAACCGACATATCGGTATCATTGGGTGTATGTTTGGTTAACCTAACTTCATCAACACATCTTAAGGCTTCAATAATTGCCTTACGTTCTTGCTCCGGCATAAAAGAAAAACCTTTTTTAAGTTTTAGCCAGTTATCGTTATTAACGATGACAATTAGTTTGTCTCCTAAGGCTTTGGCTTCCTCCATCATTTCTACATGGCCAATATGCAAAGGATCAAACCCGCCTGACACCACAACAGTTTTTGACATAAATTTAAATATTATTATTTTCCGAAACTTCTTTTGCGAAGTTGGAATTTTTTTCGTACAAATCAAGAATTAACTTTTCAATTTCCGCAGGGTTGGGAACATTTTCAAACTCAAACCGCTCTACGGTACCGGCGGTTTGAATATAAACATCGCCGTAGTTGAAAATAGTTCCCAAAATACCTTTGGTTTTGCTGGTGGCATCTTCAATTTTGTCTATATGCAGCTCGGAAATAGTGTGGGAGAATAAACCGGTTTGGGTAATATCTACAATCCGAATGTTGGTAATGATTTGTACATTCAGATAATAGATCACAAACAGTAAAAATAAGCTTACCGCCAAAAATAATGTGTAGATTTGGGTAAAGAGCAAAGTAATAGTGGCCCAAGTGCCTTCATAAAGAGCTGGAAGATTTTGTCCGGCAAAGCGATTAAATAATACTAAAGCCGCGGCAAAGAATACCCAGACAAGCAATTTTAAAAAAAACGCTACCCAGTGCTCACGCACCACCAGATATATTTTTTCAGTTTCTAATTGGCTAGGAAAAAGTTTTTTCATTGGAGTTGGGTTACACTAACAAACTATTTAAAGTTTGATATGTTTCCGTAAGGATTTTTAAAAATATGAAAGAGTAAATTAAGGAAATAATTAACACCATAGGTGTAGATTTGCCGTAACGGATTAGAATATAAACGCCAAAAATAGAAAAGAAACACAGGAAACCGACAATCACAAAATAAATGCCGGCAATGAGTAAGTTTACTGGGTTGGAGAGGTTCAAGGGGTTATCCTTAATCCTTTATCATTGATCGTTCACTTGGCTGCGTAAAAATCAAAGATAAAATTAATTATAAAAGGGTGTTTTGTTTGGAAGTGGGTGGTGTAATATCTAAATGTTTGTAGGCGGCTTCAGTGGCTATTCTGCCTTTGGGTGTTTTGGCAAGCAGTCCTAGGCGGATTAAGAATGGTTCGTGAATGTCGGTAATAGTGTCTTCCTCTTCGCCGGTGGCTGCGGCCAAAGTATTCAGACCAACCGGACCGCCGGAAAATTTATTGACTAACGCTTCCAAAATTCGCCGGTCATTTTTATCCAAACCCAAAGCGTCTACTTCCAATAAATTTAAAGCTTGCTGAGCGATATTTAAAATAATTGTATCATGGCCGTGAACTTGGGCAAAATCGCGAACGCGTTTAAGTAAGCGGTTGGCAATGCGGGGGGTGAAGCGGCTGCGGCGAGAAAGCTCGGCTGCGGCCGAAGGGTCGATTTTCGCGTTAAGTAAATGGCTGTTGCGAGAAATTATTTTTTCTAAATCTTCTTCCGGATAATATTCTAACCTATAGGTGGCACCAAACCTGTCGCGTAGGGGAGAGGAAATCATCCCAATACGGGTTGTCGCGCCAATTAGAGTAAATTTTGGAAGTTCCATTCTAATGCTTCTTGCTCCCGGGCCTTTACCTAAAATAATATCTAAGACGTGATCTTCCATGGCCGGATACAAAATTTCTTCTACGTTTTTATTCAGGCGATGAATCTCGTCTATAAATAAAACATCACCTTCGCTTAAATTGGTTAGCAGGGAGGCCAAGTCGCCGGCACGTTCAATCGCAGGGCCGGAGGTGACTTTAATGTTGCCACCCATTTCTTTGGCGACTATGAAAGCCAGAGTGGTTTTGCCCAAACCCGGGGGGCCATAAAACAACAAATGTTCCAAGACCTCACCGCGTTTTTTTGCGGCTTGAATAATTATATCTAAATTATTTTTTACGGCTTGCTGGCCAACATAATCAGACAAGGCCTGAGGCCTAAGAGTTTGTTCTATAACCACTTCCTCATCATCCAACTCACTTGGGTTTAAAGGGGTGGCATTTTCCTGGTTTGATTCAATCATATTGGTATTTTACTATATTTTAAAGGTTTGATACAGATAACAAAAAAACCCGCCGGCTTTTCAGCCGGCGGGTTCGTAAAATAGCTTTAAATTATTGTGTTTGTGGAGGCACAACCAATCCGGAAGTTGGGGTGCCGGTGGCGCTAACAAATTGTTCGGTTTTGTGGAATAGGTCGGGAGATTGATAGGTTGATTTAAAAACATCGGTTTTTTCAGCCCCATCTTTATTCACTATTCTTGTCCAGCTGGCTTTTAGGGAACCGTCCGGCTTTCGGTCATATTGCACCGGTTTTTCTAAAGTGACTTTCCGGCTGTCTTTGGTGCCGTAAAAATCAAATACCAAAGTATCTTTATCTTTTAAATACGGCCAGACTAATATTGCCCCGGGGGTGTCATTTATAAATTTTAAATCTACAACGCCGGGGTAGATGGTGGCATCGGTGCCCTGTGGCGCGTAATACTGAACGGCGTAAGCATGGTTGCGTCTTTGGGTAATAGGTAGTCCGGCCTGCATTGCAGCTCGGAAAGCAGTAGAGGAAACTTGGCATAAGCCGCCGCCAAATTCAGGAACCGTTCCGGTTTTTTTAATTACCAGTTCAGGCAAAAATCCGTTTTCACCATCCACCGGACCCAAGAATTTATTAAAGCTAAATTCTTCGCCTCGATTAATTATTATCCCGGAAAATTTTTCCAAACCAATGGCAATATTATGACGGCGATTTTTTGGACTGCCGCGGAAATTAGAGACGCCTTGAGCCACTAGCTCGTTTATGCCAAGTTGGTTGGTTTGATCCAAAGTTTTTTGCGGAACAGTTTGTAGGACAGAAAGGCTTGAGCTAGTTGCCCCTATTTCCAAACTACGCAGAGCGGCTAGCGCGCTTTCTCGCACACTAACACTAAGACCTGTTTGCGGTGGAGTAAAGGTTGCCACGTGCCCATTGTCAATTTGCAGTACAGGTTCTATTGCCGGCCTATTTAGTGTGCCGGTAGTTTCCGCAATAAAGTTATAAATCGGTTCTAGTCGGTAGCTCGTCACATTCTGTCCATTTTGGCGAGTTGAGTTTATATTTTTTGCTAACAATTTTTCCAGACTGGTGTTTAGATTTTCCGGTTGCGGGGCTAAAATATTTATTGGCTGAAGCACTTCTCGGCCGCGCCAGGAATCTATAATTACCGGAGCAATGGTAAATTCTTTTTCCGAGGAAATCAATTTAAAATTATTTTCAGCTAGCGCCAAAGACGGGACAGCGACCAGGCCGACAAGAATTAAAAATGTATAAAAAGTTTTTGTAGAAAAAAAATTTTTCACGAATGAAGGAATTTAATTATAACGGTATTTTTGGGTAAGTGTTTTTTAATCTTATCCGCCCATTCAATAAATGTGACGGTGTTGGGCTGGCCCCAAAACTCAGCAAGTCCCAATGCCTTTACTTCTTTAAAATTCGCGGTGCGGTAAATATCCATATGGTAGACCATAATTTTTTTCCCTGTTTTAAGCTTGCCGGGAAAGCAATTTAGCAAGGAGAAGGTTGGGCTGGTAATTTTATGGCGGATGCTTAATTTTTTAGCAATTTTTTGAACAAAGGTGGTCTTGCCGCTGCCTAAATTCCCCATTAAGGCAAAAATTTCCCCGCCTCTAATTCCAGCAGCTAAAGTTTTGGTCAGGCTTGGGATATTGTTAAGGCTCGGGTTAATAATTGTTTTCATATTTTCAGTTGAATATGGTATTGTCTACTTGTTTAAACATTAAGGGGGGTTAAATTATTTTACCATATTTTTGGTCTTTTAGGGCAAAATTAAAGAAAACGATTACTTGACGGGGACATTGACGGACAGGCTAAAATTAACTATACTTATAAATCATTTGTATAAGAAAGTAAGTTAATTTAAAGGATTTTTTATGGATCAGGCAATTGCTTTACAGGTTTATGAACAAATCAAGCGGGCTGGGAAGATTTTAATAGTCTTGCCTGAAAATTTGGACGCGGATTCAGTGGCTAGCGGTTTGGCCATGAAGCGTTTTTTGGACAAAATACAAAAAGAGACGGTTATTGCCTCAGCGGGCGAGGTGCCGTTGTATTTAAAATTTTTACCTGGGGCTTCAGTCATTGAAAAAAAATTGGAAACCGGAAAAAATTTAATAATTTCTGTAGATGTCAGGCAAAAAGTTTTAGATGAGGTTAGCTATGAGAAAAGTGGCGAGAAAGTGCAGATTTTTTTAAAAGCTCAAGGGGCTCAATTCGATGAATCTGACTTAAGTTTTTCTAGAGAAAAAATGAATCTAGATTTAATTATTGCACTTGAAGGCGGTAGTTTAGATGATTTTGGAAAAATATTTGAACAATCTCCCGACCGGTTTTTTGAAACCCCTAAAATCAACATTGACCATAAACCGGGCAATCAGTATTTTGGCACGATAAATTTGGTGGATATTACCGCCACTTCCACAGCGGAAATTTTAACCGATCTGTTCCAAAAGTATGACCCGCAATTAATCGACGAAGATATGGCCACCTGCCTTCTTGCGGGAATTATAGAGAAAACCGGAAGTTTCCAAAGAATTCAAACTACCCCAAAGGCTTTTTTGAAAGCCAGTGAGTTGATTGCTTTAGGCGGGCGTCAGCAAGAAATAATAAAAAATATTTTTAAAACCAAGTCTTTGTCTTTATTAAAATTATGGGGAAGGGCTTTGGCAAAAATGAAAATTTTGGAATTTCCAGCCACGGCTTATTCTGTATTGAATTTTACAGACTTTGAAAAATCACAAAGCTCGCCTTCGGATTTGTTTTCCGTTCTACGCGAATTTACCGACAACCTTAGTGGGTATAAAATTTTAGGTTTATTATGGGAAGACACCGGGGGAGCTCCTCAGTTTTTGCTGGCGTTGCACGAACAGATTCCGGCGACAAAACTTTTAGAAGTTTTTCCCGGCGCCAGACTGTTTAATTTTTCTTTAGGAAATTATCGGTTGGTTGAATTTTCCGCTTTAGGCAAAACGCTCGAAAATTTGGAAGCCGACCTTTTGGCCATTATAAAAACTCTCCCCGGTTAATTCGAGGAGATTTTTTAATTAAGACCCCGCCTTGTGTACATGCATCAGAAAATCGGTTATTTTAAATTTTTGCTAAACGGTTTTAAATGTTATAATAAATTCAGCACTTTCTTTTCGAAAATTTTGATTATTAAAAGATTTTCCAGCCAGCCCTCCTCGTATTAAGCCGTATAGTATTATAAAAAGTGCTGAATAAATTTATAGTTTAAACGAAAATATTAAGCAATAAAAACAAAAATGAGCGGAAGATTTTTATCCAGCACGCCCCAGGAGTTGGAGACGAGCTTGGATGAGTTAAACAGAAAAATGCAGGAAGAAGAAGCTCAGGCCAAAGCCGGCGCTTTGGGTTTGCCTTATATAGACTTACATAATTTTCCCGTGGACTTATCGGTCTTGGGCATTTTTACCAAAGAAGAAGCTGAACAAACCGGAGCGCTGCCGTTTTATAAAGAGCTGAACGATTTGCGCATTGGTACTATAAATCCGAACAATCCTGCGCTTTTGGCCAAAATTCGGGAGCTGTCGGAAAAAAACAAGGTTAGTTTATATTTTATTTCTCAGCGAAGTTTTAAACAGACACTAATATTTTTTAATAAAGTTTTACGGCCAAAGTCAGCCCAGGACGAAACAATAAGGGTTGCTCAAACTGAAGATTACTCAAAATTAATAAAAGAGTTGTCTGAGCCGTCCATTCAGCAAACAAAAAATGGTACCCAGCTGCTGGAAATAATTTTTGGAGCGGCTATGTTTTTCCGAGCTTCAGATATTCACCTGGAGCCCGAGGAACATTTTATTAAATTGCGTTTTCGTATAGACGGAGTGCTGCAGGATATGGTGCACTTTACCACCGAGCTTAGGCATACGTTGTTTACCCGAATAAAAATCTTGTCTAAACTAAAAACTAACTTGGAAAATATTCCCCAAGATGGCCGCGCAACTTTTTATTATTTGGGTAAGCCTATAGACGTTCGCGTTTCCACATTGCCTTCGGCTTATGGAGAAGAAGCGGTGTTGCGGCTTTTGGGCACGGGTGCGGTTTCTTTAAAACTTTCAGACTTGGGTTTTAGTGCGCAGGCCAAAGAAGTAGTAGAGCGGCAACTGCAAAAGCCAAATGGGATGATAATTACCACCGGTCCGACCGGCAGCGGAAAAACCACCACTTTATATGCTTTTTTAAACCAGCTTAACCAGCCAGGGGTAAAAATTATTACATTGGAGGATCCGGTGGAATATAAATTAGAGGGGATAGTGCAAACTCCAATTGACCACAGCCACGATTTTGATTTTGCCAAAGGTCTACGCGCGATTTTGCGGCAAGATCCGGATATTGTAATGGTTGGAGAAATTCGCGATCAGGAGACCGCTGAAGTATCCATGCAAGCGGCACTAACCGGGCATTTGGTTTTTTCTACTTTGCATACCAACGATGCCGCAGGAGCCATTCCTCGCTTACTGAATATGGGTATTAAACCTTTCGTTGTTGCGCCCGCGCTTTCAGCCGTGTTAGCGCAGCGGTTGGTGCGCCGTTTGTGCCAGAGTTGCAAAAAACCGGCTAAGCTGTCTCCAACAGTAATGGAAAAAATCGTCAGTTTGCTAAAAACTTTACCCCACGGTATTATTAAACAACAGTTAAATAACCTGGTTTTTTTTCACGCTACGGGTTGCGAGGAGTGTAATAATTTAGGGTACAAAGGAAGAGTGGGTATATATGAGGTTTTAGAAAATACCGAGGCCATTCAGAAATTAATTGCTGCCGAAACCGCTTCTATGGCTGAATTTAAAAAGGCCGGTGTGGGACAGGGAATGATAACTATGGTGCAAGACGGATTGCTTAAAGCTTTGGAAGGTATTACCGACGTGGAAGAAGTTTTCCGGGTAGCCGGAGAAAATTAAATCTATTAATAATTTTTTTAAATCTATGAAAAAAATATATTTATGGGCCTTGGCGGTTTTATCCGTTATTGGCCTGTCCACCGGAGTGGTTAAAGCTTTAAATTATTCGGAAATTTTAAACCAACCTAGCGTGCTTGGTGAGTCCGCCTACACTACGCAAATTTTAACCTCGGCTAATAATGCCAGCATTAAAATTTCTGTTACCCCGCAAAGTTATGACTCCACTACCGGATTTTGGAGTTATAAAGTAGCTTGGAGCCGGGTTAAAAATTTAGCCGGATCCGTCTATATTAATAATCAAGCTATAAATTCAAATGTTTCTCAAAAAGGTGAAGAAATTGTTAAAGTTCTGCCGGGCGTAAAAAATAAATTGGAATTTTATTCCAAACCGAATAAAAAAGGGATCTTGTTGGTAAGAAAGTATTTTACCAGCCTGGCCACTCCAAAAACTGAGCCCGTAGCTTGTACTATGGAAGCGAGGCTTTGTCCGGATGGGGTTAATTATGTAAGTCGAACCGGGCCGAACTGTGAATTTGCCGCTTGTCCGACAACAACCAAACCCCTCTGTCCGAAAGGATTAATCTATATGCCATCTTGTAGTGGAGTGCCTGTACAAAATCCCGATACTTGTGAAATTACCTGCACGACGGAAGGCACCTGTCAAAATTTGTGGTGGCATGACAACTCCAACACCACCTGTTCCCAGCAGAAATTTTGCGGCGCTTATATGTATCAAACCTTAAAAACTTTTGGCTCCGAAGCGGCTTGTAAGGCAGATTTACTTGTGATGCCAAAAATATTATCCATTACTCCAGCCAGTGCTTATGCCGGCCAAACAGTCCAAATTAAAGGTTCCGGTTTTTTGCCTTCAGGAAATAAAGTGGTGGCCACTTTGGCCGGGGCTGATGTGGTCTTGGGGGAATATAATTCGACAGATGGTACCGCTATTGTTTTTACGGTTCCAACAGTGTTGAGTAGTAGCACTTCATTGGCCTTAGGTAGTTATAAGATATCGGTAAAAAATACGAATGGTCAGAGTAATGTAGTAGACTTTACGGTTTCCAGAAGATTTTACGCAATTTGCGACTACGCCGCCCCGCCAGCCGGGTGTAGCTATACTCCGGGGCCGAATTATGATTCTCAAAGTCAGTGCGGAATGGTTTTGGTTTGTAAAACCAACACCTGTGAGCGGATGACCAGTGTGATGCCGCATTGTGGAAATGTTGACGCAGTTTTTAACTCCTCCACCTGTCAGTATGAATGTCCTGTTTTCCAGTAAGTATTAGTGATTTAGAATCTAAAACAAAGCACTCCGAGCAAGGAGTGCTTTGTTAAATATGGCTATATTTTTTACAGTGAATTGTCTATAATATTCATATGCTCAGTAATACATCTTTCAATATGTTCTTTTATGTTATGGTTTGAAGGATGTGGTACAGATGTCAATAAATATTGGGCATACCGATTAACAAAATCGATAATAAAAGAACATCTTTAACATTAGTTTCTATTTAAATTAGTACTTAAATTAATCATAAGCGAACTTAAAACGCTATAAATTGAAAGTTGATATACTGAGTATGACTAATCCAAAAACTTCCCGGTATATGCTGGTAGATGGCAATGCGCTAATCCATCGCGGTTACCACGCCATCCCGGTATTAAATACAAAAAGCGGCGAACAAACTAATGCCGTTTATGGTTTTACCACAATTTTGCTGCGGGCGATTAAAGATATTAAGCCGACCCACATTGCCTGCACCTTTGACCTTAAAGGTCCAACCTTTCGCCATTTGCAGTATAAAGAATATAAAGGCACGCGGGTAAAAACCGACCAGGAATTATACGATCAGATTCCGCGGGTAAAAGAAGTTGTTAGAGGTTTAAATATTCCTATTTACGAGAAGGAAGGGTTTGAGGCCGATGATCTGCTGGGAACTTTGGCTTTAAAAATCCACAAAGATGATCCGGAAGCAGAGGTAATTATTGTTACCGGAGATTTGGATACTTTGCAATTGGTGAATCATAAAATTCGCGTTTATACCATGCGCAAAGGAATTACCGACACAGTTATTTATGACGCTAAAGCAGTGCGCGAGCGTTACGGTTTAGCGCCGGAACAAATGGTGGACTATAAGGCGCTGCGCGGTGACCCGAGTGACAACATTCCGGGAGTATCCGGAATTGGCGAAAAAACTGCGGCCGGATTAATTAAGAACTTTGGCAGTTTTGACAATCTTTATAAAGCCATTAAATCAGGTAAGGCTGAAGGCGAAATAAAACCGCGGGTTTTGGAATTGTTAAAAACTCAGGAAGGACAGGCAATTATGTCGCACCAGTTGTCAAAAATAGATTGCGCTGTGCCTGTAGAAATAAATTTACCACAATATGATTTAGACGGCTCTCATTTGCAAACCACAGTCAAACTTTTTCAAACTTTAGAGTTTCGCAGTTTAATAAACAAGCTGCCGAAAACAGAGAATCATCCGCCGGTTGGCGGAGGAGAATCAGAGAGTCAGAAATCAAACAAAGAAGATATCCAGACCGAGGAAGCGTCAGCAAATATAGGTGTTCAAAATTATACTTTTGTTGATACAGATAATAAATTGGCGGAAATGCTAAAAGAACTTTCCGGCGTAAAAGAGTTGTGCGTGGACACGGAAACAACCGGACTTGATCCTTTGCAGTCCGAATTAGTTGGGGTGGGTTTATGCGCCTCGCCGGGTAAGGCTTTTTATGTGCCGGCAAAATTGGCCACAGCAAGCCGGGAGTTTAAAGATTTGTTGGCTAATGAAAAAATCAAGAAAATTGGCCACAACATCAAGTTTGATTTGGAAGTTTTGCATGCTAATAGCTATGAGCTAGCAGCTATAAGCTTTGATACTATGATTGCTTCTTACTTGCTGAATTCTGCCACGCGCCAGCATAATTTGGATGCTTTAGCCTTTAACGAACTGGGCTATCAAATGCAGCCTATAGAGGAGCTTATTGGCAAAGGGAAAAAGCAAATTACTATGGACCAGGTTGACCCGGCCAAGGTTAGTTGGTATTGCTGTGAGGATGTAGATATGACCTTTAGGCTAAAGGAATTATTTGAACCGAAAGTTAAAGCCGAAGGTTTGCAGAAAATTTTTGACGATATAGAAATGCCTTTGGCTGAAGTTCTGGCTAATATGGAAAAAAACGGCATTAAGCTGGATGTTAAATTTTTAAACCGCCTTTCCGGTGAGGTGGAAATAGATATTAAGCAGCTGGAAACAGATATTTATAATTTATGCAGAGAGGAATTTAATTTAAACTCACCTAAACAGTTAAAGGAAGTGTTGTTTGAAAAAATGGGATTGCAGCCGGTGGAAAATAAAAAAAATAAATCCGGTCTTTCCACCGCCGCCGGTGAGTTGGAAAAAATGCTGGGTCAACATCCCGTAATTCCTAAGATTATGCAGTATCGGGAATTGGCCAAACTGCAGTCTACCTATTTGCAGGCTTTGCCGGAATTGGTTAACAGAAAAACCGGCAGGCTGCATACCAATTATAATCAGACTATTGCCGCTACCGGGAGGCTTTCTTCCACGGATCCGAACTTACAAAACATTCCGGTGCGCGGTGAAGGCGCAGGGAGCCGCATTCGCCAGGCCTTTGTGGCGCAAAAAGGATATAAATTATTATCTATCGATTACAGCCAAATTGAACTGAGAATTGTGGCTCACTTGGCCGGTGACAAAAAAATGCTCGACGTATTCAAGCGCGGGGAAGATATCCATACTAAAACGGCTATGGAAATTTTTGGCGTCGGCAAAGACGAGGTGACTAAAGATATGCGCCGCGATGCTAAGACGATTAATTTTGGAATTCTATACGGTTTGTCGAGCTTTGGATTGTCTGCCCGCATTGGCGAGGTTAGCCGCGTGGAAGCCAAACAATTTATTGCCAAATATTTTGCCGCCTACCCGGCCGTGGAAAATTATATTGAACAGGTTAAACTGCAGGTTAACCAAGAAGCCTTTGTAAAAAATGAACTTGGCCGAATCCGCCGGTTCCCGGAAATTCGTTCTTCCCAGTTCTTTATTCGCGCTGCGGCCGAGCGCGCGGCGGTAAATTTTCCCATTCAATCTTTGGCCGCCGACGTAATTAAGGTGGCGATGATAAATATATACAAAGAAATTGAGAAATTAGGAAATTCGGAAATTAATATGTTGCTGCAGGTACACGACGAATTAGTTTTTGAGGTTAAAGAAGACAAGGTTGATTACTGGGTTAAGCAATTAATTCCGCTGATGGAAAGCGCTATTAAACTTTCTGTTCCAATAACAGTGGAGGCGAAGGTGGGGGATAATTGGGGAGAGATGGAAGAATTGAGCAAAATTGACCAGAATTAAATAAAATTGAACAAAAATTATGGAAAACAAAATCAAATTTGAAGCAGAGATTGATTTAGAGTCCATGCCCGCGCAAATAAAAATTAAAGCTATAGAAGATCCTTGGACAGATTACGGGTACTTGTTGGAGATAATGGCATTTATGTCAAAAATCGTTATGGATCATCAGGAAATTACTAAACAACAGGTTATTGATTACGCGGTTAAATACTTAAATAGAGCCATTCCGGATTATAAGGCTAACAATCTATAGAGTTTTTAGGAGTAGGGTTGTGCATAACTAAGTTGACAAAGGGTATGCCTGCCTGCCGGTAGGCAGGCGATTGTATACCCTTTAAGTATGAATTAATACTAAAAATATGGAAATAAAAAATAATGAAATCATTATATACAAATCTGAGGCAGGGCCTGAGTTAAAGGTTCAAATGGACGGGGAGACGGTTTGGTTGAGTTTGCAGCAAATAGCGGATTTGTTTGGTAGGGACAAATCTGTTGTCTCCAGGCACATTAAAAATGTCTTTAATTCAGCTGAATTAAGCCCAAATTCAGTTGTTGCAAAAAATGCAACAACTGCCACGGACGGCAAAATTTATCAAGTTGAATATTATAATCTTGATATGATAATCTCTGTTGGCTATAGGGTTAATTCAAAGCGCGGCACCCAGTTCAGGATTTGGGCGACCAAAAAATTAAGGGATTATTTGGTTAAAGGGTATGCGGTAAATGAAAAGCGGCTCAAGGAAGATCATGATATTAAGATGAAGGAGCTGCAGGATACCGCCAGGTTGTTCCAAAATGTTTTGGAAAGTCATCGCGCCGAGGGTTATGAAAAAGATTTGCTAAAAATAATTACCGACTATTCCGGCACTTGGGCGTTGTTAAATAAATATGACAAAGGCGAGCTCACTATAGAAGGAGTAAGCAAGCGCGCGCCGGCGGTGTTAGATTATGAAGATTTGCAAAAGAGCATTGCTTTGTTTAAAAAGCGATTGGGTGCGAAAAAAGAAGCCGGGAATTTGTTCGGCCAGGAAGTAGGGGAAAAGTTTAAGGCGGTATTGGGAAATATTAACCAAACTTTTGGCGGCAAGCAGCTATATCCGTCTTTGGAAGAAAAAGCTGCTCACCTGCTATATTTTTTAGTAAAAGACCATCCCTTTGCCGACGGCAACAAGCGCATTGGCTCGCTGGTATTTATGCTTTATCTGGTTCAGAATAACGCGCTGTTTAGTTCCAAGACCGGAGAGCGAAAAATTAACGACAATGCCTTAGCTGCCTTGGCCTTGCTGGTTGCGGAAAGCAAACCCAGCGATAAAAAGATTATGGTAAGCCTAATAGTAAATTTAATTAATAAAAAATAATTTAAAAACCCCGGGTTTGAAAGCCCGGGGTTTTAAAAAACTATTTTTCTACATTTAATTTTCCACTACCTCCGCCGTCGCAAGTAATAAAAGATTCACCCTCGGTTTTCGGATAAAGGATTTGATAATCATATCCGGCAATCCGGATTGTTTGGCCGTTGGCTTTAATTGTATGAGCTGTTTTGTCTCGGTTATCCAACATAACCGGAGTATTTCTTTTAACAGACATGCTGCCGGGATTTGCGCTGCAGTTAATGAATTGGAAACGAAACGGATATTTCTTTATTGCCTCGCCATATGAGAGTTTTTTGGAACTGCTGCTGCCGGTGGTAGTGGGTGTGCTTTCTGGAATTGGCGCGCCCGTGCCGGGCTCTAGTCCTTCCAAGCCGTTTTGGCTTACTCCATTGGTATCTAACGACTTATTTTTGCTATTGTTGGCGCGGTAATATGTTCCAATGCCAATTGCTACAATTATAATAACCGCCATAGCAGCAAAAGCATATTTTTTGTTTAGGTTGTTCATATTTATTTCATTATTGATTAACTTGTATTAAGTATAATATATATCGCTTAATTCTGTACAATTGTTTCTGTCGTGTTAAAATCAGATTTTTTTGCTATAATTATGTTAATTAATAACTAGTGACTTCTTTTTTAAGAAGTTCTATTTTTTTAACTACATAATGATTATGAAAAAAATAACGAAAAGATTGGAAATTTTTGCCAGCTATATGATTCGCGTAATTATGGGTTTTTTTGTAGATTAAAAATATCCCGCCCTTTGTTTCAAAGGGCGGGATATTTAAAAAGTTATTAGCGACGTAGGGCGAATCCGTCACCCTTCGGGTGACGAGCGAGCCGAGGAGTTAATGCAGGTCCAATTCCTCGGAGCTTTGCTTCGAGGAACCTTTATTTCATTTTGTCAATGGCTTTGGCCAGGCGGGATTTTTTTCGAGAAGCGGTATTTTTCTTAATCACATTCTTTTTAGCGGCCTTGTCCAACGCGGACATAGCTTTTTTTATGGCTTCCGCGGCTTCGGACTTTTTGCCTTCGGCAATCAATTTTTTAACTTCTTTGACCGCGGATTTAAATTTGTCCTTAGTTTTAGTGTTTCTGAGATTGCGGGTAATGGCTTGGCGCATGGCCTTGCCGGCCGATTTGGTGTTGGGCATAAATAGGTTATTCCTTTTAGGTTCTCTCTCCTGGCGAGGAGAGAGTTAAGAGAAAGGTTGATTAAATATTGTTAATTCAGAAAACTGCTTGTCCCGTAAAATTAATTCCGACACGGACAATTAATTTGTTGGGACGACTTGAATATTCTACCATTTCCGGGGGAAAATGACAAGCCCGGTAGAATCTCCGCCAAAAGGCGGAAGCTCTACCGGGCAGGTCCCCGTTTAGCAATGAGCTTGGACGGGGACTTAAGGTGTGATCGTTTTTACTGCCAGCGGATGTTCATGTAGCCGGCGATATATTTTTCGCCGTGTGAGCCAACTTCATAGCTGGCACCAACTAGAACTTTTCCTTTCCTGTAGCTGGCCGTTGGGCCAGCAAAGAAAAGGTACTCTGTGGGTGCGGAGTGGGTAGAGACTTCATGATGTGGTAATTTTACTTCCACCGCTTCATTGGCTGGACCAATATAGCAGCTGGATGTTACTCCCAAGAAGAATCCCCCGCCAATGTGACGCGAGGCTTCGGCGAGCGGTTCACAAGTGGTAAAGTGAACTTTACCGCCACGGTAGCTGTCTATCCAGCTGGCAACAATAAACTTTCGGGATTCGAGTTCCGCCCGACCGCCAAAAACCGCTGTGTTGCCGAGCTGACTGCCGTTAGCCAGGCCAAGGTGCGGCTCAACGAATAACTCGCCGCCGTGTTCCATCTCCCGCTTGAAGCGGTAGCCGAGAACCACAAAGCCGAACCTGCGGTCTTCGGATGTGGCATAACCTGGTGTGAGCACCCAGTTTTTTACATCAACTGAAATCGAAGCCCGTTTGTAGGGCTCGGAAAACACAGCTTCGGTTGAAACGCCAACTTTGGTCCGTGTCGAATGGTCTTCGGCCAAAAGCGCTGATGGCACCATCAACACCAGAATAAAAACAATCTTATACATCTTGCCTCCTTAGCATGATTGCATTTGAAAAATCCGCTAACAAAAGCGGATTTTCAGTAAATATTTTATTAATTTTTGTGTTCCGTGTCAAGGGTAATATGGGTTGACAGGGCACAATGAAAAAGGACCCGATAAACCAGTGTGCCTGGTTTAAGGGGTCCAAGAGATGCCAACTCCCGCGGCTTGGGTTGTTTTGCCGAAGTTGTATTCGACAAACAACATCCATTTGCCTTTGGGGATGGCTAGTCCTATGGGAATGTTGTGCGTCACATTCGCCGAGGTAAAAAGTTTGTCCGCGCTGTTGCCTAAGGGCACGTTTGCCGAGTAACCGGTATAACCGACTACTTTGCCAATGTTCCTGCTGGCAACTATCGAGGCAAACCACACCGGGCTTCCATCAGCGCATCGGTTCATGGGAATGGACAGCGTGTGGAAGGAGGAAATGCTTACTGCCTTGCTTTTAAGCAAGTTGATGTTTCCGCCTGTCATCATTGCAAGTTGGTGTTTGCCGAACACCGCGGTATCGCTGACGCCAGCGAAGATGTCCATTTTGTTGTTTAGGCCATACCACACTTGCCCCATTGAAAGGGATAAGGTGGTAAAGTCTTTTACAACAAGGGCGTTGGTTGCGGCAAAGTACGAAACCTTGCCTTTGCCCAAAGTTTCCGCCGTGACCATCGTCTGGCCGCAAGCGGTCTTAAGCGCGCCAATGATTATCAGCGCCAGAACGATCGCGATTGCTCGCAACAAAACTTCCGCACGAAACGTAGAAACTTTCATTGTAATAGTCCTCCTAAGACTTTTTTCCAATTTTCAACTCGCGAATCATCGCAAGCTGGAAAAGGGAGGGGAACAAGTGTGATGTTCCCCGTAATGGCTTTTTATGGTAAGCCACACCAGAGTGGAACTTGGTAGCTGCCCACAAGAGCTGGTTGTCGTTGCGGACTAGCCTGCCATTTCCAGGGCATGGATTGTATAGCAATGATTCATCCAACCTTCAGGAACCGATTTCCCCTCGGAATCGTGCCAATAGGCTATCCAAAGGTTCGGTGCTAACTGCTTCACGGTATCGTATTTCGCGCTTCCGTATTGGATTAGAAGGCTGGTAATATTGCCCGTGCTGAGATCCCAGCCGCCTGGTAAAGGACAAGCGATCCCGGAAGATCCTGAAAAAGAGTCTTTAATAAATATCTGAGTCCATTTTTTGTTCAGCATATTACCCTCCTTAAGGTAAGTGGTGCATATTTAGCAACTCTTGCCAGAGTGTCACCGCGGATTTATTGTCCCCATGGCTCCCGGACTGGTTTTTGTTTTTAACCAATAAATATAACACAAAAATTAACTATAGTCAATCCTGTAGACTATTAAAATATCAATTTATGTTATATTTATAAGGGAATTTCATATATAAAAATAATAGTCAAAATTATTGACTAAAATATTAAGTTAGTATATGCTTATTTTATTCCATCCTGATCCGCCTATGGCGGAGAAGGATCCCTTGTGAATCAATTATTAAGGGATTCCTCTCCCAATAAATTGGGATCGGAATGGTAAAAAGACTTTATGGAGCTTTCAGAGGTATTAACTAAATCAGGTTTAAGTGAAAAAGAAGCCAAGGTTTATTTGGCTATGTTGGAATTGGGGCCGGCTACTGCTTATCGTATTGCTCCTAAGGCCGGAATAAAACGGCCAATAGCTTATGTGGTATTGGAAAATTTACAGGCCAGAGGGCTGGTCTCTATTGTCCCGGAAGGGGATAGAAAATTATTTGTAGCGGCTGATCCGGGGAAACTGCTGGGCGAGCTGGAGCAGAAAAAAGAATTATACAAAAGATTTTTGCCGAACCTGGAAGCGCTTTACTCCGACGCTTCCAAAAAAGAAAAACCGCAAGTCCAATTTTTTGAAGGACGGGAAGCGGTTTATGGTTTGTATGAAAAAATTTATTTGTCTAACGACGTGGCGTTTTTTTCCACCATAAAAGATATTTTGTCTATGTTCCCGGATTTCCCAAAAAAGTTAAATGAAAAAGCCATGCAAGGCAAGGCTCGCGTCCGGGAGCTGTTAACTATGAGCCCGAGCGATATTGCTTACGCCAAAACTATGAAGCATAATGAGTTTTTCCAGCAGAGGTTTGCAGAAGGGATAGGAGAATTTTTTACGGACAATTGTTTGTTCGACGGACAGGTGGCATTTTTTGCATTTAATCCTTTGGTCTATGCCGTGCTGGTACAAAGCGATGGTGTTTATAAATCGCTAAAAACTTTATACGAATTTGCCTGGAATGCGGCGATGCCTTATGAAGAAGCAATAAAAAAATAAGAACTAGAGGGGCACCCTCTTGCATATGCGAAATAGAGATTATAAAATTTTTGTTTCCGGCGGCTACTACCATGTTTACAATCGTGGTAACGGTAAACAGGATATTTTTTTAGACGAGAATGACTATTTATTCTTCTTGCGCCGAATGAAGGAGAATCTTTTTCCCGGTCTGCAAGAGGGTGCCCCTCTTGCACCAAGAATGTATAAAAGAAAATTGTTGCCAGAGGGCGCCTTTAGTTTGGTTAGTTATTGTTTAATGCCAAATCACTTCCATTGGCTTATAAAACAAAATGCACAATTGCCAGTAGGAAAACTTTTATTGAAAGTTTGCACGGGTTACTCAATATATTTTAATAAAAAATACGAACATACCGGACATGTATTTCAGGATCAATTTAAAGCTATCTCCATACAAAACGATTCATATTTATTATGGCTTTCGGCCTATATACATCAAAACCCAAAAATTGCCGAACTTGTCGATAATTTATTGAATTGGAAATTTAGCAGTTATCCAGATTATGTCGGACAGAGAGGTGGAATTTTGTGCGATAAAAATATTATTCTAAATAGTTTTAAGGATTCAGAGGCTTATGCTGACTTTGTTGATGGTAGTTATTTAAAGATAAAAGAAAAGAAAGATTTGCAAAATTTATTTTTAGAATAAATAAATATAGAGGGGCACCCTCTCGCAGTGCAAGAGGGTGCCCCTCTAGTTGGTTTGGGATATTATTTTTTCTTTTTATTCAGGGATTTAATCTTTTCAATTTCATAGATTTTATCCCTGAGCCTGCCGGCGAGTTCGAATTCCAAATTTTGTGCCGCTAAATCCATTTGTTCATTTAGCTCATCCAGATAGAATTTTATTTCTTCCGGGGTCATTTTGGTCGGATCAACTTTTCGCATCTCTTCATCTTCCTCAACAACTTTTTGTCCGGCCAGGCGGGAATCGCGAATAGCTTTAATAATAGTTTGAGGAGTAATGTTGTGCTCTTTGTTGTAGTCTTCCTGGATCTGGCGGCGGCGGGTGGTTTCATCTATGGCCGCTTTCATTGAACCGGTTATTCTGTCAGCATACATTACCACATGCCCTTCCACGTGGCGGGCGGCGCGTCCCATCATTTGCATAAAGAATGTTTCGGAGCGCAAGAAACCTTCTTTGTCCGCGTCTAAAATTGCCACCAGTGAAACTTCCGGTAAATCCAAACCTTCACGCAGTAAATTTATTCCAACAAGTACATCAAAGACCCCAAGACGCAAATCGCGCAAAATTTCCAAACGGTCAAAGGTGTCTACGTCGGAATGGAGATATTGAACTTTTATGCCGTCCTCCTTTAAGTATTCGGTAAGTTCTTCGGCCATTCTTTTGGTTAATGTGGCCACCAGCGCGCGTTGGCCTTTTTTGGTAGTGGCTTTAATTCGTTCTATTAAATCATCAACTTGGTTCTTAATCGGTTTGATTTCAATGGTTGGGTCAAGCAATCCGGTTGGGCGGATTAACTGTTCAACAACAGTAGGGGTGCTTAATCTTTTATCCTTTATCTTTAATCCTTGACTCAAACTTTTTTCAATTTCAAATGCGGAGGGGGTGGCGGAAACAAAAATAGTTTGATCGATTTTTTCTATAAACTCGTCAAATTTTAGCGGACGGTTGTCTAAGGCCGAGGGCAGGCGAAAACCGTAATCTATTAAAGTGGTTTTGCGGCTACGGTCTCCTTCATACATTGCCCCGATTTGCGGAATGGTTTGGTGGGATTCGTCTATAAATAACAAGAAGTCGTCGGGAAAATAATCTATTAATGTGGAGGGCGGGCTGCCGGCCGGCCGGCCTTCAATAACCCGGGAATAATTTTCTATGCCTGAGACAAAACCTGTGTTGGTAAGCATCTCCAAATCGAAATTGGTTCTTTGTTCCAGTCTTGCTGCTTCCAATATTTTGCCGGCATTTTTTAATTCTTTTAATCTGTCGGTCAGTTCGGCGCGAATGTCGTCGACCGCTAGTTTTAACCGGTCTTCCGGAGTAACAAAATGTTTGGCCGGGAAAATTGTAAATTCGTTTAAGTCTTCAAGTTTATGTCCGGACACCGCTTCCAGTCTTTCAATATTTTCCAGAGTGTCACCAAAAAAATCCATTCGAATAATGGTATCTTCGGAAGAAAGAATAATTTCTACCACATCGCCGTGGCTGCGAAAGGTGCCGCGCACCAGTTCGGTGTTGTTGCGGTGATATTGCAAATCAGTTAGCCTGCGAAGCAGTTTGTCGCGTTTAAGTTTTTCTCCTTGTTTAACTTTTAACGCCAGGTCTAAATAGTTAGCCGGGTCGCCAAGGCCGTAAATGCAGGAGACTGAAGCGACAATTAGCACGTCCTTGCGCGAAAGCAGACTTTGGGTGGCGGCGTTGCGCAGGCGGTCAATTTCTTCATTAATTTGTGTTTCCTTTTCTATGTAAGTGTCGGAGCGCGGGATATATGCTTCCGGTTGGTAGTAATCGTAATAGGAAACAAAATAATGAACGGCGTTGTCAGGGAAAAAATCCTGGAATTCCGCGGCCAGCTGGGCAGCCAAAGTTTTGTTGTGGGAGATAATTAGCGTTGGCTTGTTTATTTTCTCTATAATATTGGCCATAGTAAAAGTCTTGCCGCTGCCGGTAACTCCAAGCAGGGTTTGATAGCGATTTTTGGCCTTTAAACTTTTTAGCAAACCGGCAATAGCCTTGGGTTGGTCGCCTGCTGGTTTGAAATTGGATTGTAATTTAAATGCATTCATATAATTTAAGCTTAACATCAAATTCAGACAAAAAAAAGAGGCCGGCTTCCTCCCAAAAAAGCCGGCTGACAACAATAGTCAATTATAAGCTCAGACAAAAACCCGTGGACGGACGAGCCAGCTATGCTGGCGACAACAGTCCAGCCGGAGGAGGAGGTTGCTCGTCCGTCCTTAGACACGCGGGAGAATGACCCGCTAGAGACTTTGCGGGCGGTAGTCGCCTTTGACTGTCGGCGACAAAGCTATGGGGTAAAGCACCAAGCTTCGAAGGGGCCGCCCGCTAGCGGCAACGGAAGATGAGCGGCTCGGAGAGACCGCCTTTCTTAAAATCGCCAAAATGGCGCCGTTGCCGAACTTATAAAATTATTATTAACCCCCCTTATGATTGCGGGACACAAGATCCTGGATGGGAAGTGTGCCCGTCTAAGCGGCTTCACCGGCCGCTCAGAATACGAGCGTCATCATCTCGTATAAGTAGAGATACTATACCTATTGATGCCTCTTTTGTCAAGACTACAACAATGATGCTAAAATGTAGAAAGACTAATTACTTTATTATGATTGCATATTTACAAGGGCGAATTTTAGACAAAGGGACAACATACATTATTTTGGAAAACCAGGGAATTGGTTACAAAGTTTTTGTGACGCCGGAAGTGTTGCAACAGGGATTAGGCGACCAGATAAAATTATATATATACCATAAGACCAGCGACGACGGACAGTCCTTATTTGGCCTTCCTGATTTTAATACTTTACAGTTTTTTGAATTGCTAATTACCGTTTCCGGCGTGGGGCCAAAAGTGGCACTGGCAATTTTGTCGGCCGCCCATGTCGAGGCGGTGCGTCAGGCCATAGCCAGTCAGGATGCGGGGATGTTTAAACGGATTTCAGGAATTGGCACCAAGACCGCGGAAAAAATTATTGTTGAATTAAAGAATAAGATGGGGGTTTTGGAAAGCGGCGCGGGAAATATTTCCAGTGAGGTTTTTGATGCATTACTGGCTTTGGGTTATAACAGCAGGGAAGTTCGGGAAGTAATTAGTAAAGTTGATTCGTCCGTTAACCAAGGTGAGCAGATTAAACAAGCATTAAAATTTTTAGGCAAAACCTAAAAATCAATTTCCAATTTCAAATTTCCAATTTCAAATGAATGTCAAAAGTTTGGCATTTGATATTAGGCATTTATGAATCTAATAGAGTTAGCTGAGAAAAATAAGCAGGACTATAACCAGTTTGTCGTTGCTTCGACAACCGGTTCTTTTTTGCAATCTTGGGAGTGGGGTCAGTGGCAGGAATCTTTAGGTCGTGGAGTTTTTAGATATTGGCTGCTGGACGAAGCCCAAAAAAAGATCGGCTCTATTCAGTTTATAAAAATGCCGCTACCGCTCGGAAAGTATTATTTGTATGCGCCGTATGGCCCCGTTTTATCCGTAGGAGAAAATTTTAAATTTAAAATTTCAAATTTCAAAAAAGAAATTCAAAAACAATTTCCCGAAGCGATTTTTATAAGAGTTGAACCGAAAGATTTATCTTTGATCCTTGATCCCTGCCTGCCGGACAGGCAGGATTTATCCTTCACGAAGTCCCCAAATATTCAGCCCGGGAAAACTTTAATTATAAATTTGAGCAAGTCGGCAGAGGAGTTGCTGGGGCAAATGCATTATAAAACGCGCTACAATATTCGCTTAGCGCAAAAGCGCGGAGTGGAAATAAAAGACGAGTTTGATATTACGGTTGGCCACGGATTGTTTGCCAAAGAAGCCGCCGGTTTAATTGTAGAAACAGCCGCTCGGCAGGGTTATAAAGGACATTCGGCAGGGTATTATGAAAGGCTGGTTGATTTTTTTGCCGTACAAAATCGTACGGATTTGAGCCTGCATATTTATAAAGCTATTTTTCAAAATAAATTATTAGCCTCGGCTATAATGGTGGATTTTGGGAGTGTGCGAGTCTTTTTATTTGGCGGTTCCAGCGATGAGCATAAAAATATTATGGCTCCTTATTTATTGCACTGGAGGGCGATACAAGATGCTAAGGCCGCGGGTTTGAGTTCTTATGATTTTTGGGGAGTAGAAACATCCTCCGGCCAAACTGCCGGGTTTGTCAGATTTAAATTCGGTTTCGCGCCGCAGACAGAACTTCACCTCGGCCTTAAAGAATATGCTGGAGCATATGACACGGTGCTTCGTCCACAGTGGTATTGGTGGTATAAGTTATTCCGCTTTGTCCGCAAATTATTTAAATAGCACGATTTTAACGGCCGTTAAAATCGTGCTATTTAAATTTGTAAGCTGAGATGATGCCTATCTTAGTTATTTGTTTGCTGTTGCTGCCTGGCGGACGAATTTGGCGGAAATAATTTTTTGTCCTGAAGCTATCGCCAAAACACCGGCTTTAACTAAATATTGTAGGGCTTTATAGTGTCTCATATCTTTATAATAATTACCAGCCAATTCCACTGCGGCTTCAATGGCTGGTAATTCAAAGTAGTAACCGAATTTATCTTCCAAAAATTGGCTTTGTCTACAACAATACAAAAGCTGGGATGCTTGGGACTGTTCGGGGAAATCAAAGTCTAAATTTAATGTCCAAACGGAAAAGATTTCCAATTTTTCTAAAGTTAAACCAATGTTGGTAAAAATAGCCTGGAGGATGTTGTCTTGGGGTGTATGTTTAAGTAGGGCGCCAAGCAACATTAAACTGCCGATTTTATGATTATGCAGTTCCATTGCCAAATTAAAGGCTTCAAAAGGAATTTTTTGAATAGTAGTGGCGCTGGGTTGGTGGGTTAGTTTTAGATAATTCTTTAAAAATATTTCGGCTGATGTGGTGCTGACCTTTAATCTATGCAGTAAATTTTTTACCGAGCTTTCCTTTAGTAGGGCTAGAAATAAATCTTCCACACCAACCGGAGTTTTTCTTTTGGCGGTGGTTATAAATGCTCGATTCCAAGCTCTTTGCCCACTGCGGCTAAACATACTGTAAATATCTACGCTGGCCAGGCTTCCTTTAGGTTTTGCGGCTGCCGGTTTTTTTAAGAATGGTAGCAGGCGGTAGAAATTTTCTTTGTAGACACGGGATTTGTTAAAAACCCCGCTAAAATATAACAGGTATCCTTCATAGAGGGCGGTAATACCCCAGTCTTGATCTGAAGTTTGATATTTTAAATCAGAAGCAGAAATTGAAATTTCATTTTTTTGTTTGTTGGCTGGTTCCATATGGCTACGGCGGATTATGGAAAATGTAATTTTGTATCTTAACGAGAAACTTTTCTATATTATAGAGCAAATTTAGCTCTTTGGCTATTTATGATTTTAGTATAAAATACAGGTATGGAACTAATTAAGTTTTTATTACCCACCTGGCTTATTAATTTATTGCGTCCCTGGTATCATGGCGGGATAGCTTTATTGGCGGATTATTATTTTGACGAGCCGAGTAAAAATTTAACCGTTATTGGTATTACCGGCACGGCCGGCAAATCTACCACCACTCATCTGCTGGCCAAAATTTTGAACACGGCCGGCAAAAAGTGCGGGTATATTACCACTGTCAGTTTTTTTAACGGCGAGCACGAGCAGCTAAACAAGCACGGACTGTCTATGCCTGGCGGCTGGCTGCTGCAAAAACAGCTTCGTGCCATGGTAAAACATGATTGCAAATTTGCAGTGGTGGAGTGTACTTCTGAGGGCTTGGCACAAAATCGCCACTTAGGAATAGATTTTGATTATGCGCTTTTTACTAATTTAAGCGAGGCGCATATTAAAGCTCACGGTAGCTGGGAAAATTACAAAGCAGCCAAGGGGAAATTATTTTCGGCGCTCGGAGTTTCTCAAACCGGCGTGGCAAAAAAAACTATTCTGGTAAATTTGGACGACCCTTCGGCGGAATTCTTTTTAGGCTTTCCAGCCGCCCAGAAAATCGGAGTCAGTTTTAGCGGGAAGACTTTGGCGAAGTTGCAGAAAGTTTATCAGGCTACAATGACAAAGAACGGATTTGAATTAGGGGGCCAGAGTTTTAACGTCCGTCTTTTAGGGGAATTCAATAAACATAACGCCGCATTGGCTGTGGCAACGGCAGAAAGTTTGGGTGTGGGTTTGCCGGTAGCGGTTAAAGCTTTAAATGAATTTAAGGTTATACCCGGGCGGATGGAGGAAATAGAAAATGCAAAAGGGTTTCGGGTGATTATAGATTATGGTTGCGAACCGGCAAGCTTTGCCGCCGCGCTAGAGGCCGCCAATGTATTGCCTCACAAACAGTTGATTCACGTGTTTGGTTCAACCGGAGGACATCGTGACAATAAAAAACGTTTTTTATTCGGCCAGACCAGTGCCAAGTATGCTAACAAAATTATTATTACCAATGACGATGTTTACGATTCTGATCCGGAAAAAATTGCTAAGGATATTGAAGCCGGAATAAAGTCGGAAGTCGGAAGTCGGAAGTCGGAAGTTAGGAAAATTTTAGACAGGCGGGAAGCGATTAAATATGCATTGTCAATCGCGGCTGTTGGAGATTTGGTACTAATTACCGGCAAGGGAAGTGAGCAGTTTTTGGTTCTGCCTGGGAATAAACGAATTGACTGGGATGACAGGGAAGTGGTAAGGGAAACTTTGAAAAGTAAAGGATAAAAGATGAAAGATAAAGGATATATTTTATTTATCGATACTACGGATTTTAATAAAATTACTTTTGGTTTATCAAGCGAAGGGGAGATACGCCGGAAGATTTTTAAAATTGATTCGCATAAAAGCCATGAGACTTTGCAAAAATTGGAAGAGTTTTTAAAGGAGTTGGGGGTTCAACCTCATCTCCCTTCCTCTTCTCCTCGCCAGGAGAAGAGGAGTCCAATAAAGAAGGTCAATGTAAATAAAGGGCCGGGCAGCTATACCGGCACCAGGGTTGGCGTAACCATTGGCCAGGCGTTGAGTTTGGCGTGGGGAGTACCGGTTAAATTTTTAAGCGCAGACAAGTTTAAGACCGCAGATGCGCGGATTAAAAACAGATAACGCTGATAAACAAAAACATCCCGATATGATCGGGATGTTTTTTATCTACGTTATCTGCAACTATCCGCGTATCTGCGGAAACTATTCTTTAAGTTTAAAAACCCTCACCGTCACCAGGAGAATGGCAATTAGCCAAACGCTGAGCATTAAAATATCAAAACCAATTTTATTAAAATCAAAAGGATAAAGGTAGGATTGGCGCAACCCGTCAGCCAGGTAAGTAATGGGCAGAATTTTGGCGAACAGCTGTAGTCCGTGAGGTAGGGAGTTAATCGGATAAAAAATATCGCCCAGGAAAGTTAAGGGCAAACCCACAGCAGAGGTAATCGGCGCGGCGGTGTCGTAGCTTTTGGCAAAGCTGGAGATAATCAACCCTAAGCACAAGAAAATGGCTCCGCCAAGCAAAACTAAAATTAGCGAAGAAAGAATATTGCCAAAGAAACTGGCGTGGAAAACAAAAACCCCGAGCAGAGTTAAAATAATTGTTTGGGCAATTACGATTACTAGCCTGGCACTAATTAAGCTTAAAGCCAGCTGCCACTGCTTTATAGGGGTAGCCATAAGGCGTTTTATGATGCCGCGAGATTTTAAGTCCACCATCCAGTAAGCCAGCCCATAAATTCCGCCTTGCATAATAGTCATAGCAATAATTCCCGGTAAGACGTAGTTGGAATATTTTATTTGAGTGCCGGTAAATTTGCCAATGGGTAAGACCGACAAGGCAATATAAATAAACGCAGGCATAAGTACGGTCCAGTAAAACCCTTCTTTCTCGCGAAAGAACATTTTAAAGTTGGCTTTGAAAAGCTGATAAAACGAATTCATAGTAGCGATCCTAATCTACGAATACCATCCGAATTATCCTAATTGGTCCCACCTGCCTGCCGCCTGCCTGTTCGGTAGGCAGGGCAGGCAGGTTCGGGGCATTCGGATATAATTCGTTGTATTCGGATCGGTTTAATTATTCTTCAAATTCTTTTCCGGTTAAATCTAAATAGACATCTTCTAAGGTCGCGGTTTTTACGGTAAAGCCGTAAAAAATTATGTGCTGCGATTTTAGCAAATTAACCACGGCGGAAATTTTGTCCAGGGAAGTTATTTCCAGAATCGTTTTGGGAAAGTCGGCGTGGATCTTTTTTATTTCCGGAATGTCGCGGAAAATATTGGAATCTATTTTGTTTTCGGTAAAAAAAGAAATTTGAGTGGTGTCGGACAGTCGGTCAATAAGTTTTTTTGGTTCGTCTATTTCCAAAAGTTTGCCGCTGTCCATAATTCCCACGCGATGGCATAAAAATTCCGCCTCGTCCATAAAGTGAGTGGTTAGAACTATGGTCAGGCCGTTGTGGTTTAAGGTTTTTATTAATTGCCAGAGATCGCGGCGGGCTTTGGGATCTAGACCCGTGGTTGGTTCGTCTAAAAATAATATTTCGGGACTGTGGACTAAGGAAGTGGCAATAGTAAAACGCTGTTTTTGTCCGCCGGAAAGATCTTTGACTTCGGCCTGCTCTTTGTCTAATAGGTTTACCAGTTCCAAAAGTTCTCGGCGCTTGGATTTTTGCCCGTAAAGTGAGCCGAACAAATCGAGCAGCTCTCCTAAAGTTAAATGGTGGAGATATTGGCTGGATTGAAGCTGAATGCCGATGCGTTTTTTTATTTGGTCATTTTCCCGGACATTGTCTAAAGCTAAAACCGTAACACTGCCCGAGGTTTGGGTAGTTAACCCTTCTATTATTTCCAAAGTGGTGGTTTTACCAGCACCATTCGGACCCAACAGGCCAAAAATTTCGCCCTTTTGCACGGCAAAAGAAATGCCGTTAACCGCCACAACATCTTGGCTGTTTTTTCCTTTTTTTGGGAAGATTTTGGTTAAATTGTGAATTTCTATGACATTTTCCATAAAGGCATTATAACATCATTAATTATAAAACTGGTAATTTGCTGATTTTTATGCTAATATAGCTATATATTGCTATCCCCAATTGGGGATAACTGTTAGGGACTTGACAAATTCTCCTTGACTGCTACAATCCAAATACGCACAATTATATAAGCTAATAAACCTTTGTGGATCGGCCTTTTTTGCATACCCCCACAAAAAGTTTTTGCGTGGTTAAAATATTTTTTGCTTTTAATTAAGCGGAAAAAAATTTAAAAAGTACGCAAAAAACAATATTTGAGGTGGTAAATGGAAAAAGGCAATGTTTTGCGCTCTTCATCACATGATTTTGGGCAGATAGAGGGTGTAAAATATTCATTTTTTTAGATTTTTCAAATTTGAAAAATCTTTAAATTATTTACATTGGTTAGGCATAAAATATTTAATCTTAAATAAGCCAAAAAGTGCGTTTTTTGGCCGAAAGACAGATATTTAATGGCGAATAAACCCAAACCCCAAATCTCTCCTGAGGCGGCAGCCCGGGCCAGAGATGTTTTTGCGCCGCGGAAATTTTTTACCGCAGGCCACGAAACCGCATTGTTACCGAACTTGATTGAAGTTCAGTTAAACTCATATCGCTGGTTCGTAGAAAAAGGCTTAAAGGCTTTGCTTGGTGAAGTAAATCCGATTCGCGATTTTACCGGCAAAAATTTGGAACTGAATTTCGGCGAACATTTTTTTGACAAGCCGAAGTATGACGAGTTTACTTCGCGCGAACGCAATACAACTTTTGAGGCGCCATTGTATGTGTCGGCCAAGTTGGTCAACAAAGTCACCGGTAAAACCAAAACCCAAGATGTCTACTTTGGTGATTTTCCGTTAATGACTCCCCGAGGAACATTTATTATCAATGGAGTAGAGCGCGTGGTAGTTAATCAACTGATTAAATCTCCCGGCGTATTTTTCACCGTGGAAAATATTCGCGGCAAACAATATTATGGCGCGAAAATTATTCCTAATCGTGGTGCCTGGTTGGAGCTAGATACCGACGCCGCCGGTGTGTTGGGTGTAAAAATTGACCGCAAGCGCAGAATTCCAATTACCGCGCTATTGCGGGTTTTTGGTTTGTCTTCTAACGAACAAATTTTAGCGGCTTTTAAAGACATAGACACCGACCCGGATACAAAATATATTCAAAACACTTTGGACAAAGATGCTTCCACTAATGCCGACGAAGGTTTTAAGGAAGTTTATAAAAGAATTCGTCCCGGCGATTTGGCCACAGTGGACAACGCCAAATCTTTAATCTCCGGTATGTTCTTTAATATAGAGCGTTATGATTTTTCCGATGTCGGACGTTATAAATTTAACCAACGCTTACACGTAGAAAATAGCAGCGACCCGTTATTAACTTTGGAAGATTTAATTAAAGTCGTACGCGAAGTTATTCGTTTAAACAACACACAGGAACCGGCCGATGATATTGACCACTTAGCCAACCGTCGCGTAAGAGCAGTAGGCGAATTAATTCAGACTCGTTTTCGTGTCGGACTTTCCCGTATGGCCAGAATTGCCAAAGATCGTATGTCCTTGGCTGACTTGGACACCGTCACCCCGGCTCAGTTAATTCACGTCCGTCCGGTGGTAGCGACTATGCAAGAGTTCTTTTCTTCCTCGCAGTTGTCACAGTTTATGGACCAGACCAACCCGCTAGCCGAATTGGAACACAAGCGCCGCTTGTCCGCTATGGGTCCCGGGGGTCTTTCCCGCGAACGCGCCGGTTTTGAAGTGCGCGATGTGCACCGCAGCCACTATGGCCGCTTATGTCCGATTACCACTCCAGAAGGTCCTAACATTGGACTTGTAGCCCACTTGGCCACCTATGCCCGGGTGAATGACTTTGGTTTTATAGAAACTCCTTACCGTATGGTAAAAAAGTTTGCTAAAAATGACGGCAAAGACGCAGTTGGCGAGATTGCCTTGTTTGATTTAAAAAATCACGAAGGCAAAGTGGTGGTGGAAGCCGGTAAGGAAATTTCCAGCAGTGCGGCCAAAGATTTAGCCAAACACACCCAGCTTTTGGAATTGCGTATTAAGCCTCGCGTGACCAAAGAAATTTCCTACATGGACGCGTTTGAAGAAGAACTGCTGACCATTGGTCAAAGCAATATTGCCATAAACGATCAAAATTATTTTGTTGATCAGCGTTCCAGCGTGAGAGTTCATAACGTTCCTTCTATTGCCGCGACAGACGATATAGACGCGCTCGACGTGTCGCCTAAACAAATTATTTCCGTGACGACTTCGTTAATTCCGTTTTTGGAACACGACGATGCTAACCGCGCGTTAATGGGTAGCAACATGCAACGTCAGGCTGTGTCCTGTATTAAGCCCGATGCCCCGTTAGTTGGTACAGGTATGGAAAAAAAGAGCGCCAGCGACAGCGGTACTGTAATTTTGTCCGAAGAGGACGGCACGGTAACTTCGGTGACCGGTGAAAAAATTATTGTGGTCGGCGAAAAAGGCAAAAAGAAAGAATATCCTTTGCTTAAGTTTTTGCGCACCAACTCTGCTACTTCCATTAACCAGATCCCGCGCGTCAGTAAAGGACAGGAAGTTAAAAAAGGCGATCTTTTAGCCGACGGTGCTTCCACTCAGGGCGGCGAATTGGCTTTGGGACAAAATGTCCTGGTGGCCTTTATGTCATGGGAAGGCGGCAACTATGAAGACGCTATTTTGGTTTCCGAACGCGTTGTTCAGGCCGACCGTTATTCCTCTATTCACATAGACGATTTTAAAATTGACGTGCGCGATACCAAACTCGGCCCGGAACAAGTGACTCGAGATATTCCGAATGTTGGTGATGAAAAATTAAAAGATTTAGACGAAACCGGCGTGATTCGCATTGGTGCCCAGGTTAAGGCCGGCGATATTTTAGTTGGCAAAATTACGCCAAAAGGGGAGACAGATTTAACCGCGGAAGAAAAACTTTTGCGGGTAATTTTCGGTGAAAAATCTCGCGACGTTAAAGATACCTCTTTAACATTGCCTCACGGTGAATACGGAAAAGTGGTAAACATCCGCGAGTTTTCTCGCCAGGCCGGCGACAAGTTGCCTTCCGGCGTGATTCGCAGCATTCAAGTCTCGGTTGCGGTTTTGCGCAAAATCCAAGTTGGAGACAAAATGGCCGGACGCCACGGAAACAAAGGTGTTATTTCCAAAATCATTCCCGTGGAAGATTTGCCTTTTATGGCCGACGGAACCCCGGTAGATATTATTTTAAATCCTTTGGGCGTTGTGTCCCGTATGAACTTGGGACAGATTTTAGAAACCCATTTGGGCTTGGCCGCTTACAAACTTGGCTATAAAGTTGCTACCCCGGTTTTGGACGGAGTGCCGGAACATAAGATTAAAGAAGAATTGCGCAAAGCCGGCATGCCGGAAGACGGCAAGGTAGTTTTGTATGATGGCAAGACCGGCGAAGCCTTTGACGAAAAAGTTACCGTGGGTGTTATGTATTTCTTAAAACTTCACCATTTGGTAGACGATAAGATGCACGCCCGCAGCACCGGACCATACAGCTTAATTACCCAACAACCTTTGGGTGGAAAAGCCCAGTTCGGCGGACAGCGTTTTGGAGAAATGGAAGTTTGGGCTTTGGAAGGTTACGGCGCGGCTCATACTTTGCAGGAAATGTTAACCATCAAGTCCGACGACGTGGTAGGTAGAAGCAAAACATACGAAGCCATAGTCAAGGGCGAAACTATTAAAAAACCCAACGTCCCGGAAAGTTTCCGTGTGTTGGTTAAAGAATTACAAAGTTTGTGTTTGGACGTGGAACTGTTAGGTCGCGATGGCGAGGTTAGCAGTGCCGCGGAAGAGCCGGAAGTAGTCGTCCCGGCTGCGGCAATTATGCCGCCAACCGTACCGGATTCTTCTTTGTTTGAAGATGAAATAAAAAAGAAGCCGAAGAAAGAAAAAAAATCCAAGTAATGCAAAAGGCAAATATCAAAATGGAAAATTATGGAGCCGCTGCGCGGCAGCTATAAAATAGATATTTGTGAAGCAAAAACTTAAATTTTAAACTTTGATTTTTAAATTTTAAACTTTCTATCATGTTAACCCAAACAGAAGATTTCAAAGGTGTACGGCTAAAGCTGGCTTCCCCGGAGACTATTTTAGAATGGTCTCATGGCGAAGTTACCAAACCGGAAACTATAAATTATCGCACTCAGCGTCCGGAAAAGGACGGCTTGTTCGACGAAAAGATTTTTGGTCCGATTAAAGATTGGGAATGCTATTGCGGCAAGTACAAACGTATTCGCTATAAAGGAATTGTTTGCGACAAATGCGGCGTAGAAGTTACTAAGTCTTCCGTGCGTCGTGAACGCATGGGACACATTAAACTTTCCGTGCCGGTGGCGCATATTTGGTTTTTGCGCGGCGTGCCTTCACGATTAGGTTTAATTTTGGACTTAGGGGTAATGGAGCTGGAAAAAGTTGTTTACTTTGCCGCTTACATTATTTCCAGCGTAGACGAAGAAGCCAGACTAGCTACCGTGGAGCAGATTGAACGCGAATTTAAATCTAAGAAAAAAGAAATTGAAGACAAGTATGAAACTTTAATTGCCAAATCCCGCTCAAGCATGCAGCAAAAAGGCGCGAGCAAGGACAAGGATGTTTTGGACGCGGAAATTGATGCTGAAACCACCAGGCTCAAAGACGCTTGGAGCAAAGAGTTGGACGGTTTAGAAAGCATTCGTGATCAGGCTAAGTCCGAGCTGAAGTCCATAAAAAAATATCAAATTATTTCTGAATTGCAGTATCGCGATTTGTCTTTAAAGTATGGTCCGGTGTTTACCGCCGGTATTGGTGCTGAAGCCTTAAAGGGTTTATTGGAAGAAGTGAATTTGGAACAGTTGGCCGCGGATTTAAATACCCAGTTGCCGAACACCGAAGGCCAGGCACAACGCAAATTGCTTAAGCGCTTAAAATTAATTAAGTCTTTAATTAATTCCGGACTTCGTCCGGAGTGGATGTTAATTACCAGTTTGCCTGTTATCCCGCCGGATTTGCGTCCGATGGTGCAGTTAGACGGAGGGCGTTTCGCCGCATCCGATTTAAACGATCTGTATCGCCGCGTAATTAACCGCAATAATCGCTTAAAGAAATTATTGGAAATTAAAGCGCCGGAAGTTATTACCAGAA